>JAYUEP010000221.1:0-3078 GCA_043739165.1 Hyphomicrobiales bacterium
GGGAACATCGCTCTCCTCGCGGTCGGCCCGGTCCAAAGCAGCAAGATAGCGCGTGATGCTGGCATCCACCTGTTCAATGCGCGCCTCGACCTTGTGCACGGTGAAATTCTTATCCCGATTGTTCACAGCCTTGAACTTGCTGCCATCAATGGCAACCACAGCAGCGCTGAACAGGCCAAGGTTGCGGCACAGCACCACGAACTGGCTACACACAGCACCTATTGCAGGACCATTGTCACGGCGGAAATTGGCAATCGTCTTGAAGTCTGGCATCAACCGTCCGGTCAGCCACATCAGTTCAATATTACGTCCGGCTTCACGCTCCAACCGACGGCTCGATTGGATGCGGTTCAGATAGCCATAGAGATAAATTTTGAGCATTGAGGAAGGGTGATAGGCAGGGCGACCCGTCACCGCTGGTACCATGCCATCAAACCCAAGCTCGCTCAGATCAAGCGCATCAATAAACGCCTCGATCACCCGAACTGGATTATCTTCACCCACATAATCATCCAGAGATTCCGGCAACAACAACGATTGACTGCGGTCTTCGCCTTCAACAAAACGTCCCATGATCTATCTCCAAATCACGAAAACATTCTATCACATCTGCACGTTTTTACACAGCCTCGACCCGAAGCGGTCAATCTTGACTTGGAACACCGCACGAGGCTTTTTATCTTTTTTCAACGAGAGACGTTCAAACCGGCTGCGTTGAGAACATTTCGAAACTTACCGATATCTGGCCGGTCTGGCATCCACCCATTTGCTCTGCGCCCTTGCACTTTCTACTGCAGCTTTAATCGCCGAAATTGAGCGCAGTCCGTCAGTCGCCGTTGGATAGTGCTGGGCCAAGGGGCTCGGTTTGCGCGATTGTTTCCTTGCGGTGATCACTTCAGCCAGGTCGGAATAGATATTGCCAAAGGCCAGGGGCATGCCTTCGGCATGGCCGATGGCAATGCGAGAGGCGCGGTCTGCCTCTGGCGAAAGGCCCGGCCCGCCGCGCTCAAGAATTTCGGTGCGGCCGTTGAGTGGTGTCCAATACAGTTGGTCGGGCCATTGCTGGGCCCAGCGCAGACCACCTTTTTCACCGAAAACGCGGATGTTAAGGCCATGCATGCTGCCAACCGCGACTGAACTGGTCCATAGCCGTAAAACAGCGCCGCCATCCATGCGCACATTCACCATCGCGTCATCTTCCAAACTGCGGCTCGGAATGTTGGAAATGAAATCGGCCGAAAGTTCGCGGGCTTCCTGATTGGCGACATAGCTGGCCATGTGCAGAACGTGAATGCCACAATCCGCAAACTGCGCAGAGATGCCAGCCTGCGCGGGATCATAACGCCAGCGCACGCGTGGATTCTCGGCATCTGCCGCATCGGCGTGAAAGCCGTGGGCGAACTCCGCCTTGATCAGGCGCACTTTCCCCAAGTCGCCGCGCGCCACCATGGCGCGCATGTGGCGCACCAGAGCATAGCCTGAATAGCCATAGTTTACTGCGCAGACCGCTCCTGCTTTTTCGGCCGAAGCCACGATATCTTCAGCTTCTTCCACTGTCACAGTCATCGGCTTTTCGCAGAGCACATTAATGCCAGCCTCAAGGAAGGCCTTGGTGATTTCATAGTGCGTGGAGTTTGGCGTAGCCACCGTGACCAGATCCAGTTTGTCTGGGCGGCTTTTTTCACCCGCCAGCATCTCTGTCCAATCGCCATAGGCGCGGTCTGCCGCCACACCGAGCTTCTGAGCATAGGCCTTGCCCTTTTCGGCGTTCACGTCCAAAGCGCCGGCGCGAAATTCATAAAGCCCGTCGAGCGCCGCGCTGATCCGATGAGCCGGGCCGATTTGGCTGCCTTCGCCGCCACCAATCATGCCCCAATTGAGTTTTGTCATGGAACGTCCTGTCAGTTGAAGCCAATGGATTTGAGATACTCGCGGTTGGCGCGGGCATCGTTGACGGGCGAAGTGTCACCAGCAGGATCACAGTCCTGCTCCACGGTGCACCAGCCCTGGTAGCCACTTTGTACCAGCAGGTTCTTCACGGCCTTGAAGTCGGTCATGCCCTTGCCGAGATTGCAGAAAATGCCTTGGCCACAGGCCTCATAGAAGCCGGTGCGATTGACCACCACCTTTGTCCGCACCGCAGGGTCGATATCCTTGAAATGAACATAGGCGATGCGTGGCATGTGGCGCTTCATAAAGGGAACAGGGTCGAACCCCGCATAGTGACTGTGACCTGTGTCGAGACACAATTTGAGGAGCGCCGGATCAATCTCATTCAAGAGGCGCTCAATCTCAGCCTCAAAATCCATGAAGCCAGCGGCATGGGGATGAAGCGACACCGTGAGGCCGAATTCTTCATGGCCCAATTTGGCAATGGTGCGGAAACGGTCGATAAAACCTTTCCATTCGGCTGGCGACATTTGCTCTGCCTCGTTGGGGCGCCCGGCGGTAGGCGCGCGGCGCGGCGAGATGGAATCGATTAACACCAAGTGCTTCGCGCCATGCGCCTTCAAAGCGCGGCAGGTGCGCTGGGAGGCATCTAACACATCATCCCATTTCGCCGGATCATGGAAGGGACGGAATACCACGCCGCCGATCAGCTCCAGCCCGCGTGTGGCCAATGCATCGCCGAGAATGGCGGGATCTTCCGGCATGAAGCCGATGGGGCCAAGCTCAATACCATTGTAGCCAGCGGCCTTGCATTCATCGAGCACGCGCGCCCAGGGTGGATTGCGCGGGTCATCCGCAAATTCCACACCCCAGGAACACGGGGCGTTGCCAATCTTTATTTTCATGTGGTGTCGGCCTCCGCACCTAGATGTTGTCGATGTTGACCCAGCCGCGTTTTTCCTGCGACTGCCAGGCTGCCTCAATCACTTGGTTCACCAGCATGCCATCGCGGAAGTTGGGCCAGCGTGGTTTGCCACTGGCGATGGCGTCCAGAAAATCCTTGGCTTCAATGATGATCTGGTCCTGATAGCCGGTGCCGTGGCCTGGCCCCAGGCAAAAGGGCTGGTAGTCCGGGTGGGCCGGGCCTGTGAGAATTTTGGTAAAGCCTTGCCGGTCGGGCCTGGCATC
>JAYUEP010000222.1:0-9120 GCA_043739165.1 Hyphomicrobiales bacterium
ACCGCCAACAAGGCGCTGCTCGCCCATCATGGTGCAGCACTCGCCCGCGCTGCCGAAGCCAAGGGCGTGGCCCTGAATTTTGAAGCCGCTGTCGCGGGCGGCATCCCGGCCATCAAGACACTGCGTGAAGGCCTCGTAGGCAACGCGCCCAAGCGCGTCTTCGGCATCATGAACGGCACCTGCAATTACATCCTCACCAAAATGGGCGAGGAAGGCCGCAGCTTTGATGACGTGCTGAAAGAGGCGCAAGAACTGGGCTATGCCGAGGCAGACCCGACTTTTGATGTCGGTGGCTTTGACACGGCGCACAAGTTGGCGGTTCTTACTTCGCTGGCCTTCGGTACCGAGGTTAATCTTCCGGCGATCAAGATCGAAGGCATCGAGAAGGTGGCCTTGGCCGATATCCGCAACGCCGCAGAACTGGGCTACAAGATCAAGCTGCTCGGTGTTGCTGTGAATTATGACTCAGGCGTTGAACAGCGCGTCCACCCAACCTTGATCAAACGTGGTTCGCCTGTTTCTGAAACCGATGATGTATTCAACGCCATCGTGGTCAAGGGTGATTTTGTGGGAGACTTGGTGCTCGAAGGTCGTGGCGCGGGCGCCCATCCCACGGCATCGGCTGTGCTCTCGGATATTGTGGACATCGCCCGCGGCAACATCCGCCCCGCCTTTGGCGTACCCGCCACGCAGCTGAAGAAATACAAGGACTCATCGCCCCGCGCCCATGAGGGCGGCTTCTATGTGGCGCTCGATCTCCATGACAAACCCGGTGCAGTGGCCGCCATCGCTACCATATTAGCTGAGGCAAAAATCTCGATTGAAAGCATCGTCCAGCGCGGCAAGGCTGATGCCACCGCCCCGCGCGCCACGGCACAATTCATTCTCATCACCCATGACACGCTGGAAGCCGCGCTGAAACAAGCCATGGCGAAAATCGAGAAGGATGGCCATGTGGCAGGCCCGCCCCGAGTGATCCGCATTGAGCGTTTCTGACACGGCCTTCCTGAACATCACGCGTTCTGCTAAGGGGCAGCTGTGGGAGGCGCGGCTGGAAGACCAACGCCTCGCTCACACCATTGCCGAAAAACATGACTTGCCGGAAATTCTTGGCCGCGTCATGGCGGCGCGCGGTGTGGCGCTGGATGATGTGGAGAATTACCTAAACCCCACTTTGCGCGGGCTGATGCCGAAGCCCTCGGCCTTGATGGATTTGGAAAAGGGTGCTGCGCGTCTGGCGCAAGCCATCACCACCAAGGAAAAGATCGGCATCATCAGCGACTATGATGTCGACGGCGTGTCCTCTGCAGCGCTTCTCCTGCGCTTTCTGCGTGCCGTGGGCCATAACGCACTGGTCTATTTGCCGGACCGTCTCACCGAAGGCTATGGCCCTAGCGAAAAGGCGGTGAGTGCCTTGAAGGAGCAGGGCGCAGATTTGCTGCTCACCTTGGATTGCGGCGTGCTCTCCCATGATCCCTTGGCCCATGCCGCAGATTTAGGCTTCACCACCATCATCGTCGATCATCATCAGGCGGGTGCGGAGCTGCCCCATGCCTATGCCGTGATCAACCCAAACCGACAGGATGATATCTCCGGCCAAGGCCACCTCTGCGCCTGTGGCGTGGTGTTCCTCTTGATCGCCGCCACCAACAAACTGCTGCGCGAGCAGGGCTATTACAAAGAGGGCAGCGAACCCAATCTCCTGCAATGGCTTGATCTCGTCGCCTTGGCCACCGTGGCAGATGTGGTGCCGCTCCGGGGCCTCAACAGAGCCTATGTCACCCAGGGCCTCAAGGTCATGGCGCGGCGCGACAATCTTGGTCTTGCCTCACTGTGCGATGTGGGTGGCATCAAGCGCAGGCCAGACCCTTACGCTTTGGGTTTCATCTTGGGCCCGCGCATCAACGCAGCAGGCCGCGTCGGCCATGCCGATGAAGCACTGGCCTGTCTCACAGCGATGGACAAGGGCGAGGCCGTGGCGTTGGCCAATCACCTCAATGAAATGAACCGTCACCGCCAAGTGGTGGAATTGCGCGTGGTCGATGAAGCCATCGCCCAAGCCGAAGCCGCTTTAGGTAAGGAACATCGCGCCGCGGTTCTTGTGCTGGCCGCAGAGACCTGGCACCCCGGCGTGGTGGGCCTTGCTGCGTCGCGCCTGAAGGATCGTTATCAAGTGCCAAGCCTCGTTCTGGCCATCAACAAACACACGGGCAAGGCGACGGGTTCAGGCCGATCCATCGCAGGCGTTGATCTCGGCAAGGCCGTGCGCGCCGCCTTGGAGGCGGGTCACATTATCAAGGGCGGCGGTCATGCCATGGCGGCGGGATTGACGCTGGAGATAGCCAACCTCGCCACTTTCCGCGCTTTCATGGAAGAGACACTGGCCAAGGCGGTCGCCGAGAACCAAACCAAATCACTTCTCGTCGATGGCGCTTTGACCGCCAGTGGTGCCACGCTCGATCTCATAGAACTTTTGGAACAGGCAGGCCCCTATGGCTCGGCCAATCCATCGCCGATGTTCGTTTTCCCCGCCCACAAGGTGATCTATGCCGACAGGGCAGGGACCGACCATGTCCGTTGCACCTTGCTGGCCAGCGATGGCACCAAACTCAAAGCCATTGCCTTCCGCGCGCTGGGCACCGAGCTGGGCGAACTGCTGCTCTCCGAGCGCCAACATCCCATTCATATCGCAGGCCGTTTGGTGGCCGATGAATGGGGCGCAAAGCGCGTTCCCAGCCTGCAAATTGAAGATGCGGCTGTCATGGTTTGAAGGCTTGCAATCAATCCCGAACCTTTATATAGACCGCCCCAACGCGCGTTCCGCGAGGAATGCGCGTCAAGTTTTGCGCGCCCTTCGTCTATCGGTTAGGACGACAGCCTTTCACGTTGTAAAGACGGGTTCGACTCCCGTAGGGCGCGCCACCTCCTTCAAAACATTTCAGGCGACCGGCTTTTCGTGCAACACCGCATGTGCCAGCACAAAACTGACGGCGATGAGCGGCAACGCGGCTCCGAACGTCATTCTCACGTGAACATGCTGTGCCACCATGCCGATCAGCGGCGGCCCGGCGAAGAAGGCGATCCAGGAAAGCTGCGTGAGTGATGCGACATTGATCGCCGCCGGGCGATCGGTTCGCGCGGCAGCGGCTGAAACAGCAAGAGGCACGATGACAGCGTTGCCTGCGCCAGTGAGGGCAAAACCAATCAATGCGATAAACCACAGAGGCGATGCCGTGATGGCCACCGCGCCAGTCCCCAGCACCAGCAGCATGACCCGGGCAACTTTGATAGGCCCATAGCGGTCAACAAATTGGTCTGAGTAAAACCGGGTTAATGCTTGCGCCGTTGAGCTCAACACAAGCGCCAGACCCCCGACAAATGGCGCGACCACAAACACGTCGCGCATATAGATGGCGCTCCAATCGGCGGCGGCTCCCTCGTAGATCATGCCAGACATGGTGAAAAGGCCTGTGAGCAAGATGCTCGCTGTTGGGATCGCAAACAGAGGGGCTTTCGCCTGACTGCTTTCTTGCCTTGGCGGCGCCGGTTTGAAACGCCACCAAGTCAGTACGGTCAATATTGAGAGGAGCAAAGCGATGGCCAGCAAATGTGAAAAAGGGCCAATGCGGAACTGCCTTGCTGTTGCCCCGATCATGGCCGTAGCGAGAAAACCGATGCTATAAATGGAATGGCACCGGTTCATGATTCGGTGGCCCATCAGCAACTCAGTACGATCAGCTTCAACATTCATTACAGGTGAAATCATCCCTGCCAAAACGCCGAAGACAAACAGGCACCCAAACAGGATCACGGGATTGGGCGCCAAGCTGGCAAATGCGGTTACTAACGCCATCAGGGGCGGGCCAACGAGTACGATGTTGCGAAATCCCAAACGCTCAAGTTGACTTGAAAAAGCCGTGACGGCAAACATCATGCCCGCTGCTGTGCCAATCAGGGCCCCACCAATGGCTGCCTGCCCCACACCCATCGCCAATTGAATGTCGCCAACCCGCGTGAAAATTCCACCAAAAGCAACTCCACCCATGGCAAATGCAGCAAAAACCCGGTGATGGGGTTGGAGATCAAGGCCGAGTTTCATGAAGCCAACCCCTTTGGAAAGACAAACGTTAGGCTTCTCGACACCCTTCGTCCATCGGCTAGGGCGACAGCCTTTCACGTCGTAGAGCCGGGTTCGACTCCCGTGAGGTGCGCGCCACTTCCCTTGACTCCGCCTCCGCTTGACGCTCATTTGGGCAGATGAATAAATTTACTGCAAAATCAGGCCTCGTGCTGCGCTTCGCTGCAGTGATTGCTGCTGTGATCATGGCCGGCTTGCCAGCGCCCTTCGCAATGGGCGAAGCCGCAAGCCAGCCCGGCATTGCAGTACTTCCCAAGGTAACCACAACCAAATCTGGCCGCGCGGGAGACCCAATCAATGTCGGTTTGGTGGGCACACGCGACGAAGTCATGAATGCCATGAAAGCCGCGGGTTGGTTTCCTGCTGATCCCGTGACCCTCAAGACTAGTCTAAAAATCACCGGCAGCGTCTTGCTCCGCAAAGCCTATCGCTTCGCGCCGGTCAGCGCCTTGTTTTTTCAGGGCCGTATTCAGGACCTGGCCTTTGAAAAACCCGTCGGCAAAAGTGCCGCACATCGCCATCACGTCAGGTTTTGGCAAGTGCTTGCACAAGGGGCGGAGGGCAGGCCCGTCTGGCTTGGCTCCGGCACATACGACAAAAGTGTTGGCCTGAGCCACACGAATGGCAAGATCACCCATCACATTGGTGCTAATGTCGATGCCGAGAGGGAAGTGATCGTGGCAGACCTGACCAAGACAATGGAATTGCAGGCGACTTATGTGCTGGGTGGCGCCGGGCGAATCGCAGACGCACGCAACGGTGGCGGCGATCATTATTTTTCCGACGGCATGATCCATTTCGCCGTCATTGCGGAAGGTGCAAAGCTTCAAGCCAACCCGCCTGTTAATCTTGGTGGAACGCCATGATCACCAAGCAAATCGCCGAAGAGCCAGACGCGATTGCCCCAGATGGTTCGGAAATCCGCATCCTTGCGGCTGCGCGCAATGGCTCCATGGCGCATTTCGAATTGGCCGAAGGTGAAACTTCCAAGGCCATGGTCCATAAAACTGTGGAAGAGCTTTGGTTCATCTCCGCAGGTGAAGGTGAAATCTGGCGCAAGAATGAAACGGGCGAAGAGGTGACGGCACTTCACCCCGGCATGTCGCTCTCAATTGCGGTCGGCACCCACTTTCAATTTCGTACCACCGGCGAAGACCCGCTGGAAGCCATCGCCGTCACCATGCCGCCTTGGCCGGGTGATGACGAAGCCCAACCCGTCGTGGGCAAGTGGCAGCCAAGTATCGAGGACGAGTGAGCGCCATGAACTCGATCGCCCTTGCCGCAACCTTCAATTTTGAGAGCAAGAAGATCATCCGCGATCTGCTCGGGCGTGTCGAAACAATTGAAAACATCGGCCAATCCGAAAATGGCTTCACCGAGGCCTGCCGCGCCTTCGGCATCGAGAACATCGCTTATCTTGGCGCCAACCTGCCACAATCAAACTATCAAAACTTCTATGTCCAAAGCACGTATTCGCTGCCCTGGCAGCAGCGCTATGAAGCGGCCAATCACGCCACACTTGACCCGGTCATCCAATATGGCTTGAAAGCGGCACTGCCATTCGATTGGCGCTCGATCCCGACATTGACCAAGTCGCAAGTTCATTTTCTTGATGAAGCGAAGGAATTTGGCGTCGGCAATCAGGGCCTGACTTTTCCGGTTCATGGGATTGGCGGTGAATTGGGGTTCTTCTGCATCGCCGCAACCATGAACGCCAGGGATTGGCTGGATTTCAAACGCCAGAACTATCACAATCTGCGTTTGATGGCCGACATGTTCCACCAGAAACTTATCGCCAGCATGTTGCCGACGACAACGACGCAAAAGCCGCTCCTGACACCGCGTGAAGTGGAATGCCTGAAATGGTGCGCCGAAGGCAAGACTCAGCAAGACATTGCTGAGATCATCGGCATCAGCCCGCGCACGGTGCGCTTCTTCCTCGAAACGGCGCGCATCAAGCTGAACTGCCTGAATACTACCCATACGGTGATCACTGCCATCACCCACGGCCTGATTTGCCCTTAGGGTGACCTGCTGTTTATGACAGGTGCGCGGAAGAAGGACTCAACCTAACTTCCAAGCTTACGCCTGCGGCTGGGGAGCACCGAGCGCAACAGAGCGGGCTTCGGGCCGCTTTTTTTGTGGCCAGATTTCAAATGTTTATCGCAGCCCTTGAGGCTTCGAGACTGTGTTACGGTCGCCATGGGAACCCGTTCCCAAATCAGCTAGCATGTCCAAACTTGTCAAGCCCGGGCCCACAGAATGAAAGCCATGAACCCAAAGGTAAATCTGGTCCACACCAAGGAAAAGCGCTGGCGCGAGGAATATGCGGCCCTGCGCGCGCTCTGTCTTGATGCGGGCTTGCAGGAAGAGTTGAAATGGGGTCAGGCCTGTTACACCATGGGCGAGGATCGCAATGTGGTGTTGATCCACGGCTTCAAGGACTATTGCGCATTGCTCTTCATGAAAGGCGTGTTGCTGCCAGACCCGAAAGCCATCCTCATCCAGCAGACCGCAAATGTGCAGGCCGCCCGGCAAATGAGGTTTACCTCCCTGGCTGACATCACCAAGTTGCGCACCACGGTGAAAACCTATCTCAAGGCCGCCATGGCACTTGAAAACGCAGGTGCCAAGGTCACAATGAAGAAGGTGGCCGAGTTTGCCGTGCCGGACGAATTTCGATCACGCCTGGATGATAATCCCAAACTTGCCGAAGCCTTCCATGCCTTAACCCCCGGCCGCCAGAAGGGCTATCTCCTGCACTTCGCCGGAGCCAAGCAATCCACCACCCGGTCGGCGCGCATCAAAAAAAACACGCCCCGAATTTTGAAGGGACTCGGATTGGATGATTGAGAAGTGGGGTGGGGCACGGCCAAAACGCTGGTGCTGCGCAAAGAAAAGCCAGCCCGGCAAGGGCCGGACTGGCATTGGGAAAGTCACGCCTTGCTTTGCGGGCGCGATCAATAACAATGATGATGGCTGTGCAACACGCCAAGCGTAGCACCAGCGCCACCGCCGATGGCAGCACCACCAACGGCATAGACACCACCATAGGCCACAGCACTGCCCACACCACCGGTCACCGCGCCCAGCAACAGGCCGAGGATGATAATGCCGCCAACGTCGCGGTCATCCATGCAGGCCATCATGTGGTGCTCTTGGTGGTGCTTGGCATTGGCAAATGCTTCAGGTGCCGCCGCCACTGTGCTGCTGGTCACCATCGCTGCAACCACCGATATCTTCAAAAGTTTCTTCATGCTCATTCTCCTTTACCGCATCCGTCAATCGGCCCAGCCCGTTATGGCCGATGAGGCGAGCTTACCACGATCATTAACTCTATGAAAGCCTGTGTGTCATCATGCCCGTTTAATTCGGTGACAGTGCTGGACTGCACCCCATAAGTGAGACACGATAAATACGGTTACAGTGGTTTTCATGTTTTTGTTCAGTTCGTGTTTGTCATAGCAAAAGCGGTTTCAAACTCAAGGGGTGAGAGATAGCCCAGAGCTGAATGCAGGCGTTCGGTGTTGTAGATATTTGCAATGAAGTCGTCGATGCGGGTGCGGGCATCATCAATGGTTTTGAATGAGCGCGCGTTGAGTTCTTCGGTCTTGAGCGTCTTCATAAAGCTCTCGGCCTTGGCATTGTCAAATGGGTTGCCTGGCCTCGACATGCTGATGATCACATCATGTTCGCTGAGGCGTTGGCGATAAGCGATACTGGCATATTGCACACCGCGATCTGAATGATGAATGAGACTGCCGCGTGGTGGTTTGCGTAAAACAAGTGCTTGATCAAGAGCCGCCATGGCGACAGATGTATTGAGGCTTGGTTCCAAGGCCCAACCCACAGCTTTGCGCGAGAAGGCATCAAGAATGACGGCGAGATAAGCAAAAGCCTTGGCCAAATGCACATAAGTGATATCCGCCACCCAGATTTGATCGGGGGCCGAAGGGCAAAGCCCACGCACCAGATTGGGCACGATGACAAAGCTTTCGGGCTTTCCAGAAGTCGGCACAAGAAACGGCCTTCGCCGCAAGGCCAAAAGATTATCTTCCCTCATAAGCCTCAGAACTTTCTTGGCATTTACGATTATGCCCTGTCTGCGTAGGCTGACGGTAACGCGCCTGTAGCCATAGTATTTGTGGCGCAGACAGATCGTCTGAATGGCATCTTGCACAGCGTGGTCGCCAGTTTCGTCAGCATCTTCGCCCACGTATCGATAGTAAGTTGCCCGCGACAGGCCAGAGATCTGGCATAGGCGCTGCACTTCCAGACTTGGCGTGGCCGCAGTCATGTCTTTGATAACTTGCGCGAGACGAGAGGTTTTTTGCCTTGCGCTGGTGTCCCTTCCAAGGCGCGCAAGGCTTGCCGAAAAAAATCGAGTTCCAACTGCTGGCGCCCAATCACGCGTTCCAACTCAGCAATGCGCTGGCTTGATGAATGCGATGGGGCGGGTTCTGCTATAGGTTTCAACACCCTCCGCCCGGGCTTGCGGCCGGGTTTGCGATTCAACCCTTCGGCACCAAACGCTTTGTAAGCCCTGATCCAATCATGCAGCGCCTTGCGTGTCACACCCAAATCACGCGACACAGGCACAACACCTTCTCCACGTTCAACGCGCTTGATGGCCTTCAGTTTCAAAGCCGTCGGCAAACGGCCACCCTTCGATTTGCTTTCTCTTTTTTTCAGCACAGGTCTTCCTCCTAAGGTTACCTGTAACCGTATTTACCGTGTCTCACTTATGGGGTGCAGTCCACCCCACTCAATTATCAAGGATTACGGTGACACCCCACTTAATTGCAAACGACTGAACCTTGGTTAAGGCCCCTCACCCTCCCATCCGTCTTCGCTGCGCTTCGCCGGACAGGCCCCAACCCTCTCCCCGACGGGGCGAGGGAAACAACAGATTACGGTGCTGCGTGGCTAGTTTTTTTCTCGCATCACAATCACAGCCAGCATCACCGCTGCAATCGGCATCA
>JAYUEP010000223.1:0-9046 GCA_043739165.1 Hyphomicrobiales bacterium
ATGAAAGCCCAAACCCCGCAAGGTGGGCGCATCATCAACAATGGCTCAATCTCAGCCCATGCCCCGCGACCAAATTCGGCACCCTACACGGCCACCAAACATGCCATCACCGGCCTCACCAAATCCACCAGCCTCGATGGCCGCAAATATAATATCGCGGCAGGCCAGATCGACATCGGCAATGCCGCTTCGGCGATGACCGCGCGGATGAGTGGCGGCGTGCCGCAAGCTGATGGTTCAATCAAACCCGAACCCACAATGGATGTGGAAGACGTGGCCCGCAGCGTCGTTTTCATGGCCTCGTTGCCGCTCGATTCAAACGTTTTGAACATGACAGTGATGGCCACCAAGATGCCGCTGGTGGGCCGCGGCTGAATGAACATTTCTTCCCGCGCCGCGATTACCCTCACCTTCATTGCCTTTGGCGCCGTGGTTGGTTCGCAAGTCGGCACCATCCCGGTGATCAAGGCCCAATCCGGTGCTGATGCCTTCATCTTTGGCGTTCTCGCCTCGCTGGGGACTTTGGCGACGATCACCACCATGTCGCTGGGCGGCTGGGTGAACAAGCGTTTTGACCACCGTTCGGTCTTGCTATTCATCATGCCCGTGGCCTTTGTGGCCTTTGTTTACGGCCTCACCGCGCATTCGATCTTTGCCTTTGGCCTGTCCTTCGTCGCCTTGAGCCTGTGTACGGGAACCATGGATCTGTTCATGAACGCCGAAGCATCGGTTGTTGAACATGATCTGGCCAAGCCCGTCTTCTCATCCTTTCACGCCGCAGTGCTCTACGCCATCGGCATCTTTGGCCTGATCAGTGGTTTCATCTCAGTGAACTGGGGCCCACTCTGGGCTGCCATTCCCGCCCTGCCTTTTGTGGCCGCCGCTGTCTATGCCGTGATGAAAGCTATTCCACACAGATCTGTCGAACGCGCTCACGATGCACCACCACGTATTCCGTTGCCCAAGAAAATTCTGATCTTGATCGGCATTATCATTGGGTTGGATGTGGCAGCCGAACTCACATGCGTGCAATGGTCCGGCCAGATGTTGAATGAGTTGCAGCCACAACTCGCCGCCTATTCCGGCCTCGGCATCGCTTTCTACGGATTGTGCAATGGCAGCATGCGCATGGTGGGCGACGCGCTGCGGGCCCGCTTTGATGACCTGCACTTGGTAGCCGCGTCTTTCAGTGTTGGGTTGATAGGCTTTGTGATCTTGGCAACAGGCCCAGGCTTTGGCATCTCGGTCATTGCTTTCGCAATTTCTGGTGTGGGCCTGGGATTGATTTTTCCCTGTCTGTTTTCGGTTGCAGCAAAACTGGCACCAGAATCTCGCGCTGCGGCTTTGGGCTTGGTCTCAGCCGTCAGCGGCCCACCACGGGTCTTGCTGCCATTGCTCTTGGGCTTTCTTGCGCAGAACTATGGCCTGAGCAGCATCTATATTGCCGCGTCAATCGGAACGATGGTCGCACTCGGCTTCACCTTTTTGGCCACCCGCGAAATATCTAAAAATCATGGGGCGCAGGTTTCCCCACGCCCCTCGCCGTCCCATTCCTGAACGCAGGCTGATCAGGCAGCCTTCGTCTCAATGGTCTTCAATTTCACGCCAGAGCCAATGGCAATCTGGCGTGGCTTCAAAGCTTCCGGCACTTCGCGTTTCAGGGCAATGTGCAACAAGCCATTGTCCATGTCAGCACCCTTGACTTCCACATGATCTGCAAGCTGGAAGCGGCGCTCAAAGCCACGCGCGGCAATGCCTTGATGCAATATCTCGCCAGCTGGTGCAGGCTTGTCAGCCTTCTTGCCAGTGACCGTCAACGTATTGCCCTTGGCTTCAATGGCCACGTCATTGGGGCCAAAGCCTGCGATCGCCATGGTGATGCGATATTCATTGTCGGCGGTGCGCTCGATATTATAGGGCGGATAGGAATTGGTCTCGCTGGCCGCAGCTTCATCGAGAAGCTGGAACAAGCGGTCAAAGCCCACTGAACTACGGTAGAGGGGGGTAAAATCAAACATGTCAATTCTCCTTAAGCAATCTGACAAACAGGACCCCGAAGGCATCCTGCGCAAGAAATAGGAACCGCAATCAGCTTTTCAAGTCCCCAGGGCCATCGAATCTGAACGTCAGATGAACAGTGCCTTCTGGCGTCGTTCAGAACCCTTCATCTAATTTGGCAACATCAAGAACAGGTGGGACGCACCGGTTCAAACAAATGGAGAATTAAAATGGTTGCCACCTTCCTCAACGCCAGGTCCCTTATCGCCGCTGCTGCTTTGGCCACAACGGTGGCCTTGGGCACGGCCGTCCCCGTTCAAGCTGATCCGCAGATCGGCTTTTCTTTCGGCATCACATCAGGTGACTATGCCCCCGGCTTTGCTCATGAAGCTCGCCCCATGTATGGCATGATGGAGAGCGGCTTTGATGGCGGCCCAGATCCATTCTTCTTCCAGCACCATCACCGCCACCATGGCTGGGGCTATGCCGCTCCGGTGAGCTATGGCATCTCTTGCGGAACCGGCGTCAACGTCGTCCGCGCCAATGGCTTCCGTGGTGTGCAACCGGTGAACTGCGCCGCACCGGTCTATAGCTATCAAGCCTGGAAACACGGCGATATGTTCCGGGTCAGCGTCACCACTTCGGGTCGCATCGTGGCCGTGAACCCGCTGTACTAAGCAACCGTTGATTTTCCGGGCGGGAGGCCGAAAAGCCTCCCGCCCGCCGCATTCATGCCCTGATTCGGTTGTGATCATCAGGCACAAGGCTTCGAACAATGAGGATTGCCATGCTGTCGAAACTTCTCCCCTTTGCTCTATTGCCGATTTTGGCTTTCACCCAACCTGCTGAGGCCCGCCAATTGTTCTGGTGGCAAATGGTGAACCCGGATGGCACAGCGGTTGCGCCTGATGTCTATACCGATACCTATGCGCCACAGGATTATTATGGCGACACCCCGGATTACTATCCGCCCGACGCGATGACTTCGCAGGAACAGTTCGACCAAAGGCAATATGAAATCTATCGCCGCGAAATGGCCCGCCGCTATCATCGCCGCGCTTACTATCAAGACCCAGCCCAAACTAATGGCGACCCCTCCTTGCCCTATGCGGCACCCGTCTACCCCGTGAAACACCTTAAGAAACATGTGAAGAAACTGGTTCAGCAAAAGCCCGTGGTTCAGAAGCCCAACGCCGTGACGAGCACGTCGCCCGGTGTGCCACCTGTCATGCCATCAGGCCCGATCTCGGCGGCCGTCGCTGCCACGCCCGCACCAGCACCCCTCAAGCCGTCATCGGGCTCAGGCGTCAGTTGCGCCAAGGGTGCCACCATCGTTTCCAGCTTCGGCTTCTCCAACGTCACTTCCAAGTCCTGCGTCGGCAGCACCTTGGTCTATGGTGCCGAGCGCAGCGGCAAGAATTTCGAAATCAATGTCAGCGCTGCCAGCGGTGAAGTGACGGCGGTGAAGAAGCTCTAGCTTGTGGTCAGTCCGTGAAGGCGTTACACGGCTTTCATGGAGCTTTACCCCACGCCCGAGAACCGGGCACCCGCCAATATCACTTGCCTTGAGGTGCTCTCCAAAGGGGGCATCAAGCTGCGCGCTGCCTATGCCATTCCGCCCAACCCCAAGGGCACTGTTTTGATTCTCGGCGGGCGCGGTGAATTCATGGAGCGCTATTTCGAAACCATGAACGATTTGATGCACCGTGGCTTTGCCGTGGCCAGTTTCGATTGGCGCGGTCAAGGCGGGTCAGACCGTCTGCTACCCAACCGCCTGCGCGGGCATATTCGCAACTTTGCTGATTATGATGCTGATCTAGATGCCGTCTATTCGCGCGTCATCATCGCCCATTGCCCAAAACCGGTTTATGGCTTGGCCCATTCCACCGGTGGCAACCTCCTGCTACGGGCCCTGCGCGGCAAAAAGTGGCTGGAACGTGCGGTCGTCACCTCGCCCTTGCTTGGTTTCCACTTTGGCGCATGGCCCATCTTCGTCGTGAAGTTTCTCAATTTCGCAACCTGGATCACCGGATTGAGTTGGCTCTTCCTGCCCGGCTTCTCCAAATTGCCAATGAAACGGCAAGACTTTCCCGCCAATGTCCTGACGTCCGACCGAAAGCGTTGGGACAGGGACATGACTACATTGGAACAACACCCGGAGCTTGCCATCTCTGCACCCACCTATGCCTGGCTGCGCGCCGCCATGAATTCAATTGCTGAACTGATGGATTGGCCCCGCGGCCGCGGCCCATCCTGCCCCACGCTCATTGTCATGGCGGGCCAGGACAAGGTGGTGAACAATGAGAGCACGCGCGCCTTCCTGGCCAAAGTGCCGGGGTTCAGTTCCATCACCATTGCCGAATCCTATCATGAGGTCCTCAACGAGAAGCCTCATATTCGCGCCTATTTTCTGGCAGCTTTTGATGGATTTGTTCGGGCAGACACGCAAAGGTAGTTCAGCAATCCGCCGAATTTTTCTTACCGGTCAAAAATCCCCTCTGACTACTTTCTAAAACGAGGTTACCAGGCGGCAAAAAAATCTAGACAGGCCAATCCTTAACCAATAGTTAAGCCTCGGATGGTATGCCCTTTGGGGCCTTAGAGGGGTATGTCATGCTTCTTCGTACGAAGCACAGGCTTGTGGCCTGTGTCGCTGTATTGACCTTGGGGTTGTTTTCAACCCAAGCAGGCGCCTTCGGTCTGGGCGATGGTTCCCGACCGATCGTTTTGATTGCCAACAATTCCGGCGGCAATATTGCCGCCTTTGCCGCCGATGCCGCAGGCTACCGCGACTCCGGCGCCAGTGTTCAATTCACTGGCCGATGCGATTCGGCCTGCACACTTTTCCTGGGCCTGCCGTCGCGCCAAATCTGTGTGGCGCCCGGGGCCTATTTCAGATTCCATTCGCCATCAGGCGTTTCCGCTCGTGCTGAGCACGTGGCCCAAAGCTATCTGATGGGCAAATACCCTGGTTGGGTTCGCGCCTGGATCGGCCATAACCACGGCCTATCACGCCAGCTGATCACCATGAACTACGGCTACGCCAGCCAGTTCGTCAAAACCTGCCCGACCTTGGCCAGCCGCTGAATCAGTCGGCCCAAACAATCCAAGGTAACTGCCGGAGCTCAAGTCCCTGGCAGCCTGTTGTTGCGATAACAGCAATCTCGTTCACAGCCTAAGTAACTGCAAATGCTGAATGGAATTCACTATTCGACGACAATCTTTTTCCAATCATCGCCACCGCGGCCACGTTCACCACGATCATGCCCGTCATGTTCGTGGTGATCACGGTCACGTCCGTCCCGATCATGGTCACGTTGGCCACCATCCTTGCCACCATCCTTGCCGCCATCTTTACCGCCATCCTTGCCACCATCTTTACCGCCATCCTTGCCGCCACTCGGGGGAGCTGAGATTGGCAACACGGGATCTTTGCCGTTCCCGAATTTCAAAAATCCGTCATCTTCACCCGCCGTCGAGGCGGTGGCATTGCATGCCGTGCCAGCGCGCGGATACAGTCTTAGGAACGATTGCAGGGCCGCTCGACTGCCAGATTTCAGGGCAATCCGGCAGGCAATTTCAGCATTTGTCATGCTGACTGCATTTGCCGGGGATGTATTCAGTTGAAAGGCAGTGACTGCGATTGCCGCCAATGCCGAGATTCCGAAAAGTGCTTTAACGTTTCTCATGATTGACTCCTGTTAATTGACCAGTTGATCCCCCGTACAAAGAGACCTCGCCAGTCACGCTGGAGAGCCTCTTCGATCTCGATCAGTTTTGGAGTCCTGTTTTGTATGTAGCCGCGCAAGAACGCGTCTGGGCGATCAGCCCACCGACATTCTCCCGCCATCGCCAAAAACACCTCTGCCTTGTGCGCCCGCAACAGTCAGAGGCGATAGCTCAAATCGTAAGATGGGTGTGGGATCCCAAATCCGGGCGGTAAAGGGAACAAGCCCTTGCATTTAATTTGCCCGCGATAAAAAAACAGCTTCGCCTGACCCATCCACAAGGACAGCGTCGAAGCTGCTGTCGCCACAACAAACTGTACGTTTCTGAACTTGGACATGATGTAAACACTACACCGATTATAGAACCCCGAGCCTTCAATTTCAGACAATTTTGTGGCCGATTTTAGACATTTGTTAAGCATGGCAAGCAACACCGCATTACAAATTTGCAGGACCATTTGCGACCATTCCCCTGGCCCAACATCGAGCATGGACCTTGCACCAATTGCCCTCTATTGTCTGACAATTGAAACTGAGCCCCTGACCAGAGACCCCAATGACAAAAGCCCCAAGCAAGCCACTGAAACTGCGTTCACAATATTGGTTCGACAACCCAGCCAATGCCGACATGACGGCGCTTTATCTCGAGCGATATCTCAATTACGGCTTCACCCAGAACGAGTTGCAAGGCGGCAAGCCCATCATTGGCATTGCGCAAACAGGCTCAGACCTCAGCCCCTGCAACCGGGTGCATGTGGAATTGGTGAAACGCGTGCGTGATGGCATCATTGCCGCAGGTGGTGTTCCGCTGGAATTCCCTATTCATCCCATGCAGGAAACCGGCAAGCGCCCAACCGCTTCGCTGGACCGCAATCTTGCCTATCTCTCGCTGGTTGAAGTGCTTTATGGCTATCCGCTCGACGGCGTGGTGCTCACTATCGGTTGCGACAAAACCACTCCTGCCTGCTTGATGGCCGCCGCCACTGTTGATATTCCTGCCATCGCTCTGTCGTCGGGCCCGATGTTGAATGGCGATTACAAGGGCCAGCGCACCGGCTCCGGCACCATCGTCTGGTTGGCGCGTGAAAAACTGGCCACAGGCGAAATTGATTACAAGGGCTTCGTCGACCTCGTGGCCTCGTCAGCGCCTTCGACAGGCTATTGCAACACCATGGGCACCGCCACCACGATGAACTCACTTGCCGAAGCCTTAGGCATGACACTGCCGGGCAATGCCGCAATCCCCGCACCCTACCGCGAGCGTGGCCAAATGGCCTATGAAACGGGCAAGCGCATCGTGGAAATGGTGGCCGAGGATTTAACGCCTTCAAAGATCATGACACGCAAATCCTTTGAGAATGCCATTGCCGTCAACACCGCGATCGGCGGCTCCACCAATGCGCCCAACCACTTGAATGGCATTGCCGCACTTCTCAATATCAAACTCGAAGTGAAAGACTGGGAAAACCACGGCCATGATCTGCCGCTGCTGGTCAATCTTCAACCCGCTGGTGAATATCTGGGCGAGGATTACCACCGCGCCGGAGGTGTACCTGCCGTGGTCGCTGAATTGATCAGCGCCAAGCGAATTCACGAAGATTGCCTCACCGTGAACGGCAAGACCATAGGCGAAAATTGCACTGGCAAATTCTCTTGGAACCGTAAAGTCATCCGCGAGTTCAACGACCCGATCAAGAAAAACGCGGGCTTCAAGATGTTGCATGGCAATTTGTTTGATTCAGCCATCATGAAAACTTCGGTGATCTCCGAAGAATTCCGCCAGCGTTATCTCTCCAACCCGAAAGACCCCAACGCCTTCGAAGCCAAGGCCATCGTCTTCGACGGGCCAGAAGATTATCACGCCAATATCGACAATCCCGCTTTGAAGGTGGATGAGAACACCATTCTTTTCATCCGTGGCGTGGGGCCGCTGGGCTATCCCGGGGCCGCCGAAGTCGTCAACATGCGCGCCCCCAATTACCTGCTTGAAAAAGGCATCCGTTCGCTCCCTTGCGTGGGTGATGGCCGCCAATCTGGTACGTCAGGCTCGCCCTCGATCCTCAACGCCTCGCCCGAAGCGGCGGCAGGTGGTGGCCTTGCGATCATCAAGAATGGCGACAAGGTGCGCATCGATCTCAACACGGGCGATTGCAATGTCTTGCTCTCCGCCGAAGAAATCAAAGCCCGCCATGCCGAGTTGGAGAAGGGCGGCGGCTATAGGGTGCCGCCTTCACAAACGCCCTGGCAGGAAATCTTCCGCAACACCACAGAACAGCTGGCCCAGGGCATGATCATCAAAGGCTCCACCAAATTCCAGCGCATCGCCAAAACCCAAGGCATTCCGAGAGACAATCACTAATGCAATCGATCAAATCCCCCGCCCTCAAAGCCACCTTCTCAGACTATGGCGCAAGGCTTCAGGCCCTTGAAGTCGATGGCGTTGATGTCGTCTTCGGAACGCCCCTGAATGAAGACCATGCAGCATGGGACAATTCCGCTGGCGTCACCTGCGGGCGCCATGCCGGGCGCATTTCTGGATCGCAATACACATTGGATGGAGAATTGGTCAAACTGGTTCCCAATCGCGAAGGCTTCCAGCTTCACGGCGGGCCGAAGGGGTTTGGCAGCCAGCTCTGGGCCTCAGACAAACGCGGCAGTGAAATTCATTTCACGCTCACAAGCCCTGATGGTGATCAAGGCTTCCCCGGTGAGTTGCGCGCCAACGCCACCTATGGCGTCACCGGCAATGTGCTCTGGGCCGAACTCACCGCCACCACAACCAAGTCCACCGTGATCAACCTCACCAACCACGCCTATTGGAATCTCGCCGGGCCAAGCGCAGTCAAGGATTCAGCTTTTGCCCAAGAAGTGCAGATGAATGCGTCGCGTTATTTGATCACCGACAAGAACCTTCTGCCCAACGGTGAACTCCCCACCGTCGCGGGCACCGAATTTGACTTCCGCAAACTGCGTGCCGTGAAACAAGCCTATGATCATTGTTTCGTGCTGGATGGCAAACGCGGCGAGATGAAACAAGGCCTCACCATGCGCGATCCGAAATCTGGCCGCCGCATGGAAGTGTGGACCACAGAATGTGCCATTCAGTTTTACACGGCCATCCACTGGAATGAAAAACTCCCCGGCAAAGGCGCATCCCTGCACCAGCATCAGGCCATCGCCATCGAACCCCAAAACCTCCCCGACGCGCCGAACCACGCAAACTTCCCCAGCTCATTCCTTCGCCCCGGCCGCACCTATCGCAACCGGATCGAGTGGCGGTTTTACTGATTGCCCTCGCCCGCAAGGCGGGAGAAGACACT
>JAYUEP010000224.1:0-26889 GCA_043739165.1 Hyphomicrobiales bacterium
GATTTTAAGTCCGTTGCGGCTACCATTACGCCACGCCCGCACTGTTCACGCTCTTAGGGGAAGCCTGCCCTGCTTGACAAGCGTGGGGCCTCTCAAGCCGTCGTGTCCTTGCCGATGGGCGGCATGAAATGCAGGCCCATATCCCAAGGCAGATAGATCCACGTATCCTGGCTCACTTCAGTGATGAATGTATCAACCAGGGGACGCCCCTGCGGCTTGGCATAGACGGTGGCGATATGCGCCCTGGGCATCATCTCGCGCACCACCTTGGCGGTCTTGCCCGTGTCGACAAGATCGTCAACGATCACCACGCCCGCCCCCTGATCTTCGCCAATGATGGATGCGGCCACCGTTTTCAGGACCGAGACTTCGCCCTGCTTGTCATAGTCATAAGACGCAATGCCCACGGTATCGATGATGCGAATGCCCAGTTCACGCGCGACAATGGCTGCCGGCACCAGCCCACCGCGCGTAATCGCAACTACAGCACGGAAATTACCAGCAGAACTCAATCTCCAAGCGAGTGCCCGGGCATCCCGGTGAAACTGGTCCCATGAAACCGGGAAGTTCTTCTGCCATTTTTCGTCCATATCAGCCCCTTTTTGCAATATTCATGCTCAATCTGTCTCTTAAGCGCAATGGTCAGCGAAAGATCAACACTGTCTTCACCTTTTCCCGCGATGATTGGGTTTTGGTTGTGGACTTTGGGGAAATCTGATGATTGACGCACTCGTTGCCGCCTTCGAATTGGCCAATGTGGACAGTATGGTGGTGAGCCTGCCCGACGCTGTGGTGCGAGAAGTATCAACCGCCCTGCTCCACAAGTGGAATTGCCAGCGCCGCGACATCGTCGGCAAGCCGCTGATGAAATTTGGCACCGCCACCCTTTCCGCCCGCCACCTGCCGCCCGATCCGCGCCAGCCAAGCCAGGCCGTGATTGAAGTCACCTACGCCCCACCTCTGGGATCGCACGTCAAATCGGTTTTCCGCGCACAAACGTTCCCCAATGGCGAAAGCAATGAAATGCTGCTCGTCGGCCAACAGAACTCACTTGAACAGGCCGAAGAAGCCAGCGTGAATGAGCGCCGCCTCAATCTGGCCTTGCGTTCGGGCGGTTATGCCCTGTGGGACCACGACTATGAAACCGGCGAGACTTATAACTCGCCAGAAATGGTTGAAATTTTCGGCGGCAAGGTGGGCGACAAACCACTGAGCTACCAATCCTTCAACGGCCTCATCCACCCCGATGACGCGGGCAACACAATTGACGACAAGATCAAGACCGCGCCCTTTGGCACTGATATCTTCCAAACCCGCTACCGCGTCAAAACCCGCTCCGGCAAATATGCCTGGATCGAGTGCCTCGCTGGCTTGGTGCGTGACACCTCAACCGGCCGCCCCAAGAAATGCGTCGGCCTGTGCCGCAACATCGACAATGAAATGTTGACACTGGACCGCCTGAAGAATTCCGAGCTGATGTTGAAGCGCACCCAAGCCGTCTCTCATATCGGCTCGTTCAAGCTGCGCATCGAAAGCGGTGTTTCGCGCCTCACCGCTGAACTTGCCGCGATGATTGGACTCGCTGATGCGATGATCCACCCCAATCTCGAAACCCTGATCAAGATGATCGAGCCCGGGGACCGCGAAAAATTCAATGAGGGCCTGGAACTCGCCAAGCTTGGCAAGCAGGTAAAGAACCTCGAGATCGCCGTTAAAACCAAACAGGGCGGTATGGAATGGTTCGCCGTGACCATGGAACCGGAACGCAGCCAAACGGGTGAAATAGAAAATATTTTTGGTGCCTGCCAGCAAGTAACCGAACGCAAGGCACTGGAAAACAAATTCCATCAAGCCCAGAAAATGGAAGCGGTGGGCCAACTCACCGGTGGCATCGCCCATGACTTCAACAACCTTCTAATGGTGGTGATGGGCAATCTCCAACTCGTCGAGCAACTGGTGAAGGGCGATGAACGCGCCTTGAAGCGCATTCGCGCCGCCATCGAAGCCGCTGACAAGGGCTCAGACTTGACCCGCCGCATGCTTGCCTACTCACGTCAGCAAACCTTGCAGAACCGCGATCTCTCGGTCAATGACCTGTTGAGCTCGATGCAAGACATGCTCCGCCAGGCCGCGACCGCAAACATCGATCTGGAATTCATCCCCGGCGATGATCTCTGGTCCGTCAAGGCTGACAAGACCATGCTGGAAACAGCGGTCCTCAACCTCACCATCAATGCCCGTGATGCCATGGCGCAAAAGGGTGGCAAGCTCATCATCACCAGCGCCAACCGCACGCTCGACAGCACCTACACCGAGGCCCATGAAGAAGTGGCCCCGGGTGACTATGTCGAAATCAATGTCACCGATACAGGCTCGGGCATTGCGCCAGAAAATCTGGAGAAAGTCTTCCAGCCTTTCTTCACCACCAAGGGGCCCGAAGCAGGTTCGGGCCTTGGCCTTTCGATGATCTATGGTTTTGCCAAGCAATCCGGCGGTCATGTGCAGATCGATTCCGAGTTGAACGTTGGCACATCGGTGAAAATCTATCTGCCCCGCTTCAAATCACAAGCCAATACGGCAGCGCCAAAAAAGCCAAGCGAGTTGCGTGAACACGTGGCCAAGGAAATGGGAGCCCCCCTTGCTGAAGTGGTGGCGGTGCCAAGCCGCAAGCTGAAAGTTCTGGTGGTGGAAGACAACAACTCGGTGCGCGAAGTGGCCGCCGCGATGATTGAAGAAATGGGCTTTGAAGCCATCACCGCCATCAATGGCCCGGAAGGCCTGAAGGCCATCGAATCCATGCCGGATATTGATCTCGTTCTCTCGGATGTAATCATGGCAGGCGGCATGAACGGGCCAGAATTGGCGATGAAGGCGATGAAAGTGCGGCCCGATCTGCGCATTCTTTTCATGTCAGGCTATGCACCAGGCTCCGTGCGCCAGATGCAAGACTTGCCGGACACGATCGAACTCGTCAACAAGCCCTTCACCCGCAATGATCTCACCGAAAAGGTAAAGCGCGCCTTGGCCATTGATCACGCGGCTTGAGACACCACCTCCTTCGTCATCATTGACCGGGGCGCAAGCTCCTGACAGAATGGCGTCATGACCAAGACAGAGACCCAACCAGCGATCAAGCTCCATGGCCCGACGGGTTTTGCAGCCATGCGCAAGGCTGGGCAATTGACCGCGCAAGCGTTGGACGAAGTGACCCCCCTGTTGCGTGAAGGCACGACGACGCAAGAAATCGATGATTTCTTCATGGCCTTTGCCGCCAAACACAAAGCCCTGCCCGCCACGTTGAACTACCGCGGCTACCGCAAAGCCAGCTGCATCTCGATCAATCATGTCGTTTGCCACGGCATCCCCAGTGACACGCCCTTGCGGGGCGGCGACATTGTCAATGTCGATTTGACCTTGATTGTCGATGGCTGGCATGGCGACAGCAGCCGCATGTATAATATCGGCGAAGTACCGCGCGCCGCCGAGCGCTTGGTCAATGTGACCTATGAATGTCTGATGCGCGGCATCGCCGCCGTCAGGCCCGGCGCACATTTGGGCGACGTGGGCTATGCGATCCAATCTTACGCTGAAGCAGAGCGTTGCTCGGTGGTGCGCGATTTCTGCGGTCATGGCCTGGGCCAGGTGTTTCACGACCATCCCAATGTGTTGCACTATGGCAAGCGCGGTGATGGCGTGCTGTTGAAGCCCGGCATGATTTTTACCATTGAGCCGATGATCAATTTGGGCAAGCCGCACGTGAAAATCCTCAGCGATGGCTGGACGGCGGTGACGCGCGACAAATCCCTTTCCGCCCAATTTGAACACACGGTAGGTGTGACGGAGACAGGCGTGGAAATCTTCACGCTCTCGCCAGCGGGTCTGAACCACCCGCCCTATCACAGCTGAGATGCGCAAAGGCCTCGAGGAAAAGCCCGCCGAGGCTCCACCATCCGAGGCCAAAGGCCTTGAGGATTTTTCTTCCGCCATCACCTACCACGGCCACCGCGAGAGGTTGCGCGAACGCTTTCGTGTGGGTGGCCCGCAGGCCTTGCCGGATTATGAGTTGCTGGAAATGGTTTTGTTTCGGGCCATCAAACGCGGCGACACCAAGCCCTTGGCCAAAGCCCTGCTCGCCCGTTTTGGTTCTTTTGCTGAAGTGATCAGCGCGGCACCTGAGCGGCTGCAAGAAATCAAGGGCGTGGGCCCCGCCATTGTAAGCGAGTTGAAACTCATTCAGGCCGCAGCTCTGCGCCTCACGCGCGCGGCGGTGATCAATCGCCCGGTGCTTGGCTCATGGGATGCCATCATCGACTATTGCCGCGCTGCCATGGCTTATGATGACACCGAAAGTTTCAGGCTTTTGTTTATAGACAAGAAAAACCAATTGATCGCCGATGAAGTGCAACAGCGCGGCACCGTGGATCACACGCCCGTCTATGCGCGTGAAGTAATCAAGCGCGCGCTGGAACTTTCGGCCTCAGCCATCATCATGGTGCATAACCACCCATCTGGCGACCCCACACCATCATTGGCAGATATTGATATGACCAAACGTATCATCAGTGCTGGCGACAAGCTCGGCATTCTGGTCCATGACCACATCATCATCGCCAGAAAAGGGCATGTCAGCCTCAGGAATTTGCAAGTGCTCTGATCTGCGCCAAAGCCTCCGGTGTATCCGCGTCCAGCATGATGCCATCATGTTCGACGGGAATTTCAACAACCGTATTGCGCAGCACTTCCAACAGCCCGCGCGCACCCCTGTCACCCTCCAGTGCCATCAACTGGGCGAAATGCTCCTGCCCCCACAATACGGGATTTCCCAGCTTGCGCCCCTGCACGGGGGCAATGAGTGTGCGTCCTTCTTCTAGGTCAAACGCCGCCATCATCCGCTGCATATCCTCGGCGCGCACCAAAGGCATATCACCAAGGCAGACAAAAGCGGCATCATAGTGCTTCACCGCCGTGATGCCCGCGCGCACCGAGGTGGCCAGCCCCTCGGAATAGACGGCGTTGTGCACAAAGCGCACTTGCTTTCCGGCAAGCGCGGCCTGAACTTCTGCTCCCATGTGGCCTGTGACCACCACAATCTCATCAACGCCCGAGGCTTGAACCCGTTCCACCGTCTGCGCCACCAACGGTCTGCCATGAAGATCAGCCAGCAGTTTGTTAGAGCCCATGCGTGTCGATTGTCCTGCCGCCAGAATGACGGCCGCAATGCGCGGGCGTTTGGGACCTGTGCCCGCTGCTTCGCGCGGCTGGGGCCGAGAAGTAATTTCGGCGAGCAAGCCACCTGCCCCCATCGCCATCACATCCTCACGCGACACCTCAAGCCCAGCGCATAAACGATTGAGAATCCAATCAAATCCGTTGGTCTTAGGGGAACGTGCGCAAGTCGGAACACCGACCACCGGCACCTTACCGATGCGGCCCAACATCATCAGATTGCCGGGATCCACCGGCATGCCGAGATGTGTGACCTTGCCGCCCGCCTGCTTCAACGCGGCAGGAACGACATCGGCACGGTCCGAAATAGCCGAAGCGCCGAAGACCAGAATGGGTGACAGGCCCCTGGCTTTCATGTCTGCGATACATTTGGCAGTTTCGGCTGCAACATGGGGCACAACAGAAACCGCACCTAAAGTGGAGCCCATCCGCGCCAGCCGTTCGGCAATAGCCGTTTCAGACTTGGTGATGAGCGAGGGCTTGGTTGTGGGCGTGTGGGTGATCACAAGGCCAACACTCTTTGGCGTGAACACCGCCACCCGCACCAGCGTTTTTCCCCTGAGCAACGCCAGCACTTTCTTCAGCGCGGCGGCAGGCGCGGCATAGGGAATGATCTTCACCGTCGCCAACATCTGCCGGGCCGCAACAACCTCATGCGACGTCAATGTGGCGACAGTGATGGCCTCATGCACGCGGTTCAGTTTGGTGAGCAGCGGCTCATCCACGATGACCAACCCTGGCGCTTGCGCATACAGATTGGCCCGGCCGGTGAAGGGCGCTTGCGCCATTGCACCAGGCCCACAAATCGCTTTGACGATGGCGGCAGCAGCCTGATCTTCCGACACATCAGCCTTGGTCAAGCGTGCCGCGATGATTTCGGCGATACCTTGTTCCTTGAGCTGCACAATATCATCGCCCGACAACACGCGGCCTTTCTTCAGGCCACCCGCCGAATGCGCGAGGATCGCACCTAAAGCTTTTTCAACTTTGAGTGGGCCAAACTTCATGCCAGGCCAAGCCGCAGCGCCTTGGTCATTTCAGCCATGATCGAGATCGCGATTTCAGACGCACTCACCGCGCCAATATTCAATCCGATCGGCCCGGAAATTCGTAACCGTGCCGCTTCATCAAAACCAGCAGCGCGCAGCCGCTCTTGCCTTGCGCCTTGCGTCTTCTTCGAACCCAGGGCACCGATGTAAAACACCTCCGAGCGCAAAGCCAAATGCAACGCCGGGTCATCGATCTTTGGATCATGCGTCAACGCCATAAAGCCAGTGCGGCCATCAAGGCCAAACTTCGGCAGCACATCCTGCGGCCAATCGACCAACAGCGTCACACCCGGAAAACGTGCCCCGGTGGCAAAGGCCCCGCGCGGGTCAATCACCGTCACATCGTACCCGCAAGCCTGCGCGATGGGAATCACACTTTGCGCGATCAGAACCGCACCGATCATCACCAACCGCAAGGGTGGATTGTGAATGGCGATGAAGTCATCCCCCTCCATGCCAGACTTGTCGAACCGAAACGCCTTCTCAAGAGCCGAACCAGCCTCGGCCTCGGCACGCGGCACCAGATGCTGCACACCCGTTTTCGTGTTGGTGACAACCGCAACCGCGCGCCTGTCCCGCTTGGCTTCGATCACTGCGTTGAGAAGATCGAGCTTCACGCCACCGCCTCAACATAGATCTTGATGCGCCCGCCGCAGGCCAGGCCGACGCGCCACGCGGTTTCATCGGCCACACCGAATTCCAACATCTTGTGGCCACCCGCCGTGATCAAATCCTGTGCCTGCGATATGACTTCACCTTCCACGCAACCGCCCGAAACCGCCCCTTCGAAATGGCCTTCGCCATCAACCACCAATTGGCTGCCCACAGGCTGTGGGGCCGAGCCCCAGGTTTCAACCACGGTGGCCAGTGCAACGCCCTTGCCTTCAGCTTTCCACGCGCGTGCGGTTTCCAGAATATTCATCACATCGTCTCCAACCACTTTTGCGCATCATGGGCTGAGCACCCACGCCCCGCAAGGCCTCGCGCCAGATCGGCAATTGAATCCAGACTATGCACCGGGCGAAATTCATCAACATGCGGCATGATTGCGCGAATGCCTGCCGCTGCCGCCTCGAACTTGTCATAGCGCAATAAAGGATTGAGCCAGATGATCTTGCGGGCCGAACGGCGCAGCCGCGCAATTTCAACTTCAAGCTTGGCGACATCATCGCGCTCCAGCCCGTCAGTCATCAGCAAGACCTGTGCACCCTGCCCCAACACCCGCCTGGCCCACAGATAATTGAACTGATGCAAGGTCTCGCCAATGCGTGTGCCACCTGACCAATCCTGCACATGCGACGTCACCTTGGCCAAAGCTTCATCAACATCGCGGCGCTTTAAATCCCGCGTCACGTTGGTCAGGCGCGTGCCAAAGAGAAACACGTGAATATCGCTGCGCGTTTCGCAGAGCCCGTGCAGGAAATGCAAGAACATCCGGCTATATTGCGAGCAGGAGCCGGAAATATCACAGAGCACCACCAAGGGCGGCAGCCGTGTTTTGGGCCTGCGCCAAGATAGCACGCCCATGTGCCCGCCGGATCGCAGCGCGGCCCGCAAGCTGCGCCGCATGTCGATGCGCCCGCGCGCAGAAGGCACAAAGCGGCGGGTCTTTTCCTCTCGTTGCAGAAGCCGCAGACGGGCCAGCACCACTTTGGCCTCGGCCTGCTCAGCAAGGCTCATCTGCTCAAAATCTTTCTGGCGGAGAACCTCTTCGGCAGAGGCCGTGAAACTGGCATCTACCTCCACCATATCGCCCTGCTCTGTCGGTGCCCGGCCCTGCAGTGACGGATCAAACATCGCCTCGGCCAAGCGCCGAAAGCCCGCATCTTTCTTTTTCTCATCGGCTTTACGTGCGATCTGTACATACATCAGCTGCATTAGCTGTTCGAGCATCTTGGGCTTCTTCCAGAACACATGGAAAGCCTGTTCAAAAATCTCGCGGTGCTCGCGGCGTTTCACAAAGATGGAGTGCAGCGTCCAATAGAAATCCTCACGCTTGCGCAAAGGCCCGGCCACGGCGGCATCCAAGGCATCAAGCACCGTGGCAGGCCCGACCGGCAATCCCGCCGCGCGCAACACCCGGCCAAAATGCATGATATTGGCGGCGAGCTTGCCCGTCGCTTCTGGCGGGTTGTCCCTATACTTTGGGGGTGTGGCGGAGTTCATCGCGCACCTGATCCAAAATCCGCTTGGCCGCCGAGCCTTCCATCTTGGCAATGTCGTCCTGATATTTCAGCAAGACACCCAATGTGTCATTGACCACTTGCGGGTCCAACGTCACACAATCAAGCTCATGCAAAGCCGAGACCCAATCCAGCGTTTCGGCAACGCCCGGCACTTTGTAAATGTCGCCGCCCCGCAAGGCCTGCACAAAGCCCACAACTTCCTTGGCCAGTGCCGCAGGGGCACCGGGCCGTCGCGCCTTGACGATAGCCAGCTCGCGCGCCGCATCGGGATAACCCACCCAGTGATAAAGGCAGCGGCGCTTCAAGGCATCATGAATTTCGCGCGTACGGTTTGAAGTGATGATGACGATGGGGGTCTGCGTCGCCTTGATCGTGCCGAGTTCAGGGATGGTGATCTGGAAATCCGAAAGCACTTCCAGAAGATAGGCCTCAAAGGCTTCATCGGTGCGGTCCAACTCATCAATCAGCAGAATGGGCGCACCCCCAGCCGTTTCTTCCAGAGCCTGTAGCAAGGGCCGCTTGATCAGGAAGCGTTCGTCAAAGACCGATTTGGAAAGCCTGTCCTTGTCGGCCTCGCCCGCCGCTTCACCCAGGCGGATTTCGATCATTTGGGCGGCATAGTTCCACTCGTAGACCGCCGAAGAAACATCCAAGCCTTCGTAACATTGCAGCCGGATCAGCTTGCGGCCAAGGCCCGCAGCAAGAACCTTGGCAATCTCGGTCTTGCCCACCCCCGCCTCGCCTTCCAGAAACAGGGGCCGCCCCATTTTAAGGGCAAGGAACAGCACCGTTGCGAGATCGCGCCCGGCGACATAGCCCTGCGAAGTGAGAAGTTGGGCAGTTTCATCAATTGAGGCCGGCAGTTTCATCATTCATCCATGGGATCGAGACCCCGTAACCTAGGCGGCGCGGCCCCTTTCGGCAATGCAGCTCTTCGCCGGGACTAAATTGACAGAAGGGGACCGAAGGATGAAACTATTTCGGCTGCCCATGCGTATAGCATGGCAGGAGGTCCACCATGAGAAAACTCATCCTGCTCGCTGCCTTGGTTTTCGCCACCCCCGCTTGGGCGGACGAAGGCACACCTGCCAACCCCGCGTTTCAATCGATCATTAGTCACCAGTTGCAGGCCTTTGCCAAGGACGATGCGGCAATGGCCTATGGCGACGCGGCCCCCAATGTCCACACCATTTTCCCCACGCCTGATGTCTTCATGAATATGGTGCGTGGCGGCTATGCCCCCGTCTATCGCAACAAGTCTTACGACTTTGAAGGCTCTGGCACTGACACCAACGGAAGGCCCTATCAGCGCGTCGGCCTGATCGGCGAGGATGGGGCGCGCTATGAAGCGGTCTATTTCATGGAGCAACAGCCCGATGGCAGCTGGAAAATATCAGGCTGCGTGGTTGCCAAAGTGCCGGGCGAAGACGCCTGACCCTCAAGCAACCTCTGCTTAAGACTTGCCGTGTCAAACTGGGCCATGCTTCGCACCGCCCGAAACTATGCCCTCGCCTTCGGCCTCACCGCTGTGGTGACAGGCCTTGTTGAACACAATAATGGCCGCCTCCTCATCTGCAAATGTGGCTACGTGAAACTCTGGCACGGCGTGGTGAACAGTTCCGAGAACTCGCAACACATTGCTGATTGGTATTCGCTCTCCCACATCATCCATGGCTTTCTGTTTTTCGGCGCAGGCTGGCTGCTGCTTCGGCGCCTGCCCCTGTTTTATCGCTTTGCGCTGGCACTGGCGGTGGAAGCGGGCTGGGAGATGTTTGAGAACTCCTCATTCATCATTGAACGCTACCGCGCCGCCACCATATCCCTCGACTATTTCGGCGATTCCATCGTCAATTCGGTGAGCGACATCGGCTTCATGGCGATTGGCTTCTGGATCGCCTCACGCGTGCCCATGAAGGGCGTGATCATTGCCGCGGTCGCCATGGAGCTTTTGGCGCTGGCGGTAATCCGCGACAATCTCACCCTCAATGTGCTGATGCTGCTGCACCCCATCGAAGCCATCAAACAATGGCAAGCGGGGGCGTGAGCCAGCCTCACCCCTGACTTAAAATATCCACCATCCACACGTCGCAATTCATCCCTGCCAGGGCTCATTTGGCTGGCAGGTCTGCCGATGATGAATTAGTCTCACGCCAAGGAGAACACCAAGATGCAGCCAAAAGTCATCATCACCTGCGCCATCACGGGCGCTGGCGATACCGTGGGCAAACACCCCGCCATTCCCGTCACCCCTGAGCAGATTGCCACTTCCGCCTTGGAAGCAGCCTCCGCCGGCGCCACCGTGGTCCATTGCCATGTGCGTGACCCCAAGACCGGCAAAGGTTCCAGGCGTGTTGATCTCTACCGCGAAGTGATGGAGCGCATCCGCGCCAAGAACAGCAATGTCATCATCAATCTGACTGCAGGCATGGGGGCTGATTTAGCCGTTGGCCCCGGTGAAAAGCCGTTGCAGTTTGGCGAGACGACGGATGTTGTGGGCCCCATCGAAAGGCTCTTGCACGTCAACGAGCTTCGCCCCGAAATTTGCACCCTGGATTGCGGTTCGCTCAATTTCGGCGATGGCGACGGCGTGATGATTCAAACGCCAAACCAACTCCGCGCCATGGCCAAGCTGATCAAATCCTATGGCGTGAAGCCTGAAATGGAAATCTTTGATTCAGGCAATCTTTGGTTCTCCAACCAAATGGTGAAGGACGGCCTGATTGAGGCCAATCCGCTATATCAGCTTTGCCTGGGCATTCCCTGGGGCGCACCCTTCAACACCGAAACCATGGCCTACCAAAAATCTCAGCTTCCGCCGGGCGCAATTTGGGCCGCATTCTGCATTGGCCGCCAGCAATTTCATGCCGTGGCGCAAGCCGTGCTTCTCGGCGGCCATGCCCGCGTCGGCCTCGAGGACAATCTTTATCTCGAAAAAGGCGTCTATGCCTCCAACACTTCCCTGACCGAAAAGGCTGTCAAGCTTATCGAAATGCTAGGCACCAAAGTGGCCACGCCGGACGAAGGCCGCGCGATTTTAGGATTGAAGAAGCCATGACCATCAAGACCATCGGCATTGCAGGCACGGGCCTGATCGGTGCAGGCTGGGCGGCGCGCGCGCTCCACCGCGGAATTGATGTGATCGCCTTTGATGTTTCCCCCGCCGCCGAAGCAAAACTGAAAGCCCAGATCAAAACCGCATGGCCCTCACTTGACGCGTTGCGCGGCAAAACAAAGAACAAAGGCAAGCTCACTTTCACCACCGATCTTGCCAAGATGGCCGCCAAGGCAGAATTCATCCATGAAGCAGCCCCTGAGCGTGAAGAGTTGAAGATCAAACTGTTCCGCGATTTGGACGCTTTGGCCGGGCCAGATGTGGTTTTGTCATCTTCCTCGTCTGGCTTCCTGCCCACCCGTCTGCAATCGCAATGCGCCAAGCACCCGCAACGCGTGGTGATCGGCCACCCCTTCAATCCCGTTTATTTGTTGCCATTGGTCGAACTGGTGCCAGGCGAGAAGACCGACACCGTCGCCATGGACCGCGCCCACGCTTATTTCGAACAGGTCGGCATGCAGGTGCTCCGCCTCAAGAAGGAAATTGACGGTTATATCTGCGACCGTTTGCAAGAAGCCTTATGGCGCGAGGCTTTGCATATTCTCGACAAGGATGTGGGCACCACGGGCGACATCGATGATTCGATTGTCTATTCTGCTGGCATGCGCTGGGCCTTCATGGGCTCATTCATGACTTATCATGTCGGCGGCGGGCCGGGTGGCATGCGCGATTTCATCAAGCAGTTTGACCCGACGCTGGAACTGCCATGGACGGATTTGAAGTTCCCCAAATGGAATGACGCGCTGGAAAAGCGTTTGATCGAAGGCACTGACAAGCAAGCCGCAGGCCGCAGCGTGGCCAAGATCGAAGCCAAGCGCAACGCCATCCTTGTGGACATGATGAAGCTGTTCAAGAAACACAAGATCGGCGCCGGGCTGGTGTTGGAGCGTGAAGAGAAGGCCAAGAAGCGCCCCGCGAAGAAAAAGGCCGCGAAAAAGAAAAAAGGTTGATCCGGGAGGATCCCATGTCCGAACGTGTCATGATCACCGCCGCCGCATCCGGCATTGGCGAAGCCATTGCCGAGGCTTTCCATGCCAAGGGTGCCCGCGTACACATCTGCGACGCCAGCGAGGAAGCGCTGAAAGCCTTCCGCGCCACGCATCCCAACATTGCAGCCACCCGGGTCAATGTGCGCGTGGAATCCGAGATCGACACCTGGTTTGATGAAGCGTTGGATGATCTGGGCGGCCTTGACGTGCTGGTCAATAACGCCGGCATCAAGGGCCCGACAGCGCCGGTGGACGACATTGAGTTGACCGAGTGGCGCGAATGCATTGAGGTCTGCCTCGACGCACAGTTCCTCTGTGCCCGTCGCGCTGCGCCCGTAATGAAGGCGCAGAAATCCGGCCTCATCATCAACATGTCGTCCAACGCCGGACAATTCGGATTTGGCAACCGCACGCCCTACGCGGCGGCAAAATGGGGTGTGATCGGCCTTACCAAATCCCTCGCCATTGAACTGGGCCCATTCAACGTGCGCTGCAATGCCATTTGCCCCGGCGCCGTCAAAGGCCCGCGCATTGACCGCGTCATAGCTGGCGAGGCCGAACTGCGCGGCGTAGGCGCGCAAGTTGTGGCGGCAGAACTTGTGAGTCAACAATCCCTGGCGCGTTTCACTGAAGCCGTGGAAGTGGCCAATCTCGCCGTGTTCCTCGCCAGCTCAGAGGCCTTCATGATCAACGGCCAAGATATAGCCATCGATGGCCATATCGAAACCTTTCACATCAAGTAGGTATCCATGGATTTCAATCTCACCGACGAACAAAAGCTCATCATCAAAACCACCCGTGATTTTGTGGAAGCCGAGCTTTTCCCGCATGAAGCAGAAGTGGAAGCCACAGGTGTGTTACGCCCCGCCCTGCGCGATGCGATCAAAGCCAAAGCCATTGAGGCGGGCCTCTATGCCGCCAACATGCCTGCTGAAGTTGGCGGCGCGGGCCTCGATACGCTCACCTGGGTTTTGTATGAGCGCGAACTGGGCCGCGCCTCTTATGCGCTGCATTGGAACTGCGTGTTCCGCCCCTCCAACATCTTGCTGGCCTGCAATGAAGAACAGCGCAAGAAATATCTGTTCCCCGCCATCGAAGGCAAAGCTTCGGATTGCTTGGCGCTGACCGAGCCGGGCATCGGTTCAGACCTGCGCGGCATGAAAACCATCGCCCGCGCCGATGGTGATCACTTTGTCATCAACGGCACCAAGCATTTCATCAGCCATGCCGATGAGGCCACCTTCGTGATCCTCTTCGCCGCCACAGGTGAAGAAGACACGCCGCGTGGCAAGAAGAAGCTGATCACCGCTTTCTTGATCGACAAGGGCACAGCGGGTTTCACCGTGCGCGACGGCTACAAGAACGTCTCGCATCGCGGCTATCAAAATTGCATCTTGGAGTTCACTGACTGCCGCGTGCACAAGTCACAAGTGTTGGGCGAAGTGCACAAGGGCTTCGACGTGGCAGGCCAGTGGCTGGGTGCCACGCGGTTGCAGGTAGCCGCCACCTGCTTGGGCCGCGCCGAGCGCGCGTTGGATCTCGCCAAACAATACGCGGTGGACCGTGTGCAATTCGGCCAGCAGATCGGCAAGTTCCAGGGCGTGAGTTTCAAACTCGCCGACATGGCGATGGAATTGAAGGCCGCCGAACTGCTCACCTATGAAGCCGCCTGGAAGTATGACCAAGGCACCGTCACCGAGATGGACATGGCCATGGCCAAGCTGAAGGCCACGGAAGTTCTGGCCATGGTGGCCGATGAAGCCATCCAGATTCACGGCGGCATGGGCCTGATGAGTGATCTGCCGCTGGAGCGCATCTGGCGCGACGCAAGGGTTGAACGCATCTGGGAAGGCACCTCCGAAATCCAGCGCCACATCATTTCTCGCGCCCTGCTTCGTCCACTGGGTGGTTGATGTCCCTCTCCCGATTTCTCAATCCTAAATCCATCGCCTTCATTGGTGGTAATGAATGCGCCATTGCCATCACACGCACGCGTGAATTTGGCTTCACGGGGAAAATCTGGGCAGTCCATCCCAAGCGCGATGAATTGGGTGGCATCGAAACGGTGAAATCCGTTGAAGAGATCGAAGGCCCTGTCGACGCCGCCTTCATCGCGGTGAAGCGCGAACCCACCGTTGATATCGTCCGTGCACTGAGGAAAAAAAATTGCGGTGGTGCCGTGATCTATGCCGCCGGCTTTGCTGAAGCCGGAGCCACCGACTTGCAGGCCGCGCTTTTGGATGCCGCTGACGGCATGCCTCTGATGGGCCCCAATTGTTATGGCTTCGTCAACGGCTTGTCGCGCGTGGCCCTTTGGCCTGATGAGCATGGCATCAAGGTACGAGAAAGGGGTGTCGCCATCATCACCCAGTCCGGCAACATCGCCGTCAATCTCACCACTACCCAGCGCGAACTGCCGCTGGCCGCGATCTTCACCATGGGCAACCAGGCGGATGTAGATATCACCCGCATGGTCGAGGCCCTGGCTGAAGACCCACGCATCACCGCCATCGGCCTCCACATCGAAGGCCTGAAGGATGTGGCCGCCTTCGCCCGCGCTGCAGCCAAGGCGCGCGATCTCAGAAAGCCGATTGTCGCCATTAAAACCGGCAAGTCTGAACAAGGCGCACGCACCACGATGAGCCACACGTCCTCACTCTCTGGCGCGGATCAGCTCTATGACGCCATGTTTGCGCGCTATGGCATCGCCCGCGTGAACAGCGTGACCGCACTGGCCGAAACGCTGAAGCTGTTGCATCACGGCGGGCCATTGCCGGGTGGCAGGCTGGTGTCGCATTCCTGTTCCGGCGGCGAAGCAGCCTTGATCGCCGATCTGGCCGTGGGCCGCAAGATTTCCTTTCCGCCCTTCAAGGAAGAGACCAAGCCCAAGATCAAGGCCTCGCTCAACGAGTTTGTCTCAATCGACAACCCTTTCGACTATCACACCTTCATCTGGAACGATGAGCCAAAGCTCACCGCCACCTTTACAGCAACACTTTCAGGCGGCTTCGATTGCGGTGTGTTGATCCTTGACACGCCAGCGCTCCCCACCACCAATCCAACCGCTTGGCTGAAAACCGCGCGGTCTTTCGCTGCCGCCGCCAAGGCCAACAAGGCCCGCGCGGTGGTGTTGGCCAGTTTTCCAGAGAACATGACACGCGAAATGATGGCGCAACTCACGGCCGATGGCATCGCCCCGATGATGGGCTTTGATGATACGCTGACAGCATTGGAAGCCGCAGCGTTTATTGGTAAGAATTGGGCCCAAAATGAACCTTTGCCAGCGCTTGCCCCCGCGCCTGTCATCACGGGTGAGCTAAAACTGCTGACCGAGCATGCGGGCAAGCTGCTGCTGAAATCACATGGCGTCACTGTGCCCGAAGGCGTTGTCTGCAAAATCACAGACGCAGGCAAAGCCGCAGCCAAACTGGGCTTCCCCGTCGTGGTAAAAACCTCTTCAGCAACCATCGCCCACAAAACTGAAGCTGGCGGCGTGGCGCTGAATTTGAAATCAGAAGCAGAAGTGCAAGCAGCCGCCAATTGCATGGTAGCCCTTGGCCCTGAAGTGCTCGTCGAAAAAATGGTGCAGGGCGCGACGGCCGAACTCATCATCGGCGTGACTCGCGATCCGCAGTTCGGCTTGGCCCTCGTGGTCGGTGCGGGCGGCATCTTCACCGAGTTGCTGAAAGACTCCACCACACTGCTCTTGCCCACCACGCGCAAGGAGATCACCCATGCGCTGCAAAGCCTTCGCATTTGGAAGTTGGTGCAAGGCTATCGCGGCAAGACGGGTGACACCGAAGCTGTGATCAAGGCCGTTGAAGCCGTGGCCGCCTTCGCTGCCGCGCATGAAACCACTTTGGAAGAACTCGACATCAACCCGCTCTTCGTGTTGCCGCAAGGTGCCGTGGCCGCCGATGCTTTGATCAGAATGAGGACAAAATGACATCCCCCATCCGCGTAGAAAAAAATGGTGCCATCCTCGAAGTCACCATAGATCGTCCCAAAGCCAATGCCATTGATGCCGCCACCTCGCGCATCATGGGCGAAACCTTCGCAGCCTTCCGCGATGATCCCACATTGCGCGTGGCTATCCTCACGGGCGCAGGTGAAAAATTCTTCTGTCCCGGTTGGGATTTGAAGGCCGCAGCGGCAGGCGAAGCACCTGACTCGGATTATGGCGTGGGAGGCTTTGGCGGCTTGCAACAATTGCCCGGCCTCAACAAGCCAGTTATCTGTGCGGTGAACGGCCTCGCCTTTGGGGGCGGTTTCGAAATCATGATTTCGTGTGACATCATTTTGGCCGCTGAACATGCCACCTTTGCGCTGCCGGAAATCCGCTCTGGCACGGTGGCCGATGCGGCCACGATCAAACTGCCGCGCCGCATTCCCTATCATGTGGCGATGGAATTGCTGTTCACGGGGCGCACCATTGATACCAAAGAAGCCAAGCATTGGGGCCTGATCAATGAAGTGCTGCCAGCAGACAAACTCATGGCCCGCGCACGCGAACTTGCTGCGCAATTGGCCGATGGCCCGCCGCTGGTGTTTGCTGCCATCAAAGAAATTGACCGCGAAACCAGCCACCGTCCCATTCTCCAAGCCTTTGACATGGTGACCAAGCGCAAGCTGAAAACCGTGGACGTGCTCTATTCCAGCGATGATCAAAAAGAAGGCGCCAGAGCTTTCGCCGAAAAGCGCAAGCCCGTGTGGAAGGGAAAATAGTTGCCACCGCGCCCGCCACAAAAAAAGGCCGCCCGAACTGGGACGGCCAAAACGCCGGGGAGCGTTTGAGAAGATAGATTACTGTCTGGATCAAACCATCCAGATGCGCGAATTCAGGTGAACTTCAACAAAGGTGTTTTCCAGATGACGGCTGGCGGCCGGATCCATCGTGAAGGCACTGCGAACAAACCTGCCAAGGGCAGTGAGGTTCGTTGGCTTCGTCTGTGTGACTGGGTTTTTCATGGGTTTAACCTTTCGTTAAATAATTTTGATGCCCAACACATAGCATGTTGTGTTTCTTGGTAAAAACGACTAATTCTATCGCCATCTATTAATATAATTTGAAGATAGACACTTTTCCACCATGATTGAACAGTTTCCTGGCCTCCGCTCTTTGCGTGCCTTTGTTGCCGCCGCCCAGCATTTGAGCTTCTCCCGGGCGGCTGAAGACATGGGGGTGACCCCCGCCGCCATCAGCCACCAGATCAAGGAAATTGAAGACCAACTTCGCGTCACGCTCTTTATCCGCAACAGCCGCACCATGGCCCTGACGCAAGAAGGCGAAATTCTGGCAACCGCTGCGCGCGAAAGCCTGGAAACCCTGGGCCGTGCGGTCAAGCGTGCCAAGCGCCTGGAAAACCGCAACCAGATCAGGGTTTCGGCTTCACCCTCCATTGGGGCCAAGTGGCTGGTGCCACGGCTGGACAGGTTTCTAGAAATCGCCCCCAACTCTGATGTGCGCTTGGATGTAACCAGTTCACTGGTGGATTTCGAACGCGATGATGTCGACATTGCCATTCGCTTTGGCGAGGGCCGCTATCCGGGCATGGATGCACAACTGCTGTTCCGCGACATTGTGTTTCCGGTTTGCAGCCCCTCCATCATCACCAAGGAAACGCCGCTCAACCACCCACGTGACTTGCTGAAACACAAGCTGATCCATTTGGACTACGAAATTCAAAGCTCTCCTTGGCCCAATTGGAAAATGTGGATGGCCGCCGCCGGCATCAAGGATTTTGATGACAGGTCAGGCCTGCACTTCCGCCAGACTTCGCTGACCGTTCAAGCCGCCATTGATGGCATGGGCGTGGCACTTGGCGATTCCAATCTCGTGGCCGATGATTTGGCCGCAGGCCGGTTGGTAAAACCCTTCGAACTTGCACTGCGCACGCCGCCGCAATTTGCCTATTACATCATCACGCCGCGCAACGCGCCGCCTAACCCGCTGGTCGCACTGTTTCGAGACTGGTGCATGAAAGAGGCCCGTGAGACTGAAACCACAGTGGCCACATCAGACTCATTCTGAACATCCGATGCAGGCGGGTCAGTTCACATGTCGGCTGCGGGCTGAGGCCGCCAGCGCACGATTTTGCTTTCGAGCGTGCCCATCACATAGTCCGCGATCAAGGCCACGATGATCAGCACAATCATCCCTGCGAACATGCCCGCCGCATCGAATGAACCTTGGGCAATGGCGATAAGCTGGCCGATGCCATAGCGCGAGCCGAGCAGTTCGCCCACCACCGCGCCCACAATGGCAAAGCCGAAACTGACATGGAGGCTGGCGAAAATCCAACTCAAAGCCGAAGGCACGACCACGTTGCGTGTCACCGCCCACGGCGAAGCGCCCAGGATTTGCGCATTGGCAATCATCGCCTTGTCAGCCTCGCGCACACCTTGGAAGGCATTGGCGAAAACCACGAAGAACACCATCACAAAGGAAACCGCCACCTTGGAGGTCATGCCCAGGCCGAAGGCCATGATGAAAATGGGGGCCAGCACAATGCGTGGGATGGCATTGGCCACCTTGATGTAGACTGAGAACACATCAGCAGCGAATTTGTTGCGCCCTAGAGCAATGCCCACCAACACACCAGCCACTGCCCCCCAGAAGAACCCGAGGATCGCCTCTTCAATCGTCACCCAGACTTGATACCACAAGGGGCCCAGCGATGTGCCGTCACGAATCCATGTGACCAGCCGCAGCACAATGGCACTGGGCTGGGCAAAGAAAAACGGATCAATGAAATTGAACCGCGCCGCCAGTTCCCACCCGCCTAAGATGAAAAGCAATATCCCCAACTGCCAAGCAAGCACCATGCGCCCGCGCCGAACCCGCGCCACAGCGGCAGCGGCTTCGATTTCTGAATCAGTGCGAACAACTTCAAGCGTGGGGGACATGCTGCTCATGGGCGCTCCATTCAACTTTCGCGTTTCACGCCGTGGGATTTCTGCACTTCTTCGCGCAGGTCATTCCAGATTTTGTGGGACAGCGCGATGAATTCTGGTTCGTAACGGATTTCTTCTGTCACCCGCGGGCGCGGCAGATCTATGTCATAGGAAGATTTCACAGTGCCAGGGCCGGAGGTCAACACATAGACTTTGTCTGCCAGCGCAATCGCCTCATCAAGATCATGGGTAACGAAGACAACAGAGGCCTTGTCTTCCGACCACAGCTTCAACAACTCACCCTGCATCAAAATCCGCGTCTGCACATCAAGCGCCGAGAACGGCTCATCCATCAGCAGGATTTCGGGCTTGTTGATAAACGTCTGGGCCAGCGCCACGCGCTTCCTCATGCCGCCTGAAAGCTGGTGCGGATAATGATTTTCAAATCCGGCAAGGCCCACACGAGTAATCCAATCCATCGCCGAGGCGCGCGCGGTGGCCTTGGCCACACCCCGAAACAGGGGCCCCGCCATCACATTGTTTAAAACCGACTTCCAAGGGAACAACGCATCGGTCTGAAACACAAAACCAATGCGCCGATCGATGCCGGTGACGGGTTTGCCCATCACGCGCACTTCGCCACCGCTTGCGGGTGCCAGACCGGTGACCATGTTCAACGTGGTGGACTTGCCGCAGCCCGTGGGGCCGACGATGGCCACAAACTGCCCGGCTTCCACCGTCATGGTGAAATCCCGCAATGCCGTCAGCGACTTGCCATCCGGCGTCAGGAAACGGCGGTTGACACGAATGAGTTCGATGACGGGTGGGGCCATTTTGGAGCTCTCAAAAATACTGTAAGTCCGTCATCCCGACGAATGTCGGGACCCAGACTTTCGTCGGGATGACGGCAACGGTGGAGGAGGTTTCCACTCCACCGTCAGGCCTTTGCAAACCTTACTTTGCTGCGTCCACAAATTCGGATGTGAAAGTCTTGGCCAAGTCGATGGTCTTGCCTTTCATCGATTCCTTGTAGCTCAAGACCGCAAGCACTGTTTCTGGCCCGCCAGCTGGCATGTGGCCGTCTGGCGTGAACATGGCTTTGCCTGCAGTGAGAGCCGCAACATAGCCATCCTTGTCGCCCACATAATAATCAGCGGGCATCTTGTCGGCGATTTCAGCGGCCGTGTGTGTATTGATGAACTTCAAGGTCTTTACAAAGGCGTTGGCCATTTTTTGTGTGATGTCCTTGTGGGCGTTCACCCACTCAGTTTGCATATAAAGGCTGGCAGCAGGATAGGTGCCACCCAACACAGCCTTGGTGCCTTCAACCGTGCGCATGTCGATCAAGACAGCGCCATCGCCACTTTTCAACAGGCGCGAAATTGTCGGCTCCGTCGTCATGCCAGCTTGAATCTTGTCCTGCTGCATGGCGGCAATGAATGTGTTGCCAGCGCCCACAGGCACTGAGGTGATATCAGCAATCTGCAGGCCCGCCTTGGTGGCAAGGAACTGCGTGAGGAAGTTCGTGGAGGAACCCAAGCCCGTCACACCGAGCGACTTGCCCTTGAAGTCAGCAGCGGATTTGATTTCGGGATGCTTGGTGGAAACAATTTCAACTTCGCCCGGAGCCTGGCTGAATTGAACCACAGATTCAACAATCTTGCCCTTGCTCTGTAAATCCACGCAATGGTCATAGAAGCCAACGACACCTTGCACAGCGCCTGACAGCATTTCGTTTTCAGCGTCAACGCCTGCGGGTTCCGTCAGGATTTCAACTTCAACGCCTTCGTCCTTGAAATAGCCGAGTTGTTCGGCAAGCTTGGCGGGCAGATAAATCTGCTTTTCAACACCACCCACCATGATGGTGATCTTGTCGGCGGCCTTGGCGGCGGGGCTCAAGGCCAAAAGGCCCGCAACGGCAACCGCCTGAAGCAATGCAATACGTAATTTCATCGTCGTTTCTCCCTGTGAAATAAAGCGCCCGCTCTTTTCCCGGCGCGGCTTGAAGAAACCTTAAGCAGCTTTTGATCGTAGTACAAGATACGAAGCGCAAACCTCATATGAACAGAAATTAATCTGCAATGGTGTTGAGCTTCGTCTTCAGTCTTCTTCAAGATGTGTCCTCTATCAGTGGCGCTCCCTCCACAAATTCTACGCAATTCTCAGCCAACCGCACCACATGATCAACCGCCGCCAATTCCTGACAGGCCTGGCCGCCTTCACCGCAACTGGTGTGGGCGTTGCCGCTTATGCTTTTGTGTTGGAGCCGCGCTTTATCCTTCGCACCGTGGCCCATGCCTTCACGCCCCCGGGTTGGACACCGGGGCTGAAGCTGCGCGCCGCATTGATCGCTGACCCGCATGTGGTTGATCCCTATATGCCGCTGTCGCGCTGGTCCGCAATCATCGACACGGCCAATACCTTGGCACCTGATATTGTCTTCTTGCTGGGCGATTATGTCTCTGGCATTCACCCACGCCTTGCCACGGTGCCCATTGGCGATACGGCCAAGGCCGCCGCGAGGCTTAAAGCGCCATTGGGTGTCTTCAGCATCAATGGCAATCATGATTGGTGGGGCGACGCAGAGGCCCAGCGCCAAATGAAAGGCCCGCCTGAGGCGCAGCGCGCTTTTGAAGATGCGGGCATTCCCGTTCTGGCAAACCGCGCCATGCGGCTGCAGAAAGATGGCCTGCCCTTCTGGATTTCCGGCACCGACAGCCTCGTTGCCTTCCGCTCGAAGGGTCACGGCTTTCTCAGCATGGCTGATCTTGATGGCACCTTGAAACAAGTCACCGATGATGCCCCAATCATCCATCTCGCTCACGAGCCTGATCTGTTTGCCGATATGCCGCAACGCGTCTCGCTCACGCTTTCAGGCCACACCCATGGCGGCCAGTTACGCCTTGCGGGCTATTCGCCCATCGTGCCTTCAGCCTTTGGCAACCGCTATGCCTATGGCCATGTGATCGAAGATGGAAAGCACCTTTTCGTGTCGGGTGGTCTGGGTGTTTCCACCATTCCCTTTCGCTTCGGCGTGCCCCCGGAAATCAACCTACTGGAATTGGGCTAGCTCTTCAGGATCGGATGTGTGCGGAACGCACCCAAGGGCAGCTGTTCGAAATCAATCACAGTGCCATTCATCATCTGCGCCGAGGGTGAGGTGAGGTAATACACCAGATCGGCAATATCGCTGGGCAAGATCAAGCGTCCGGCAGGCGTTTGTGCTCCTACCACCTCGCTCCAATTCTCCGGCATGGCGTGGACCACAGTCTGCGTGCGCTGTTCACCTTCGGTGAAGGCCCAGCCGAGATTGATTGCAAAGGCACGAATGCCATCCCACGCCCATTGGTGTGCGGCGTGTTTGGTAAGCTGCACCAAGGCTGCTTTCGATGCACCGTAAGTTGCCAGATGCGGTGGGCCACCATGGGCAATCATCGAGGCAACGTTAATGATCGTGCCAGACTTTTGCACCTGCATGATCTTGCCGGCTTCCTGCATCAAGAACAGCGGCGCTTTCACATTGATATCAAAAAGCGTGCGATAGGTTTCGAGTGATGTGTCGGCGACACTGCCGCGCGAAACATCGCCTGCCGCATTCAGCAACAGATCGATGCGCCCGAATTTTTCAACACAGACCGCCACCGCCCGCGCAGGCGTTGCATCCTCGCGCAAATCCGCGACAAGCGTTTCAACCTGTCCGAGCTTGCGAAGCGCCGCCGCCTCTTGTTCCAGTCGCGCCGCATTCCTGTCCAACAGCAACACGCCGCCAAAGCCTTCACGCAACAGCTTGGCCGCAGCCGCCGCACCAATGCCCTGTGCCCCGCCCGTGATCAATGCAAATCGGCTCATGCTCAATCAGTCACGATGATGCGGGTGCGCGTGCGGCCATATTGTTCCACCAAATCATAAAGCCTCTCGGCATTCTGAGGTGCCAGGCGCACACAACCATGCGACACTGGGTGGCCAAGGGCCTTGAGATGATAGGTGCCATGAATGGCAATGCCGCCGTCAAAAAACACGGAATTCGGCATCGGTGAATTGTCATATTTTTTGGAGAACCACACCTTGGCCAATCTCTGCACCTGAAATGTGCCGCGTGGCGTGTGATAGCCAATGCCCGCAGTTGACACGGCCCAATAGCCTACGGGCCAGCCATTGACCGTCAGAAACAGGTTTTGGCTGCTGACGTTGATTTGCGCCACCACAATGGGTGGCGGTGGCGGGATTTTCGGATGTTGGTGGTGACGCGCCGCTAGCGCGTTGCCCCCAGTGCCAAGCATCGTGGCGAGAACCACCAATCCGAGCAAGGCCCGGCGAATGTAAATTTGGACATTTAATATCTGCATGGCCCAGCTTCGCAGAGCCGTAACCAAGTGGCAAGTGCTCAGACAGATTGCTCAGTCTGAAATGACACTGCAGGTCAGCTCCATGCCGAATTCAGAGCAGGAATTCGCGCCCCGTTTTGACTCGCGGCACGCCGTCATATTTAATGATGTCGGCAGTTGCATAAGTTTCGGTCAATGTGGCAGGCAGGAATGAACCCGTACCCACCATGTCCAAGGGTGCACCCGCTGCCCCCATGATCTGGCACTTTTGTGGATCAAAGCCGGAAGATCCCACAATCTGCGCGGATTGATATCCTGCCGCATCGAGTGCCTGCCGTGCGTGGATAATGGCCGCCAGCGAAACGCCCTTGCCGAACAAGATTCGGCGCACCTTGTCGATCAGGATGTTGGAAGGATCAAGCTGCACCGTGCGCCCGCCCAGAACTTTTTCAACAATCGAATATTCGCCTTTGACCTTCAGCCAATCACCCACCACATCGACCGATTTTTCATAGTCGAGGCCTTCGGCAAAGCGCCCGCCATGGGTGTCGAGCCGTACACCGAAAGCCTTGCCGACCTTGTCCAGCTTGGCTTCCTTGTAAAACCAATCGGCACAGCGCAAAGAATCTGCAATCTCATGACCAGTATAATCCACCAAGGCGATCAGGGATTTGGCCTCGGGCAACGTTTCATGAAACAGCTGCATGGCCTTGAGAACATCGCCGCTGGCATAACCAACGAGCGCATGTGGCATCGTGCCCATGCCCTGCCCTGCACCGAAGAACGGCGCTGTCAGGTCTTGCGATGAGCCGATAAAACCCTTCACTTTCCTGTCCGCCGCACGCGCGGCTTCGCTGCCCACTTTCGCACCATAAGCAGCAAGAATATTCATTTCAGCGCCCGAACCGTGGCGCGCATGCATATCCATGAAGCCAGCGCTCGGAATGGCCAGACACATTTCATAGGCATTGTTGGCGGCCACACATGGAAAGCCCGTCTTCTGCAGCAGCAGCGTTTCGATTTCTGAAAGCTTCTTCATCGACCCGGTGATCTCGATGAGCTTGTGTTCTGAGGGCACAACCTCACCCTCACTCACAAAGCGCGTCACCTTCGCATCCGGCACAAAGTGATTGACGAGGCGAATGACAGGCTCCAACGCCGCCACAACGCGCCGGCGCATGAAAACGGCGAAAGTCACTTCCGCATCGCCGTGCGACGCCACAATGCGCGCCGTATTGGTGAAATATTTATCCGTCTGCGCCGCAATGGGGCCGGCGGCATCAACCAGCGTGATGAGCCGGTCCAGAATTTGCGATTGCGCGGGAGACAGGCTCATGGACATCAGGCCGAGTTCACATGGTCAGCTACAGCCGCAACACCCAGCCGCAACACATCATTATCCGTCACCGCAGCCATGAACGTATAACCCATCTTGTGATATTGGTTGATGATCTCCGGCGTGCCTGCAAAGGCCCCAGCCACCAATTTGTGCTTTTGGCAAACGTCGCAAATCTTCCTCATCGCCACAAGATTGGCGGCAGATGTGCGATTGAGTTCCGCCCCCTTCGACAAGGCAATCGACAAATCGCTCGGCCCCACGAACAATCCGTCCAACCCCGGCACAGCGGCGATCTGATCGACCAGGTCCAAAGCCTCTTGCGTTTCAATCATCGCAAACACCAAAGTGTCGCGGTTGGCATCCTTGAGATAGGAAGCAGCGGACTTGCCCGAAGCCTGCACCATGGCATAGCCACCCCACGAGCGTTGGCCGAGCGGCGGATATTTCGCGGCCTTCACCAAGGCCTCGGCCTGCGCCACCGAATTGATCATGGGCGCGATCACCGCCGTTGAGCCAAAATCAAGCGCTTGCCCGATGAGGCCGGGATCGTTCCACAACACCCGGGTAATGCAAGGCTTGCCTGCTGCCACAATCGCCGCCGCCATACCATTGGCTTGGTCGACACCGATGAGGCCATGCTGCAAATCGAGGCAAACGCCATCAAGCCCGGCCCGTGCCAACTGGCCCGCCAGCTGGGCGCCGGGAATGCCCATCCATGAAAACAAAAACGGCTTGCCGTCATGCAGCCGCGCGCGAAGCTCCATCATGCACCTGCTTTGAGTTGCTTTTCAGCTTCAATCATTTTCTCGTGCATCACACGTTCAATCTCGCCGCCGGAAACATCAACCTTCTTGGCCGCGAAATCCTTGGTCAGTTTGGCAATGACATCGCCATCACCATGTTGCTCAAGATCGGTCGCCACAAGGCCCTTGGCATAGGCTTCTGCTTCAGTCCCCTTGAGGCCCAGCTTTTCAGCGGCCCAAGCCCCCACCAACCGATCCCGCCGCGCCCGCGCCTTGAAATGGGCTTCCTCGTCATTGGCGAATTTCCGCTCTTCGCCCTTTTCGCGTTGGTCAAATGTCGTCATCACACACTCCTCAAAACCGATTTGCCCCAGTTTACATGGATTTTCCGGCACGGCTACTGTGAACATCATGTAATTGTAATCGCTGACTTATCAACTGCGTTTTCAATAGACCCAAAAACCCGTTGTGCATCGCAACAATTCGCCCTAGAGGAAAGCTTTCAACAGGGGCCATTGGATTCCCCCCATGCCGCCCCGATATGTTAGTTTGATTTCTCCACGGAGTTGTTTTGAGGATTCTCTCGATGAACAGTCGGCGCACGCGCATTTATGAAGGCAAGGCCAAGATCCTCTATGAGGGGCCGGAGCCCGGAACGGTGATCGTCCATTTCAAGGATGATGCAACGGCCTTCAACGCTGAAAAGAAGGCCGTTATTGAAGGCAAAGGCGTGCTCAACCAGCGCATCAGCGAATTCCTGTTCACCAAACTGAATGACATTGGCCTGCCCACGCATTTTCTGCGTTCGCTCAACATGCGCGAACAACTGGTGCGCAGCGTTGAAATCATCCCGCTGGAAGTGGTGGTGCGCAATGTGGCGGCGGGTTCTCTGGCCAAGCGCCTGGGCCTCGAAGAAGGCACCGCCCTGCCCCGTTCCATCATCGAATGCTATTACAAGAACGACAAGCTCGGCGATCCGATGGTGAATGAAGAACACATTACCGCCTTCGGCTGGGCCACGCCGAT
>JAYUEP010000225.1:0-2989 GCA_043739165.1 Hyphomicrobiales bacterium
AAAATATACCCGTCCACGAACGGGCCTTTCCAAACTGAGCGTGCCATTGGCTTACCCCTTAATTCGCTTTTTTGCGATCATGGCGCGAGCGCACGATCATCTTTGACGTTCTCTTGTTCACGCGGGTCTTGTAACCCTTCGTTGGCTTGCCCCAAGGCGTTGCCCAGTGCTTACCACCGTTGGTACGACCACCGTTGGGATGGTCAACCGGGTTACGCGCAATACCGCGTGACACTGGACGAGCACCCTTCCAACGGGAACGGCCGGCCTTGCCAACCACTTCGTTGATATGGTCTGCGTTCGATACAGCCCCAACCGATGCCATGGCATTGGCAGGAACCAAACGGGTTTCACCAGATTTCAGACGAATGATGACATTGCCACCATCGCGGCCAGCAACCATGGCGTAGGTACCTGCAGCGCGCGATAGCGAACCGCCGGAACCGGGCTTGGTTTCAACATTGTGAACAACCGTGCCCACAGGGACAGAACCGATTTCCATGGCGTTGCCGGGCTTTACGTCCACGAGCTTGCCGGAGATGACGCTATCACCAGCGGCCAAACGTTGTGGTGCCAGGATGTAAGACAGCGTGCCATCTTCATACTTGATCAAGGCAATGAAGCCGGTGCGGTTTGGATCATATTCCAAGTGCTGCACAATGGCTGGCATGTCATGCTTGGTGCGCTTGAAATCGATCAGGCGGTAAGCGGTCTTGTGGCCTCCACCTTTACGGCGCGAGGTGATGCGGCCTGTGTTGCCACGGCCACCATTTGCGTTCTGACCTTCGGTCAAGGCTTTGACCGGCTTGCCCTTGAAGAGATGGCTGCGGTCCACCTGAATGAGGTGGCGGCGGCCTGCGCTTGTCGGATTAAATGTTTTCAGTGCCATGCTAAACTCACAGTCCTGTCGTCACGTCGAGGCGTTCGCCATCGACCAGCGTTACGTAAGCTTTCTTGTGATCCGAAAGCAGTGCCGGGCGGCCCTTGAAGCGCTTCAGCTTGCCCTTGCGGACGAGCGTATTCACAGCCTTCACCTTGACACCGAACAGGCCTTCAATGGCGGCCTTGATCTGTGGCTTGGTGGCGCGGAATGCAACGTTGAACACATGGGTGTTCGTGGCAGCATTCAGCGTGCCCTTTTCGGTGATCGAAGGGCTCTTGATGATTGAATAATAATGTTCTTTGCTCATTTAAATCGAGCCTCCAATGCTTCAACGGCAGCCTTGGTGAGAACCAGGTTCTTGCGGCGCAGGATGTCATAGACGTTGATGCCTTGAACCGGCAGCACGTCGATGTTGATCACATTGCGCGCAGCCTTGGCGAAGCCTTCGTTCACGGTTGCACCATCAATGATGAGCGCGTTGGTGAGGTTCAGCTTTTCGAAGACGGCCTTCATGTCCTTGGTCTTGGCTGTTTTCAATTCAGCCTTGTCAAGAATGATGAGTTCGGAAGACTTGACCTTGGAAGACAGCGCATGGCGCAAACCAAGGGCGCGGATCTTCTTGTTCAAGGCGGTTTCGTGTGAACGGAAGCGCGGACCAAAGGCCTTGCCGCCGCCGACGAAAATACCAGACTTCCTGGAACCGTGACGCGCCGTACCGCCGCCCTTCTGGTTGCCCAGCTTATGGGTGGTACGATTGATCTCACCACGGCTCTTGGCCTGGTGGGTACCCTGCTGGCGCTTGTTGAGCTGCCAAGAGACCACACGGTGCAAAATATCCGCACGCGGCTCGAGACCAAAGATGGCCTCCGACACTTCAACCGTGCCTGCCTTGGCGTCTTCCAGTGTTTTTACATCAAGCTTCATCATTCAAGCCTCAACCTTGTGCCTGAGCGGCAGTGAAAGCGCCGGGCTTTGGCGCAGCATCGGGAAGCTTGCGCTTCACGGCATCACGCACTGAAACCCAACCACCCATCGAACCGGGAACCGAACCTTTGACGAGGATCAGGCCGCGTTCTTTATCGGTGCGCACCACAACGATGTTTTGCGTCGTTACGGTTTCAGAACCCATGTGACCAGGCATCTTCTTGTTCTTGAACACCTTGCCGGGGTCTTGACGGTTGCCGGTTGAACCAATCGAACGATGCGATACAGACACACCGTGCGTGGCGCGAAGGCCGCCGAAGTTCCAGCGCTTGATACCGCCCTGGAAACCTTTACCCTTGGAGGTGCCCGTCACGTCAACGAACTGGCCAGCCACAAAGTGGTCGGCCGTCACTTCAGCGCCGACAGGCATCAAGCCATCAACCGAAACGCGGAATTCCTGAAGCTTGCGCTTGGGTTCCACCTTGGCGGCGGCGAACACACCACGATCAGCCTTGGTCAGGCGCTTGATCTTGGGCGTGGCGGAGCCAAGCTGCACAGCCGTGTAGCCATGCTTTTCAGCCGTCTTGTGACCGACAACGTGAACGTTATCGACTTTCAACACGGTCACAGGCACAGCAGCGCCCTCCTCCGTGTAAATCCGGGTCATGCCCAGTTTTTTTGCGATGATGCCAGAACGCATCGTCTTCTCCTCAGTGAGCTCGTTAGAGCTTAATTTCGATGTCAACACCCGAAGCCAAATCAAGCTTCATCAAGGCATCAACCGTTTGTGGTGTCGGATCAACAATATCGAGAACGCGCAAATGTGTGCGCATCTCGAACTGTTCGCGACTCTTCTTGTCGACGTGCGGCGAACGGTTCACGGTGAACTTTTCAATGCGTGTCGGCAGCGGTACGGGACCGCGAATTTGGGCACCCGTGCGCTTGGCCGTATTCACGATCTCCTTGGTGGAGTTGTCGAGAATGCGGTGATCAAAAGCCTTGAGGCGGATGCGGATGTTTTGGCGTTGCATGTCTTTACCTATCAATCCGAGATCTTTGCGACGACGCCGGCGCCGACGGTGCGGCCGCCTTCGCGGATGGCGAAGCGCAGCTTTTCTTCCATGGCAATCGGCGTGATCAGCTCAACATCAAACGAGATATTGTCGCCGGGCATCACCATTT
>JAYUEP010000226.1:0-2978 GCA_043739165.1 Hyphomicrobiales bacterium
CGTGCCAGGCTGCGCTGAAATGTCAGGCCTGGCAAATAGAGCACGGTGGCCAAATGTACGGCAAAGCCCAGAACCAAAGCCGTCACCACCCAAAACACCCGGCCCATCAGTCACACCCCAGTCGCTTGATGGCGGGCAGCACCAACTTGGCCCCCTTGCTGAGGGGATAAGGCTCATTCATCACCAATGCAATTTGGATGGACCCGATATCAGGAACAGCCAGCCAATTGCCGGGCAATGCCCGCTTGGAAAGGGCCAACGAGAATTGATCATCCCCACTCATCACCGCATCGCGTGCCGTGAACGAGGCGGCGGCAAAGCCACCGGGCGGTTCAACGCTGACTGACCACCAGCGCGCCGATGGCTGTGGCCCGCTCAGTTGATAGCTGCATCCGCTGCGCAGCGCATTGCCCTCGTCATCAACCGCACGTGTGAAATAAAGTGCGGCGTGGTTGGGCGGCAACCGCCCTTCCTGGCGGAAGTGTCCGATCGCATAGAGCGCGGATGGGTCTTTCGCGTTGACAACGCCTTGCATCCATTTCCCGTCGACTGAGACCTGGCCCGCCCGTCCCAATGCGCTGATGCCCGTGGCATAGCCACTGACCACGCCGATCAAAAGGACCACTGAACCCAATGGAAATTTCATGACTCGAGACTTGCCCCCGCCTGCGCCACCATCTTTTGGCTTCTGGCCCCTGTCAAGCAGAGACACCTTCCCCGTTGCGGTGGCGTATTCGCAAGGGCCAGCACCATTTAGTGGCGCGGCCCAAACAGCAAATCAAACAGCGATTTATGCTTGGGTGGTGGCGGTGTTATGTAATGTGCATTTGCCGCTGCCGCCCGTTTGCGCGGCACATGTGTGGATGATTGCGGCGCAGTGGCCCCACTATCGGCCTGAATGAGATCTTGTATGCCGTTGAGAACCGTCTGCGTCTCCGCATCCGCGTTCGGGTCACCCGCGCTGGCTTCGGTGTCGGCCACAGTTGCAAGCTGGTCTTTGTTGGGCAATGTGGGGCCATTTGCATTGGCAACATTGGACAAGACAGGATCAGGCAGTGAACTCAGCGGCGGTGTATAAGTCTCATCCAGTGGCACGCCGGGAACACTCTCCGGCTTCAGTCCAAATTCAGCAACATCCATGATGCGCTTCCAGGCCGGGGCCGGAATATGGCCGCCTGTGACGGCATTGGCTCTCGAGCTCTCCATTGGTGTATTGTCATCATTGCCCACCCAAACGCCGGTGACGTTATGGGCCGTGAAACCAAAGAACCAGGCATCACGGTAATTGGCATTGGTGCCGGTCTTCCCGGCAACGGGCGCATAGCCCAGTTGCGCCCGCGTCGCGGTCCCGGACATCACCACATCATGCATCATGGAATTGAGCTCAGCCACCTTGTCATAGGGATCAACCTGCGGGCTATCCACTTCATTGGCAGCGTGGCTGTAGAGCAACTCGCCCGTGGGTTTGCGGATTTCAAGCACGGCATAGGGATGTGCCAACTTGCCGCCTGCAGCAAACGTGGCATATCCGGTGGCCATATCGATGAGGGTCAGCGAGCTTGTGCCAATCGCCATCGTGGGGAAGGGGTCGATCAATCCCGTGAGGCCAACCCGGTGCGCCGTGGCCTCAACGTTTTTGCGGCCGACATCAATCATCAATTTGACGGCGACGGTATTGATCGAATGGGCCAGTGCTTCCCACAGCGGCACATTGCCGAAGGATTCACCATTGTAATTGTGCACACACCAATCGCCGACGCAAGCCGTGCTGTCTTCCACCATGGTTTTGCGCGTATAGCCGTGCTCAAGTGCTGTGAGATAAACAAAGGGCTTGAAGGATGAGCCCACTTGCCGCTTGGCGACAATGGCTCGGTTGAATTGGCTGTCGCCATATTCACGCCCACCGACGATGGCTTTCACCGCACCATCCGGCGTCATTGTGATCGATGCAGCCTGGTTGAATTTTCCTTCCGGTCCCTGATTGTCCACCACATCATTGAGAATGGCCTGCGACGCCTCCTGCAGCTTGTTGTTAATGGTGGTTTTCACCTCCACAACATAATCATTCTTCAAACTTTGCCGTGCCATTACATCAAGGGTGTTTTGATAGGCCCAATCCAGGAACCAGTTGGGGCTGGCAAGCGCATTCTGTTGAACGATTTCGGCAGGCTTGCGCTTGGCCTCCAACAATTCGCCTTGGCTGATAAAGCCTGCATCCAACATCCGGTACAGCACCACACTGGTGCGCGCCTTGGAAGCTTCGGGATTGGCATGAGGCGCATATTGGGTTGGCGCTTTGAACAGGCCAGCCAAGACCGCAGCCTCAGACAGGTTGATGTCGCGCACCGATTTGCCGAAATAGAATTGCGAGGCCGCTTCAACGCCCGTATTGCCACCGCCAAGATAGGAACGATCCAGATAGAGTTTCAGGATTTCGTTCTTGGTCAGCCGTTCCTCTACCCACAGGGACAGGAAGGCTTCATCAATCTTGCGCTTCAACGTGCGCTCTGGCGTCAACAGAAGATTTTTGACAACCTGTTGGGTGATCGAAGAACCGCCTTGCTTGGAGCCGCCCTGGGCATTGTGCCGAACCGCACGCAAGGTGCCGATCACATCAACGCCGAAGTGGTCGTAAAACCGCGCATCCTCGGTGGCCAACACGGCCTTGATCAACACCGGCGGAATTTCATTCAGCGGAATTGAATCATTCTGGCTGATGCCGCGGCGGCCAATGAAATTGCCGTCCTGGTCGGTGAACGTGATCGCAAAGGGCCGGTTGCGGTTCCAAATATCGCCTTCCCCCGAAAAATGCGGCAGGGCATAGGCCAACAGGCCAAAGGCGGCAGCAATAAGAAGATTGAGGCCAAGTGCTGCGCCATTGATCAACAACCGCTTCACGCCCCCAAGGTGGAACCAGCGATACAACCATGATGAATAGGCCGAATGGCCATCCTTCAAGCTGCGCCAGAGCTCATGCA
>JAYUEP010000227.1:0-2972 GCA_043739165.1 Hyphomicrobiales bacterium
CGGAGCGATTGTTGGGTGAGACGTGACTACGCTAAAGCTTGACGGCCTTGCTGGCTTCTTCGGTGAAGCAGGCATCGAGGATCTTCTGCAGATCGGCGGCGCGGCGGAAGCTTGGATCACCGTTTTTGCCGCTGACGATTGCGTCGATGAACTTCAGATAGTTCGCAGGTTCGGCTTCGGTCCTCACAACGTCGCGCCAGGCTTGCGTGTGAACATCCTCGCCCGAACAAACGCGCAGCGTGGTGAGATCGTGGTCGTTCTGGATTTCAAGCCCGCCCTTGGTGCCGAACACATTGAGGCGCAGCGTGTTGCCATAACCCGTCATGAAGCGGCTGGCATGGATCACACCTTGCGCGCCATTTTGGAACTCCACAATCATAGACGCAGAGTCATTCGCATCCAGAACATATTCGCCGATCTTGTCGCCCGGTGCCTTGTGGAACGTCTTCAACCGCGCCTGCAGGCTCGTGGGCATCATGCCGATGGCATAGGTGGTGAAATCCAGAATATGAATGCCGACGTCACCCAGCACGCCCTTGGAGCCGTGTTTTTCCGACAGACGCCAGAGCCACATGGGCAGCTTGTCCCACGCGCCCCAATGATTGCCGACGAGCCAGCTTTGGCGATAGCTCGCCTCCACATGGCGCACTTCGCCAATCTCGCCCGAGGCGATGATCTGTTTGGCTTTCTGCAGGCCCGCCACGGCACGGTAGGTCAAGTTCACCATATTGATGACCTTGGCCTTTTCAGCGGCAGTGGCCATTTCATTGGCGAGCTTGAAATTCTCGGCCAATGGCTTTTCACACAGCACATGCTTCTTTGCGGCGAGCAATTTCATCGTGGTGGGATAATGGATGGAATCGGGAGTCACATTGGTGGCTGCATCAAACTGGCCCCATTTGATCGCCTTGTCCAAATCGGTGAAATGCTTCTTGATGCCGAATTTCTTGGCGAATTCTGCTGCGCGGCCCGGCATCACATCGACTGTGCCCACGAGTTCGACGCGTGGGTCCTTGGCGAAAGCCGTGGCATGGGCCTGGGCCATGCCGCCTGTGCCCAAGACGAGCAGGCGCACTTTGCCGGGAGATTTCTTGAACAATGCCATTATTTAAAACCTTCTTCGCCGGGGGCATGAAGTGTCGGCCCTTTGACCGTGAGAGGCACAGGTGCCTTATCATGCGGCACATTGGGTGAGGGATGAATGCCCTTCCACGGTTTGGCGGGATTGTAAGCCCACTTGGCCGCGTTGCGGATGACCTGCAAGACCTGCTTGTTGTGATAGGTTGGGTAAGCCTCGTGGCCGGGGCGGAAATAGAAGATGTTGCCCGCACCGCGGCGATAGGTGACACCGGAGCGGAAGACTTCCCCGCCTTCAAACCACGAGATCATCACGGTTTCGAGTGGTTCTGGAATGGAAAAGGGCTCGCCATACATTTCTTCATGCTCAATGAAGATTTGCTCGGGCAGGCCTGCGGCGATGGGGTGATTTGGGTTGACGATCCAGACGCGTTCGTTCTCGCCCGCTTCGCGCCATTTCAGCGAGCAGGGTGTGCCCATCAGGCGCTTGAAGATTTTGGAATAATGGCCGGAGTGCAGAACAATCAGACCCATGCCTTCGTGCACACGTTTGGCCACACGTTCGACTATTGCATCCTTCACCTCGCCATGCGCCATATGGGCCCACCAGATGAGCACATCGGTTTCATTCAAACGCTTCTGGCTGAGGCCGTGTTCCTCATCGTCATCGAGGCGCGCCGTATCAACCTTGAATTCCTTGTGGCCCGCAAAGCCCTTCTTCAGCGCGCCATCCATGCCCTTGGGATAGAGCTTTTGAACCAGCTTGTTGGTTTGCTCGTGGCGATGCTCATGCCAGATGAGAACATTGATCGTCATTTGTGCCTCACAGAAAATTAGATTGTTTTGCCATCGGCGCTGAAGCGGTGGACCACTTGGCCATTGAGGGGTGCCACATTCACTTTGGAATCCACATCATGACGCGACGTGCCGGTTTCACGAATAATGATCGGCTCGGCGGTTCCCATGTCCACAAAGGAATAGGTGTCTGAACCCATTTTTTCCGCATGGATCACTTTGCCGGCCCAGCCTCCCTTGGAGACAAATTCCAAATGCTCGGCGCGCACGCCAATGGTGTTGGCCTTATAGGGTTCCGCAAACTTGCCGTTGAGGAAATTCATTTTGGGCGAACCGATGAAGCCTGCCACAAAAAGATTGGCCGGCTTTTCATAAAGCTCAAGCGGCGTTCCCACCTGCTCAATCAATCCATCCTTCAAAACGCAAATGCGATCAGCCAAGGTCATGGCTTCCACCTGATCATGTGTCACATAGATCATGGTGACGCTGTTCATGGAGTGATGCAGCTTGGCAATTTCCAAACGCGTGGCCACGCGCAAGGCTGCGTCCAAATTTGAGAGTGGCTCATCGAACAGGAACACCTTCGGATCGCGCACAATGGCGCGCCCGATAGCCACACGCTGCCGCTGGCCGCCCGAAAGTTGCTTCGGCAGGCGATCAAGATAAGGCGTGAGCTGCAGCATGTCGCCTGCGGCCTTCACACGCTTTTCAACATCTTCCTTGGTGGCCCCGCCCAATTTGATACCGAAAGCCATGTTCTGGTAAACTGTCATATGCGGATAAAGCGCATAGGATTGGAATACCATCGCTATGCCACGATTGGACGGTGAAAGGGCGTTCACCACTTTGCCATCAAAGGCGATGGTGCCGCTTGTGATATCTTCCAACCCGGCAATCAGGCGCAGCATGGTGGATTTGCCGCAGCCCGATGGACCTACAAACACCATGAATTCGCCGGACTTGATTTCAAGATCAACGCCCTTGATGACGTTGACAGCGCCAAATGACTTGGTGACATTCTTGATCGAAATATTCGCCATGATTAACCCTTCACAGAACCGGCCGTCAGGCCCGCGATAATTTTACGTTGGAAAATGAGA
>JAYUEP010000228.1:0-2959 GCA_043739165.1 Hyphomicrobiales bacterium
GCAAAAGCAGCTTGGCGATCACACCAACAACAAGGCCGATCAGGCCCGTCCAAAGAAAACCGCCCATATTCTAAGACCCGAAGAAAGTGCGCGACAGAATGCCCACAACCATGGCGAAAGACCGAGCCACTTCAATCGGCACGTTGTTCGCCGAGAATGTGCCGGAAGCGTCAATGTCGACCGGCACTTTGTCGGTATGGCCCTCAAAGGTCACATCCACAAAGGCGCTCTCTTTCATGATCACTTGGCCACTGAGGCCATCAGCTGCGGCGAACAGGTCCGTGTCCGAGCCTTTGGCAAACAGGGCAGCATCATTCTGAGAATCGGTATTGGGGACCATAAGCGTCAAATCATATTGATGCTGGTTGCCCACATTCTTGGTCTCGGTGAAGGGCATGTTGCCTTTCAGCGCCACTTCCTTGTCATTGCATTTGATCTTGATATTCATGAACCAGGATTGCGTCTGATAGGCATAGATCATGTCACCATTCCACACGCAGCCCTTGTCAGACGGGAAGCCCGTTGAGGGCAGGGTAAAATTGCTGAACTGAACAGTGTCAACACGCGTATCAATCAAGGTTGAACTCTGTTGGGTCTTTAAATTTGCCAAAACTGAATCCCGCAATTGAACCGCACCGCTGGACGGGGTTTGTGGCTTCAACATCATAGACCCACTAAACGAGGAGCTGGAGGCCGCAACCTTGCCCACGGCGAGATAGTTGGCTGCCATCGTGTTGCCATCTGTGTAGCCATTGGATTTCACTGACCAGCCGCCCATATATTGCGTGCGTTGAAGTTTCTGCCCGTTGCCTGGATTGATGATGGAGCCAATGCCAGAAACAGAACAACTGCGGTCCCGCCCACCCAATATCCCGCTTTTGGGAGCCTCGCATTTGACATCAAGGCTGGTTTCAATTTGTTTGTCTGTTATGCCGACAGTGAAGTGATCATTTGCATTGGTATCGTTCAGCGTGGGCATATGCGCTTTCATGGTGAAGCTCACCGTGTCTGCGGCCTGCGCGGCAGTTGCCATGAACAATGACACTACGAACATGGAGACGGCGTGGTTTTTCATTCCAAACTCCTTATGGCCGCGAATCCTTGGGCCCAGAAACCTTAGCACAATAGATTTGCTCCGAGTAGCCTCGGGGCATGGCCCTTCAGAACTTCAGTTAATACTTTCAACCCACGAAACTGTGATCAATCGGGCCCGGCTTGTGAATTCTCCCTGTGCAAAGGCTGCCTTATGAAGGCGCAATGACAATCAGGAGTTTTGCCCCATGTTGAATCGCCGCACCGTCCTTGCGCTCGTCTTGGGCTTGGCTTTGACGCCCATATCTTCCGCCTTTGCTGAGACCGACTTCAGCACCGCCGCCTTCATGGCCGCCCAGAAGGATGGCAAGCGCATTCTGGTTGATGTCTGGGCGGCATGGTGCCCCACCTGCAAGGCACAAGGACCACTTTTGAAGAGCGAACTGGCCAAGCCGGAAAACAAGGATGTGGTGATGCTGCGGGTGAATTTTGATACCCAGCTGGATGCGCTCAAGGCCTTCAAAGTGCAAAGCCAATCCACCCTCATCATGTTCAAGGGCGAGAAGGAAACCGCCCGCTCGGTGGGTGACACCACGGCCGATGGCATTTCCAAGCTGGTGGGCAGCACGAATTAGGCGCGATGTTTGCAACCCTGTTATTCGCTTTTCTGGCGGGAGGCCTTTCCATCCTGTCGCCCTGCGTGCTGCCGCTGCTGCCGGTGGTTCTGGGCGCAGCCTCGGCCAAGGGCAGGGCAGGCCCGCTACTTCTGGCGGCGGGGTTGGTGCTGTCTTTCGTAACCATCGGTCTGTTCGTAAGCCTGATTGGCTTTTCGGTTGGCTTGGACGGCAACTTTTTCCGCGCCGTTTCAGCCATGATGTTGATAGCGGCAGGCCTCTTGCTCGCCGTTCCCATTTTGCAACGCCAGTTCGCTGTGGCGGCAGGCCCTGTTGGCAATTGGCTGGACCAGCGCCTAGGCAGTGGCGCGCGCCTTGGGCAGTTCGGCCTTGGCTTACTGCTGGGCGCTGTGTGGAGCCCTTGCGTGGGCCCCACATTGGGAGCCGCTTCCGTTCTCGCCGCACAGGGGCATAACTTGGGGCAAGTGACGGCCACCATGCTGAGCTTCGGCCTGGGCGTGGCTGTGCCGCTTGTGGTGCTCGGTCTTGCTTCACGTGAAATGATGCTGGCTTGGCGCTGGCGATTGCTGTCAACCAGCTCCACATTGAAAAGTGTTCTAGGCCTCTTGCTTCTGGCCTCCGGGCTGCTGATCCTTTCGGGTCAGGACAAACAGGTCGAAGCAAAGCTGGTTGATCTTTCACCCGATTGGCTAACGGCGCTGACGACGCGGTTTTGAAAAAACTGCGCTGGGCCGCATGGGGTTTATGGCGGGGCAATCCTGTCGCACTATCGCGCAGTCGGCCTTGGCGCTATCTGTTGCTGCAACCAGCTAGTCCAACGGCCAATGGCTGGTCTCATGATCGGGATGTTGGTGATTGCTCTGTTTGATTTGTTCAAACCGCTCCGGCGTGTCTCCCACGCCGTTGTCTCCCTCTCCTGTTGCCATACAGGCAAGTGCGATAACCTCCGCAAGCCAAGGCTCCCTCGCCTCTGCGCCGAACTGGGACTGTGGTTTCAATTCCGTATGCCTGTCCAGCGAACCGATCGACACCTCCACGCGTGGCCGCGACAATGCCTCATAGGTGAGCGGCGTACCACAATCGCGGCAAAACCCTCGCAAGGCATCGTCTGAACTCTTGAAATGGGCCAGGGCACCTCTGGTGACGCGAAAATTCTTGCGGTGTGACCCTGCAAAGGATCCAAAGAAATTCCCGAATTGTTTTTGGCACATGCGGCAGTGACAAATGCACGGATTGTCCGGTCGAACCTCAAACTCATAACGAACCGCACCACATTGGCAGCCACCGGTCCA
>JAYUEP010000229.1:0-8883 GCA_043739165.1 Hyphomicrobiales bacterium
CGCACGGTTTCGACCGTCCCGGAAGCCACCGCCGTAATCGCATAGGGGCCAGAGCGCAGCATCGCCACCTCACCCAAAAGCGAGCCCGGCTCAGCCACACCAATTTCCTGCGCGCCATCACGAAGTTTGGCCTGACCATTCAAAATCAGAAAGGCAGCGCGCGCTTTTTTGTCTTTGCTGATGATCTCTTCACCAGAAGCAAATTCCTGTCGCTCCGCCGCAAAGGCCAGAATCTGCAAAGGCACAACATCGCAATCGCGAAATAGCGCGAGCTGTTGCAGCGTATGTGAATCAGCCCTCACGCTCATTTCTGGCCTGCCCGGCCAAATGCCCGAATAATCCCCATGGGGCCTTTTGACCGCCAAAGCGCCCAAAGATCAAGGGATCAATTTATACCCGCCGCCTTCCGTCACGAGGATTTCGGCATGGGCCGGGTCGCGTTCAATCTTTTGGCGCAGGCGGTAAATATGGGTTTCCAGCGTATGGGTAGAAACGCCCGCATTATAACCCCAGACATCCTGTAACAACGTCTCGCGGCTGATCGGCTGTTCACCCGCCCGGTAGAGAAACTTGATGATCGAAGTTTCCTTCTCGGTGAGCCGGACCTTCTTGTTGTCCTCGCGCAGCAGAACCTTGGAAGCAGGCTTGAAGGAGTAGGGCCCAATCTGGAAAATTGCATCCTCGCTCTGCTCATGCTGGCGCAGGTGCGAGCGGATGCGGGCCAGCAAAACCGCAAAGCGGAATGGCTTGGTCACATAATCATTGGCGCCCGAATCAAGGCCAAGAATGGTGTCTGAATCAGACCCCTGCGCCGTCAGCATCACGATCGGCCCCTTATAGCCATTGCGCCGCATAATCTTGCAGGCCTCGCGGCCATCCATGTCTGGCAAGTTCACATCAAGCACCACGAGATCGGCGTGGTCGGCTTTCAGGGCTTTCACGCCAGCCGTGGCCGTGGCCGCATCGCTAACCACAAATTCATCATGCAGCGAAAACTGCTCTTTCAACGTTTCGCGCAGCGCATCATCATCATCAACAAGCAGAAGTTTTTTGGCGTTTGACATGTTCATCCATTTCTTTACGCTTTTGAGTGTGAAGTCCGGGGCACATGAAGGCAACACAACTCACCGTGAGCAGAATCATAACATATCTTCACATTCGCGCGATCAATCCGTGTTCGAGCCGGGGTGTTTTGCAGCTGGGCCACCGTGAATTCCCGTGTTTTTTGGGCCTGAAAGGCCGCACCCGTAGAAAACGTGAGGGCGATGGTAAAAGCCCCATTGGCCGCTGGAAATTGGAAATCCTTAACTATAGGCCCGACAAAATTGGCAGGCCGCTCTCACAGCTGCCGACACGGCCAGCGAAAACCTTTGATGGCTGGTGCGATGCCGCTGGCCAGGGCGCCTATAACAGGCGCGTCAAACTGCCCTTCGCCGCCAGCCATGAAGACCTCTGGCGCAAGGACGAAGCCTATGACTTGATGGTCACCACCAACCACAACCAGCGCCCCCGTATTCAAGGGCGGGGCAGCGCCATTTTTCTGCATGTGGTCCGGCAAGGGGCCAAAGGCACCGAAGGATGTATCGCACTTTCGGAAAGACATCTGCGAATTGTTCTGGGGCAATGCGGGCGGAAGACCTATTTGGTCATCTGAGGCCGCACCCCAAATATCGCCGATCCCACGCGCACATAAGTTGCCCCTTCGCCCAGCGCCGCCTCAAAATCGCCGCTCATGCCCATCGAAAGTTCCTTGAGCCTATTGCGCGCCGCTATCTGCCCAAGCATTTTGAAATGCGGGCGTGGGTCTTCTTCAACGGGCGGTATGGCCATCAGCCCTACAACGGTCAACTTGTAGTCTTGCAGGCACTGCTTTACGAAGCCGTCCACATCGGCTGGATCAATCCCTGCTTTCTGTGGCTCTCGCCCCGTGTTCACCTGGACAAAGCAACGCAAAGCCTTGCCTACCTTTGCCATCTCTTTGGCCAGGGCTTCAGCGATCTTGGCCCGATCAATGGTCTGGATCACGTCGAACAGCGCCACAGCTTCTGCAGCCTTGTTGCTTTGCAAGGGACCAATCAGATGCAATTCTACATCAGGATATTTGACCCGCAGGCCTGGCCATTTTCGCGCAGCCTCCTGCACCCGGTTCTCACCAAAAATCCGCTGGCCCGCCCGTAGAACAGGTTCAATCTCCTCAGCCCCAAATGTCTTGGAAACCGCGACTAACTTGGCCCGTCCTCCAATCTTGGCCTTGATCTCTATCAACCTTGAAACTGCATCATCCATCGCCCCTCTATGAGCAAGCTTGCGAGGCATTTCAAGGACGGTTAAGGAACGTTTGGATTGATCAGAGGACTCGAGAATTGGCTGTTGAACGTTACAATCACCGCGAAGCTGAACCCAAGTGGCAGGCCCATTGGGCCAAGGCCAAAAGCTTCGAGGCAAAGGAAGATGCCTCGCGCCCGAAATATTACGTCCTCGAGATGTTTCCCTATCCTTCGGGCCGCATTCATATGGGCCATGTCCGCAACTACACCATGGGCGATGTGATCGCCCGCTTCCGCAGGGCATGTGGCTATAACGTGTTGCATCCCATGGGCTGGGATGCTTTCGGCATGCCGGCCGAAAACGCCGCTATCGAACGCGGTGTCCACCCCAAGGGCTGGACCTATGACAACATCGCCACCATGCGTGGGCAGCTCAAATCCATGGGCCTCTCGCTCGACTGGTCACGCGAATTCGCCACTTGCGATCCAAGCTATTACCGGCACGAACAGGCGATGTTCGTGGACTTCATGTCGGCAGGTCTGGTGGAACGCCGCGTTTCCCAAGAGAACTGGGACCCGGTAGACCAAACTGTTCTCGCCAATGAACAAGTGATTGATGGCAAAGGCTGGCGCTCTGGCGCGCCCGTGGAGAAGCGAGAGCTGGCCCAATGGTTCTTGAAGATCACCGACTATGCCGAAGAACTTTTGACTGCCTTGGACGGCCTGAAAGATTGGCCTGAAAAAGTGCGGCTGATGCAAAAGAATTGGATCGGCCGCTCGGAAGGCCTGCGCTTTACTTTTGATCTGGTGGATGGCGCTGGCAAAGCCATTGAAGGTGGCCTCACTGTCTACACCACGCGTCATGATACGCTCTTCGGCGCAAGCTTCTGCGCTGTGGCCGCCGATCATCATTTGGTCAAAAGATTGTCTGAGACAAACAAGGCGCTGGCGGATTTCCGTAAGGAAGTGGCAGCCTTGGGCACATCCGAAGAAAATATCGAGCGCGCTGAAAAACATGGCGTGCCGCTGGGCCTATATGCGCTGCACCCTTTCGACAAGACGTGCAAGATTCCTGTCTATGCCGCCAACTTTGTTTTGATGGGCTATGGCGAGGGCGCAATTTTCGGCTGCCCCGCGCATGACCAACGCGATTGGGATTTTGCCACCAAATACAAGTTGCCCATCCTCCCTGTAGTGGGCCCTAGCAATGGTGCCCCTGTTGATGTCTCCAAAGGCCCCTATCTTGAGAAAGACGGCGAAGAAGCCACGCTGATTAATTCTGATTTTATCAATGGCATGACGGTGGAAGCCGCCAAAGCCAAAATGGCCAAGCGCTTTGAAGCGCTGGGCACCGGCAAGCGCATGGTGAATTTCCGCTTGCGTGATTGGGGCGTGTCGCGCCAGCGCTATTGGGGCTGCCCAATCCCAGTGATCCACTGTTCCACCTGCGGCATCGTTCCGGTCCCGAAAGAACAATTACCCATCACCCTTCCCGATGATGCCAAATTCGACAAGCCGGGCAACCCACTGCTACATCATCCAACCTGGCGTCACACGCATTGCCCGAAGTGCAACCAACCCGCCGAGCGCGAGACTGACACGTTTGATACGTTCATTGATTCAAGCTGGTACTACGCCCGCTTCGCCTCGCCCCTTGCAAATGTTCCGGTCGATCCGGCTGCCGGGAAATATTGGCTGCCGGTCGATCAATATATCGGCGGCGTGGAACACGCTATCCTGCACCTGCTCTATTCGCGCTTTTATGCCCGCGCCATGCAGAAGATTGGCCAGCCCAATGTGGCAGAACCTTTTGCCAGCCTCTTTACCCAAGGCATGGTGACCCACGCCACCTATCGCACAGAAGCAGGTGAATGGGTGATGCCTTCAGAAATTATGGAAAAGGATGGCGCCTGGGTTCACGCAAACTCGGGCCAAAAGCTTCAGGTCGGCGGCATCGAGAAAATGTCGAAGTCCAAAAGGAACGTGGTGGACCCGGATACGATCATTGCGGCTTACGGCGCTGATACCGCTCGCTGGTTCATGCTGTCGGACACACCGCCGGAGCGTGACCTGGAATGGACCGATGCCGGGGCGGCCCGCGTCTGGTCTTTCACTCAGCGCATTTGGCGTTTGGTCAATGATATCGCTGAGCTGCCTAAAGTGGCGGCGGATTCTTCAGCTGAAGCATTGCCGCTGCGCCGCACGGCTCATCAGATGGCAGCAGCCGTAACAAAAGATTTGAACGGCCTCAATTTCAATGTGGCCATTTCAAATCTCTATAAACTCACCAACGCGATGACGACGAGCCTGGCGCAAGAACAAAAGTCTGCTGGCCTGCAAGGGGCCCTGCGTGAAGCGGCGGAAATTCTGGTGCTCTTGATGGCACCGATGATGCCGCATCTCGCGGAGGAAAGCTGGGCGGTGCTGGGGCATCAAACGCCCGTGGTTGACACGCCTTGGCCCAAAGCCTTGGCGGAATTGTTGGTCGTCGACGAAGTGACCATCGGCATTCAAGTCAATGGCAAGCGCCGCGATGAGATCACCGTTTCAAAGGGCCTTGATCAGAAAGTGCTTGAAGCGCAAGTTCTGGAACTTGAAGGCGTCAAGCGTGCTATGGAGGGCAAGCCCGCGAGGAAAGTGATCATCGTGCCAGACCGGATCGTCAACATCGTATGCTAAAACTCACGCACCTCGCCCTGCTCTGCTTTGTTGCCATTCAACTCGCGGCCTGCGGCACCTATCGCCCGCTCTATGGCAAGGGTCCGGATGGCACGAGCGTTGCGGGAAGCCTCGCTTCCCTTTCGGTGGAAGAGCAGCACAGTCGCGCCGGACAGCTTTTGCGCAATGAACTGCTTGATGGCGCGGGCACCGGGCAGATGCGCTTTTCCCTGAAACTGGTGGTGACTGAGCGCGTCATTGATGTTGCCAATCTTTCCTCTTCAAGTGCGGCGCGCAAGCGCTACAATCTGGCGGCACATTATGAGATGGTCGATATGGCAACAAGCAAGCCAGTGACCAATGGTGATAGTTTCTCCAATGTGGAATTCGATATTTTGAATATTCCAGTTTCAGATCTTACGGCTGCAGAGAACGCCAAGTCCCACGCTGCCAAGGAACTGGGACAGGATATCAGGTTGCGCCTCGCGGCGTTTCTGTCGTCACAAAAAGGCTGACGCGTGAGCGTTCTGCGCGAAGATGAGTTTGATGGCTACCTGAAACGCCGCCTTGGCGCCAGCAATGGCATCATGATTCATGGGGTTGATCAAGCGGCGGTGGCGCTGCTGTCACGGCAGGTGTCCAAGCAATTGGGTGGCGAAGTGCAGCGTGTTGACATTGCCGCCTGCAAGGCAGCACCCGGAAGTTTTATGGATCAATTTCTGTCGCTCTCCCTGTTGGGAGACCGCCAGGTGCTGCTTGTGGATGGCGCTGATGAGGCCTGCCTCAAGTTTCTCGAGCCAACGCTGGCCTATGACCGCGTCGCCAATTTTGCAATCATTCTCTGTGATGCACTCGGCAAGACGTCGAAGCTGCGCGCGGCTTGTGAGGCCTCTTCACTTTTTGCCTGCCTCGCCATCTATGAAGAAGATGAAGCAAAGCTGCGTGCGCGCCTGTCACGTATTCTCGCTGGCCACAATTTGGCGTGGGGTGACGAAGCAGAGGAAGCTTTCTTTGCCGCCGTGGGCGACGATCGCTCCATTGCCACAAATGAGGTCGAAAAACTTTGCCTCTATGCGCACGGTGCGACACAAATATCTGTTGCTAATGTTCAGGCGGTCTGCGGCGATACGGCAGAATTCGATGCGGATGAATTGATCGATTCCATTCTTGGTGGGGATTTGGAGAGAACGGATAGGATCGCCGTTAGTCTCGGGGGCGACACCCGCAGCTTCTTCACCCTGCTGCAGTTGCATCTGACCAAGCTGCAAACCTTGCGCGTGGAGATGGAGCGCGGGATGAATGCCGATGGCGCCGTACGCAACGCCAAGCCGCCGATCTTCTTCAAACGCAAGATTGCCATTCTCGATCAGCTGCGCATCTTGTCATTGGATGATTTGATCGAGCTGCAAGAAACCATCCAAGCCGCCAGCCTACAAAGCCGCAAGCAAGCAGCACTGGCCGAAACGATCAACAACCGCGCACTGCTCTCAATGGCAAGGTTTTGTAGGTCGAAGAACTGATGCTGGAGTTCGGTTGGCTGTGCCCAGAATGGTTTTTGTCAAAACCCTCATCTGCCCTCACCCCACCTGCCCGCCCAGCTTCTTGATCAAGTCATCAAGCTGGTCGAGGGTCTTGTAGGAAATCAAAACCTGTCCGCCCAGCTTGTCCTTGTGCTTGATTGCAACAGAGAGGCCGAGATTTTCGGTGAGCTGCTTTTCCAACGCACGCGTATCGGCGTCCTTGTAAGGTGCTGCTTTGCCCTTGGTGCCCACAGGCGTCTTGGTGCGCGCCAAATCTTCCGCTTGGCGCACTGTAAGATTGAGCTTGATGATCTTGTCGGCCAGTTCTTCTGGCGTTTCGGTGGCAATCAAGGCGCGGGCATGGCCTGCGGTCAGGCTGCCTTCTTCAATTTGTCTTTGCGTGGCCTCGGGCAGATTGAGCAGGCGCATCGTATTGGCGATATGGCTGCGGCTCTTGCCGATGGCATCGGCGAGCTGCTGCTGCGTATAGGAATATTGATCCAGTAGTTGGCGGAAGGCCCGCGCTTCTTCCAACGCGTTGAGATCGCTGCGCTGAATATTTTCAATGAGCGCAATCTCAAGCGTCTCTTTGTCGTCAAGCTCACGCACCAGAACCGGCAGATCATGCAGGCCCGCAATCTGGCTGGCGCGCCAGCGCCGTTCGCCCGCAACAATTTCAAACGAACCATCACCGCGCGGGCGAACCACCAGTGGCTGCAACAAGCCCTTGTCCTTGAGTGACTTGGCTAGTGTGTTCAAATCTTCTTCGGCAAAATGTTTGCGTGGATTATTTGGATTGGGATGCAACAGCTCCACGGGCACATGACGCAGCGAGCGAATGTCCTGAACCACCGATTCTTCAGACGTGTCATCGCCAATCAGCGCAGCAAGGCCCCGTCCCAACCTGCGCTTTTGTACCTGTGTCATGAATAAATGCCTTTTCTTATTGTTACGGTTTTGAATCGATTAAGCGGCGCGCAAGTCGCGCTCACGGCGGATGACCTCGGAGGCCAGCCGGATATAGGCCTGCGAACCGACACAGGCATGGTCATAAAGCAGAACCGGCTTGCCATAGGAGGGCGCTTCGGAAACCCGAACGTTGCGCGGGATCACCGTGTCATAAACCTTGTCACCCAGCACTTCGCGTACGTCCTGCGCCACTTGGTCAGACAGGCTGTTGCGCTTGTCGAACATGGTCAACACCACCCCTTGGATCATCAAACGTGAATTCAACGTGGCGCGCACACGCTCAACCGTTTTCAACAGCTGGCTCAAACCTTCCAGCGCGAAGAACTCACACTGCAAAGGCACGAGGATGGCATCCGCTGCCGTCAATGAATTGATCGTCAGCAAGTTAAGTGAAGGCGGGCAATCGACGAGAATGTAAGAGTAGTTCCGACCCGGCATGGCCATCATCAATTGAATGGCATCATGGAGGCGGTGGGTCTTGCGCGCCATTTCAGAAAGTTCAATTTCAGCACCCAAAAGATCAATCGTCGCTGGCGCGCAATGCAGACGCGGTATGGCCGATTCAACAATCACCCGGTCAAGGTCAGCCTCGCCGATCAACACGTGGTAGGACGATTTCTGCGAGGGCTTGCGGGTAATGCCCAGCCCAGTTGAGGCATTGCCTTGCGGATCAAGATCAATCACCAAGACATTCTCGCCAACAGCGGCCAGGGCCGTGCCGAGGTTGATCGCCGTTGTCGTCTTGCCCACGCCACCCTTCTGGTTGGCCACGGCCAAAATGCGCGGTGCGGATTGGCTCTTATCATTCAACATGTGCGATCTCCTTCACCTCTAATATCACAGCTTGCGAATCAGTGAGGCTGGAATGTTTCAGAGCCGAAATTTTCCAAGATTTAGCAGCTTGCGTCAATTCCGCATCAACATCTTGTCCCTTGTGGAAAAGCCCGGTCGCTCCGGCCTTGAAGTAGGGCTCGGCATAGCCGAGCAGTTCCTCCAGAGGCGCAAATGCCCGCGCCGTCACCACTTGAACAGAAGGCATGGCCGGCGGCGCGATGCGTTGTTCAAGACGAACGCGGTGGACCTGCCCCTGAACTTTCATCTGCCGTAAGGCCTCCTGAAGGAACGCCACCTTTTTGGCATTGGCCTCGAACATGTGAACCTTGGCCGGTTGTATGGCCGCGAGAACCAAAGACGGAAAGCCGCCGCCAGAACCCAAGTCTGCAATCGCATCAAGCTTGCTTGGAAGCAGAGGCAAAAGCTGCGCGGAATCCAAAATATGCCGCTGCCAGATTTCACCCACCGTCGAAGGCGCAACAAGATTGATCCGTTGCTGCCAGGCCTGCAAAACGCCAACCAGAATCTCCAGCCGCGCTAAGGATTCACGTGAAACACCCAGACGCGTCAGGGCCTCAAAAGTCTTTTCCATTGGTGTTCAAGCCACCCGCTGCGCGCGCGGCTTCTTCACATGG
>JAYUEP010000230.1:0-8864 GCA_043739165.1 Hyphomicrobiales bacterium
AAAATGTAGCCGCGCTGTTTCCTTGGCCTGGGCCGCCGTTGAGAGATGAATGAACCCGTCGCGAAAATCGATCGCGGCACCTTTAAACGTGCCTTCGGCGGCGATGGCGTCAAAACCCGCCTGGTCAATGATCTTGAAAACATTCGGCATCGGAACACTCAATGAATCTGCGGATAACTTGCAAAACAGTCTTGTCAGCAGGGATATTTAAAGGTAAAACTTCCTAGGACAAGCCAATTTTGCTATTTTTGCGGGATTTTCCGATGTTTACACACAAGCAGGTCTGGGGCGCAATCGATACGATTGCTGATCGTTATGGTTTTTCAGCTTCCGGTCTGGCCAAGAAGTCAGGGCTGGACCCAACATCCTTCAACCCCTCAAAGCGCAATGGGCCCGATGGCCGCCCGCGCTGGCCGACGATGGAGTCCATCGCCCGCGTGCTCGGTGCCTCTGGGGCCAGCACTGAAGAGTTTATGGACCTGCTCACCAGCCGCAAGGGCTCTGCCCCCAAGTTGAAGCAAATCCCGCTTCTGGGCCTTGCCAAGGCGGGCAAAGGTGGGTTCTTTGATGATTCAGGCTTCCCCTCGGGCAATGGCTGGGAAGAGATTGAAGTGCCCGGGGTTACGGATTCTGCCGCTTACGCGCTGGAGATCACCGGAGACTCGATGCAACCGGTTTACCGCGAGGGCGACATCATCGTCGTCTCGCCGGCCGCAACCGTGCGCAAGGGCGACCGCGTCGTGGTCCGCACGTCAGACGGTCAGGTGATGGCCAAGGTGATGCAGCGCCAAACCGCCAGAACCCTGGAACTCGCCTCCTTCAACAAGGATCACGACACCAAAACGCTGGACATGAAAGAAGTCGACTGGATGGCAAGGATCATCTGGGCGAGCCAGTAAGAAGTTCAAGCCGCCGTTGCGGGTGCCGCGGCCACGGGTTCCGTCAGCACCGCATACAATCCCTCAGCCGTGTTGTTGGCGCGTAGTTTTGCCAAGGCGGAAGATGAGCGCATGATGCGTGAGATCTTGGCCAGTGCCGTCAAATGATCAGCGCCTGCGTGGTCCGGCGAGAGCAGCGCAAACACCAGATCAACAGGCTTGCCATCAACGGCGTCATATTCAATCGGTGGCACCAGCTTGGCAAAAAAACCTGTCACATGCTTGAGGCCGGGGATGCGCCCATGCGGAATGGCAATGCCCTGCCCAAGGCCCGTGGATCCCAATTTCTCGCGGGTCAGCAATGTCTCGAAAATGATGCGTTGATCAACAGCGATAAGCCCCGCCAATTGCTGCGCAATATCTTGCAACACTTGCTTCTTGTTTGTCGCCTTGAGCTGCGGCACCACCGCACGCGCATCCACAATGTCTGTGATCTTCATGCGTGCTTCCTCAGGCGTTGGCAGATTGCCGTGGGTCAAGCCAGCCGATGTTGCCATCGGGCCTGCGGTAAACCACATTGAGGCGCCCTTCCTTGGTGTTGTGGAACAGCACGAAAGGTGTGGTTGAAATATCAAGCTGCATCACCGCCTCACCCACTGAAAGCTGCGGGATGACGGCGGCATTTTCCGCAATGATCGGCGCATGCAAACTCGTTGGCTCTTCGTCTGAGTGCTCTTCATGCGGAATGACATAAGCCATCGCCTCGCGTGGTTCACGCGCCTCGCGAGGGGCGCGGTGATGGTCCTTCAAGCGCTGCTTGTATTTCTTCAACTGCTTTTCGAGATGTGACAATGCGGCATCAGCACAGGCCATCGGTTCTGAATTTTCTGAATGGGCCTGCAAGTGCAATCCGGTGGCCAGATGCAGCGAGCAATCTGCCAGAAACCGCCCACGCTGTTTTTCAAGAGTCACGTTGCCATGCACCGAACCCTCAAAGAATCTTTCGCGGAAATTTTGCAATCGCGCTTCGATATGCTGGCGCAAGCCGTCGCCGATATCGATGTGCTTGCCGGTGATTTTGATCTGCATGGTTATGTCCTTGCTGACATCCGGAATGGCTCAAAAATGGTCCTCCGCGGCCGCTTCGTCAACAGCCACGCACAATATTTTTGCAAGCCACAAAGATGACAAACTTGGCCGGTTCCTCTCCGGCCTGTTTAATTCGGGCGGACACATAGGCGGCACGTGGCACCTCGTCAACCCTGAACTAGCGTTTTGCCCGCGCCTCCCGGCGGCGCTGCACGGAAGATAGAATATTGAGAGATTCCCGGTATTTGGCAACAGTGCGCCGGGCAATTTCGATGCTCTCTGTTTTCAACATGTCCACAAGATCATCGTCAGAAAGAATCTTCTCGGGCATTTCTGCCGCGATCAGTTCCTTGATGCGGTGCCGCACAGATTCGGATGAATGCTGTTCACCACCCGCATCGCCCGAAGCAATGGCGTTGGTGAAGAAATATTTCAGCTCAAACGTGCCGCGCGGCGTCTGCATATATTTGTTGGAGGTGACCCGGCTCACGGTTGATTCATGCATTTCGATGGCATCGGCGACCATGCGCAAGGTGATTGGCCGCAAGTGCGCAATGCCCAGAACCAGAAACGCATCCTGCTGCCTCACAATTTCCTGCGATACTTTCAAAATTGTCTTGGCGCGCTGGTCGAGGCTTTTGACCAGCCAGGATGCTTGCGCATGACACTCTGAAAGGAACTGCTTGTCTTGCGCCTTGGAAGCGCCGCCCACAACCCGCGCCGCATATTGATTATTGACCAGCACGCGCGGCAAGGTCTCGCTGTTGAGCTCAATCAACCAGGTCCCGTCCTGCGCCGCCCGCACGATGACATCCGGCACGATGGGTGAAATCGGATCTGAACCGAAAGCATGGCCGGGCTTGGGATTGAGTTGACGCAACTCGGCAATCATCTCATGCAAATCATCGCCGCCCACGCCGCAGAGATTTTTCAGTGCCGGATAGTCACGCTTGGCCACCAATGGCAAATTGTCGATCAGCCGTTCCATTGCCGGGTCGAAGCGGTTGAGCTCTTTGAGTTGCAACGCCAGGCATTCCTTGAGGTCCGCCGCAAAGACGCCAACCGGATCAAACGTCTTGAGCACGGCCAATACGCGCTCGACATCTACAGGGGCCGCGCCAAGATTCTTGGCGATCGCGCTGGCATCGCCTGTGAGATAGCCCTGCTCATTCACCATGCCCACAATGTGCTGGCCGATGAGCAGATCATGGGCACCGCGCAGGTGCAAATTGAGTTGGCTGGTCAAATGTTCGGCCAGGGTTTCTGGGCGGGTCATGCTGGCGGCATAATCCTGTCCTTCGCCATCAAGCGAGACAGCACCACTGCCGCGCAAAGATTGCCAGCCGGGGTCTGGCCCCGGGCTCATCGGTCCCGTCGCCGTCGTGGGGTTCACCCCATCCGAAGCCGAAACCGCGCCGTCGCCCTCATCGCCGCGCGCATCAGCGGCCGAGAACGGCGCATCGGGTTGATCTTCGGCCTGAACCGCAGGTGCGGCACTTTCCTGCGGCGCATCCGCCCGGTCCAACAGCGGGTTGCGCTCGAGCTCTTGATCAATGAAAGCCTGAACCTCAATGCTGCTCATCTGCAACAGCTTGATCGCCTGCTGCAACTGCGGCGTCATCACCAGCGATTGGCCCTGTTTGAGGGCAAGTTTCTGCATCAAAGCCATGGCGGCAAGTTCTATACCAAAGGGACACCTGCGATGTTAATAGAGGCGTTAAAAGCCAGTGCAAGGTTAAAGAACTCCTACCCAGTTCTCCGTGTGGACTCAAAGGGCCCGCCCTTCTAATGTATCTCGGCAGGAGCGCATATGCACGAGCACGATCATGACCATGGATCGGAGATTTCGCCGATGGATGCGCGGGTGCGTGCGCTTGAATTGATCCTCACGCAAAAGGGCTATATCGACCCTGCTGCCATTGATGTGGTGGTTGAGACTTACGAAAAGAAAATTGGCCCACGCAATGGCGCGAAAGTGGTGGCCAAAGCTTGGTGCGATCCAGACTACAAGGCGCGCCTGCTGAAAGATGCCACCGCTGCCATCGCCGAGCTCGGATTTGAAGGCCGCCAAGGCGAACATATGGTGGCAGTTGAGAACACTGATCTTATCCACAACCTCGTGGTCTGCACCTTGTGCTCCTGCTATCCGCTTCCCATTCTTGGCCTGCCTCCGGGTTGGTATAAGTCTGCGCCGTATCGCTCAAGGGCGGTAATGGATCCACGCGGTGTGTTGAATGATTTTGGCGTGACCTTGGCGCCAGACACCGAAATAAAGGTTTGGGATTCAACGGCTGAGATCCGTTACCTCGTATTGCAGCAACAGCCAAACGGAACTACGGGCTGGAGTGAAGAGCAACTTGCAAGCCTTGTTACGCGCGACAGCATGATTGGAACGGGCCTTGCAACCAAGCCCGGATCATCGGCATGAACGGGGCCCATGACATGGGTGGCCTAATGGGCTTTGGTCCAGTGGTTCCTGTGGCCAATGAGCCGGTGTTTCACCATTTTTGGGAGGGGCGCCTGCGCGGGCTTTTTTCCGCCATGGGCAAACCCCTGGGAATCAATATTGATGAAAGCCGCTTCGCCCGCGAAAACGTTCCACCGAATCAATACCTGTCAAAGAGCTATTACGAAATTTGGTTTGACGCGTTGGTGAGTTTGTTGCTCAAGCGTGGCTTGGTGACAAAAGATGAGCTGGCTGTGGGCAGGGCTATCGATCCGGCCAAGCCAGTTGTCGGCATCATCAGCGCTGAAACGATGCGGCAAATCCACTTTACCAGAAAGCCCTATGAAAGACCCGTTGCTACCGCGCCGAAGTTTGCTGTGGGCCAAAATATGCGCGCCAAAAATATCCATCCAAAAGGTCATACGCGCCTGCCGCGGTATGTTCGCGGACACTTGGGTGTCATAACCATGGTCCATGGGTCGCATGTCTTTCCTGATTCAAATGCCGCGGGCGAGGGCGAAGCCCCACAATGGCTCTACAATGTGCGCTTTGAGGGTAGAGAGCTTTGGGGCGATGAGGCCGATCCAAAAAGCTCCGTGTCCGTTGATGCTTGGGAAAGCTATTTGGAGCCGGCACATTGAGCGAACTTCTGGGGCAACCATCTGATGCCGAAGGGCCTGTATTCCGCGAGGCATGGGAAGCGCAAGCTTTCGCTTTGGTGGTCCTGCTGCATGAGCGGGGCCTGTTCACCTGGAAGGAATGGACATCACTTCTGTCAGGCGAAATCGGGAATGACCAAGCTTCTGGTGATCCCGAACCGGGCGCGACCTATTATCATCATTGGCTCAAGGCGCTTGAGCGTATCGTTGTGCTCAAAGGCATCGCAAGTTTGGGTACGATCAAAGATTTGGCTCAGGCTTGGGAAGAGGCAGCACATCACACGCCACATGGAAAGCCGATCGTTCCGCCTTCATATCGGGATCAAGCCTCGACAAGTCTGATGTGAATCAGGAACCGGGCAGGTGAGAGACTGAAGAGCTTCCGGATGCCCCTCAAATATGGAAATTCTCGCCCAGATAGTACCGCCGCACATCGGCGTTGTTGACGATTTCGGAAGGCCTGCCCTCGGTTAGGACGTGGCCCTCATGGATGATGAGTGCACGATCGATAATGTCGAGGGTTTCTCGTACGTTGTGATCCGTAATAAGCACCCCGAGGCCCCGAGCGGTGAGCTGACGCACCAGCTTGCGAATATCACCGATCGCAATGGGATCAATCCCTGCAAAGGGCTCGTCGAGGAGGATAAACTCGGGATCGGCGGCAAGGGCGCGGGCGATTTCCACGCGCCGACGCTCTCCGCCAGAGAGCGCCACAGATGGCGAATGCCGGATATGGGCGATTGAGAATTCATCATACAACTCACGCAACTTACTGGTTCGCTTGGCTTTATCGGGCTCATGAAGCTCGAGAACCGCGCGTAGATTTTCTTCCACAGTCATCCCCCGGAAAACGCTGCTTTCCTGAGGCAGATAACCAATCCCCAAACGCGCCCGCTGATACATCGGCAGGCTGGTGATATCGGCCCCGTCGAGACTGATCGTTCCCCGGTCTGCGGCAATAAGCCCTGTAATCATATAAAACAGGGTGGTCTTGCCCGCACCATTGGGCCCAAGCAGGCCAACAGCTTCTCCGCGCTCAACGCTGAGGGATATCCCCCGCACCACCGGCCTTTGCTTATAGCTTTTCTCAAGCGACGAAGCGACGAGCCCCTGGGAAACCGTCTTCTGCATTCCTTTGCCCTGGCTGCGGCCTAAGCCGCGCGGTGCCATGGGCGCTGGGCGCAAAATCCGGTTTTCATTCAGCATGACTAATAAAGTCTCTTTTGATTAAAATTAGATGAAATCGGGATGACATTGGCACCGCCGCCTGCCTGCCGCAGAAACTATGTCACGGCGCGAAACTGCCGGTCACCCGTCCGCCCGACATCTGCAGATGAAAGTTCTTCAAATCCACATTCAGCTTCTGGCCATGCACGGTGGATTGGCCCTGAACCACTTTGACATTGCCGCCCACCACCAACTGTTCATGCAGCACATCAAACTTGCACCAATCCCCCGTAATCAGGGCATCGCGGGTATTGATTGAAACATCGCCCTTGGCGTCAACAAAATCGGTGACTGACTTGCTTGAACCGTCGCTTTGTTTTTGATCAGAGGAACTGACCACCATTTCATCGGCCTTGATTGTGTCTGAAGGCCGCTTCGCCACCACATTGCCGCGGAAAATCGTCTTGTGGTCGGCATCAATGATCTCCATTGAGTCTGCTTCCACATCCACGTTGCCAGCAGCATGGGCAGGCAGTCTGAACAGCGGGAGACACAGCATCCCGGTCACGGCGGCTGCAACAAACGTTTTGGCAAAACTCATCGTCACGTCTCCCTTATTGGACACCATCGGTCGCAAAATGCGCTTTCACATGGCCGCGCAAGATAACCACTTTGCCATCTTCTGATGTTTCCATGCTGTCGGCTGAAACCGTAGCCCCGGATGTCTCCACCTGCACCGGATCATGGGTCGAGATGCGTTGGCGGTCAAGGTTCACTTCGGCTGAGGCAAGCTTGGCAATATAACGTCCCGGCTCTTCAAAGCGCACATTGCCGGAAACCTTCAGATCCTTGTTTCTGATTTCATAGTCAGCCACATCCGCCGTCACCACCACCTCGCCGCCCAGCTTGCGCACGAAACTGCCGGTGACGGTTTTGAGATGCATTAATGTTTCCACTTGGGCGTCTTGCACGCCTTCCATCGCTTTCACCGAAAAAGGCTTGGCGTTCTGGTCAATGCCGGAAAAGCTCGAGAGCCCGCCCGAGACATGGGGTGCCAACTCAGGCTTGGGCTCGGGCGGCTGGTCCACTGTCGATTTGAAAAACAGGCTTTGCCCCACAAAGCCAATGATCACGGCGATGGCAGCCAAGGCAGCCGCGCGCGATAACAACCGCGACCGCAAGGCACGTTTGCGCGCCTGCTCTGCCTTGAGAATGAAACTCTCAGGTGTGGGCGAAGACATCTTCTTCCGGCCAGCCTGTAAGATCGAGCTCGGCGCGGGTCGGCAAGAAATCAAAACACGCCTGTGCCAACGCCGTTCGCCCTTCGCGCGCCAGCATCTGGTCCAGCCGCGATTTCAACTCATGCAAATAGAGCACATCCTGTGCTGCATATTTTTTTTGCGCATCGGTCAGAACGTGTGCTCCCCAATCTGAACTCTGCTGCTGCTTGTCGAGATCAATGCCGAGCAATTCTCGCACCAGGTCTTTCAACCCGTGCCGATCCGTATAGGTACGCGCCAAGCGCGACGCAATCTTGGTGCAATAGATCGACTTGGTCTCGGCCCCCAGATAATGCTTCAACACCGCGACATCAAAGCGCGCGAAATGAAATATCTTGGTGACGGCAGGGTTGGTCAAAACCGCCTTCAGATGGGGTGCCGCATAAGTGCTGCGGTCCACCTGCACCAGATGGGCATCGCCATCGCCGGTGGAAATCTGCACCAGACAAAGCTTGTCCCGCGCCGGCTTCAGGCCAAGCGTTTCAGTGTCAATGGCAATGGCTTTGCCGGGGTTGAAATCCGCAGGCAAATCGCCGCGATAGAGTTTAATGGTCATACTGTGATCTGGCCTCTTACAGGAGGCATTACAAGAGCGGCCTCAAAGACTCAAGGCTTGGTCTCAATAGGCTTCAGCCAAACCGAGTTTAGCCGCAACAGAATGAAGGCGTTTGTCACGTGTCCAAAGTTTTACTTGGCTAATGCGCGCTGACGCCAAAAGATGCGCGTCGACATAGCCGATGCCAGTTCCATAAAGTGTGTTGAGTTCAATCATTTTGAATACTTCGGCGTCTTGCGCAAGTTGGGCATGGGGCATGGCCTCCCAGGACGCAATATAGACCGCACGATTGTTGAGATTTCCCAGAGCCAGTTCACCTACGACAAAGGGATGAATCAGGACTTTGCCATCGCCCATCAGGCGTGCCATGATTTCATTGCGTTTGCGGATGTGGTCAGCCCACACCGACGTATCGACAAGGATCATTTCACTTTTGAGCGCCGCCGTGGGGCCGCCTCAAAATCAGGTTGGCTGCCGCCGAGCAAAGCCAATCTGCGGCCGGCTTCGCGGGCAACAAGTGACTTCAGAGCTTCATGAAGCAGCACGGATTTTTCCTTGATGCCCGTATATTCTTGGGCCCGTGCAACAAGCTCATCGTCCAAAGCAACGGTGGTGCGCATCTGGCTTCTCCATTTAAGGCACGAATATAGCATCACTTGATGCTTCTTTCAATGCAGCAGAATGGGGAATGATTGGTGCCCTGAAGAGGACTCGAACCTCCACGACTTTCATCGCTAGTACCTGAAACTAGTGCGTCTACCAATTCCGCCATCAGGGCAACGGCGCCTG
>JAYUEP010000231.1:0-26440 GCA_043739165.1 Hyphomicrobiales bacterium
GAACCGAAGCCCTTGCGTCTGGTTGATGCCGCCAAGGATGGCCGCATTACGATTTTGCATCTCTCAGACAAGACCTGCAAATGGCCCATCGGCGATCCGACCCATGATGACTTCTGCTTCTGCGGACATGGCCCGCGCGATGGCTCACCCTATTGCGAATATCACGCCAGGATCGCCTATCAACCGCCACAGAGCCGGATGAGACGGGCGGGGTAATTCTCTCTCAAACTCAGACTTCCCCACGCTCTCCATCACCGCCCTTGAGGCGGTGACCCAGCTTTATGCCGCACAAGCCGATCAGCCCTCAGGGGTCCAACCCGCCAAAGTGGCGTACAAGTTTGATCATCTCAGCATGGTCGTCGGCAAGCCCATGGGCAACGCCACGCTGGTCAACTTCCGGTCGGTTCTGGCTGACCTTCCATTTACCCTCGATCACGTCGATGATGATTTCAATTCCAACGATACCCTTGAGCTGGCTTTCAACATAGAGCGCTGGGGCGTCGGACACGGCCCATGGCTGACTCCTGCCCTGTTCATGGGTTTTTGTTAGCGCGCTCACCTGGGCATGAAGCCAGTCGCGTTCTTCATGCACACGCGCAAAACCGCGGGCCTGCACCATCACATAGTTCCACGTGGGCACCACCTTGCCGGTCTCTCGCTTGGTTTCATAGAGCGACGGGCTGACATAGGCCTGTTGCCCTTGAAATACGATCAACACCCGCTGGCCATCAAGATTGCGCCACTGGTCATTGGCGCGGGCAACGTGACTTTTCAAGACACCCAGAGGTGCCCCACCAGCATCCAGCAGGAAAGGGATGCCATTGGCCTCCGGCCCATCCGGCCCCACCGAGATCAACAATCCAAAGGGATGCGCCTCGATCAACGCGTGTTGAACTTCAAGTCGCTCTTCCTTAAAATGCGTGGGTTGATACATGGTCTATTGCAGCTGTCGCTTGATCTTCTCGTTGAATTCTTTGGTGAAGACCTTCTTCTTGCCTTCGAAGGCATCGATCTTGCCCCACACGATCCAATGAGTCTTGGTGCAAGTGAGCCGCCCGTAAGTCTCGGTGCGCACATCCCAACGCCCGCGCCTGCGGCCTTCGGTCCAATGCGTTTCCATTTTGGCGGAGAGCGGGTCATCCGGCAGGATGGAATAGGTCTCACGGCCTGTACCCCAAATGGTCAGCCCCAAATCCTTGATCACTTGCGTGCCGAAATCATCGATAATCTCCAACCGCGTCTCGCCAGTCTTCGGGCTCACCGTCACTTCGCGCTTGTTGGACGCAGGTTCCATATGCCTGAGCTCAACCGGTTTTGCTGCTTCCGGTTCGCCGAATGTGACCAGATGCTGCGACACATATTTCTTGCGGATCGGCATGTTGAGTTCTGACACACCTGCATAAACCGTGAGCTTCACAGGCTCTGGCGCAGGCCACATCATCGGGAAATAGGATGTGGAGATCGAAACCCGCAACTTGTGCCCGGCGGGCACCTTGTAGGCGATGTCATCGAGCTTGATTTTCATCCGGTAACGCTGGCCCGGCACCAGTGCCGTGGGGCTCCCACGTGAAACGCGCTGCGTCAAGTTCTGCAGATGATAAGTGATCCGCGAAACCTCGCCTGTGGGCCACACATCATTCAGGCGCACGCAAATATGCGCCACCGGCTTGTCAGCAGCGAATTCCAACTCAATGGCTGGCTGGCCGACAATGTCCATGTCTTCCACAGTGGCCGGGCTTTCAAAGGTGATCGACTGGCTGTCATCCTTGGCCTGGTCACCGGGAAATTCCGGGCCAAGCCAGATGATGCAATATTCGCCGCCATCAAACCCAGTGGTCTGTTTCGAGGAGAGCTCCAGCGGCACCTCTGCTGACTTTTCGCCTGCAATTCCCTTATTTGTGAGAAACCAAGTCTTGGTTTCAATATTGCCGAAGCCCCAATAGTTCTCGCCAATCCAGCGGCCCTGGATCTCGGTGGGGAATGAACCCGGCCGCCATGGCTCCATCACATAAACACGGTAATCTGGTTCCGTCGTCACCTTTGTATCGATATTCTTCAAATAGAAATCCCACCAGCGCAGCATCTCCTGAAGGAAGCCGATCTTGGGTTCCGGCACGGCGAAGTGCGGATATTTATGCGCCCATGGCCCGATGATGGCTTTGCGCGGACAGCGCAGGCCTTTCATCAAACGCGGCACCGCGTTGGAGTAGGCATCATTCCATCCGCCCACCACCAAAGTGGCTGCGGTGATGGCACCGAAGTTCTCGCATACGCTGCCGTGCTTCCAATAGTCATCACGGTGCGGGTGTTTCAGCCATGGGATCAACAGGAAGGGCTCATTCTTTAGCCGCTCCATCCACATTTTTTTCCAGCGTGGCCCGACAATGTCAGGATCAGGCGGGCGAGAGGAATAGGCTAGCATGGTGGCCGCCCAACCGAGATTTTCATTCAGCAGCGTGCCGCCCTTGTAATGAATGTCATCCTCATAACGGTCGTCTGTGGAACAGATGGTCACAATGGCTTTCAGCGCGGGCGGCTGGCGTGCGGCAACTTGCAGTGCATTGAAGCCGCCCCAGCTAATGCCGAACATGCCCACCTTGCCACTGCACCATTTTTGCTTGGCCAGCCAGGCGATCACTTCCAGCGCGTCATCTTGCTCCTGCTTGGCATATTCATCTTCCATCAGGCCTTCGCTGTCACCGTTGCCCCGCATGTCCACACGGATGGAGGCATAGCCATGGCCCGCCAGATAGGGATGGGTGAGTGCGTCGCGCACATGCGTGCCATCGGTCTTGCGGTAAGGCAGATATTCCAGCAGCGCAGGCACCGGATTTTTTTCGGCATCGACGGGCAACCACAGGCGCGCCGCCAGCTTCACGCCATCTGAAAGCGGGATCCAGAGGTTTTTGATTTCTTTGGTTTTGCGGGGGAATTTGGAAACGGTTTTGATGGGCATAAAGCCTTATGCCGCAAAAGCCTTCACCGCCGCAACTATGGCTTTGAAACTCTCCGCAGCTGGCTGGCTCATATAACGCGCCCGCAGGAACGCATGGACCAAATCGGGCTCTTCGCGCACTTCTGCGGCCACACCCGCCGACTTCAACCGTGCGGCATAGTCATAAGCGTCATCATGCAAGGGGTCATTGGCGCAGGCCACCAGAAAGGCTGGCGGCAAGCCCGCATAGTTGGTTTCCAGCAGCGGTTCGGAAAGCTTGTGTCCATTGCCGCGGTAGAGAGTGCGGTAAGTCAACACGTCCCGCGTGGAAAGCCCCGGTGCTTCGGCCTGGGTGATGTAGGAGCCTTTGGTCGTATCGCCACCCAAACCGGGATAAATCAACACTTGGCCCTTGATCTGCTTCATGCCCAAATCGCGCGCCTTCAAACATAGGGCCGCTGCCAAATTGCCGCCTGCACTGTCACCCGCCACCACGCATGGCCCCAAAGTTTGCAAAACGGCCCAGCATTGATCGAAGGCAACGGGGAAGGAATTTTCGGGCGACAAGGCATATTCCACCGCAATCACTTCAACGCCAGCCTGATACGCCAAATCCGCGCAAATGGAATCATGGCTTTCCAAGCCGCCCACAACAAACCCGCCACCGTGGAGATAAAGCACCTGCGTTGTGGCAGCAGAAGCCGTGTAACATCGGCACAGTACATCATTCACTTTGAAATCAGCCACTTTCACGTGGGCAGGCCGTTTGCCCGCAAAGTGCTGGCAATATTTATTGTAAAAGGCGCGTTGCTCTTCCAGCGTGAAACTCAAGGCATTATCAGGATAGAGCCGCTCACCTTCTTCCAGAAAGGCGATGATGCCGGGATCTTTCAGATGTGGATATTTACTCACGCCGTAATCAGCGCCGCGTTGCGCAGGGCCTTCACATTGGCGGCGTGATCGCCTTTGAAAAGCGATGTACCCGCAACCAAAACATTGGCTCCAGCACGCACGGCAGCACCTGCCGTGGAAACATCAATGCCGCCATCCACTTCAATGTCGATATTGCGCCCCGCAACCAGTGCTTTGGCTTGGGTGATCTTGGGCAACATGGCCTTGATGAAACTTTGCCCGCCAAAGCCGGGGTTCACTGTCATCACCAAGATGAGGTCAAGCCGGTCAATCACATGCTCAATGGCCGAAACGGGCGTGGCCGGATTGAGCGCCACGCCAGCGCGTTTGCCAAGTGCCTTGATGGCCTGCAATGAGCGATCCAGATGTGCCCCCGCCTCGACATGAACCGTGAAGGTATCAGCCCCCGCAGCTGCAAATTGCGCCAGATAAGGATCCGCCGGAGAGATCATCAAATGCGTGTCAAATGGCGCTTTGGTGAGGGGACGCAGAGACTGCATGATCGGCGCGCCAAATGAAATGTTAGGCACAAAATGCCCGTCCATCACATCAATATGCACCCAATCCGCGCCAGCTTTGAGGATGGAGGAAACCTCTTCGCCCAATTTGGAAAAATCGGAAGCCAGGATGGAAGGGGCGATGATAAGGGGGCGTTGGGTCATGGCGATGTTCTAACCAACTGTCACGCCAAAAGCAAAGAGGCCCGCACGTGGCGGGCCTCTTCGTAACCTGTTGCCGTCCCGGGCGATCAGATCAAGCTGGCGAAATGCACAGCGGTGTCGCTCATGCGGTTCGAGAAGCCCCATTCGTTGTCATACCATGACAGGATCGACACGAAATTGCCGTCCATCACCTTGGTCTGGTCGAGATGGAAGATCGACGAATGCGGATCATGGTTGAAGTCTGACGACACATTCGGCTGGTCGGTGAAACCGAGAATGCCCTTCAGCGCGCCTTTTGAGGCAGCGATGATGGCAGCGTTGATTTCTTCCTTGGTCGTGGCGCGCTTGGCGATGAACTTCAAATCCACAACCGACACGTTAGGGGTTGGCACGCGGATGGAAATGCCGTCCAGCTTGCCCTTCAGTTCTGGCATCACCAGGCCAACAGCCTTGGCAGCGCCCGTCGATGTTGGAATCATGCTCAAAGCCGCAGCGCGGGCGCGGTAGAGATCCTTGTGCATCGTGTCCAAAGTGGGCTGATCACCGGTATAAGAATGGATGGTGGTCATCATGCCTTTTTCGAGGCCGATCAAATCATGCAAAACCTTCACAACGGGAACGAGGCAGTTGGTGGTGCAGGAAGCATTCGAGATCACCATGTCGTCCTTGGTGAGAGACATGTGGTTCACACCGTAAACGATGGTCTTGTCCGCACCGTCAGCCGGCGCAGACACAACCACGCGCTTGGCACCAGCGGTCAAATGCGCCGAAGCCTTGTCCTTCGAGGTGAAAATGCCCGTGCATTCCATGGCGATATCAACGCCCATTTCCTTCCAAGGCAACTGTGAAGGATCCTTCACCGCGGTGACCTTGAATTTTTCGGAGCCAACATTGATCATGTCGCCTTCCACGCGCACTTCATGAGGGAAGCGGCCGTGAACGGAGTCAAAGCGCAGCAAATGGGCATTGGTTTCCACCGGGCCCAGATCGTTGACAGCAACGACTTCAATGTCTTGGCGGCCCGATTCATGAATGGCGCGCAGAACATTGCGCCCGATGCGGCCGAAGCCATTGATTGCGACGCGAACTTTTTTGGCCATGTGGCACTCCTGTTATCAACTGGGTTTGGCGGGCTTATAGCGCAGTTTTGTGACGGGGAAAGCAAAATTTGAGGGGCGCACATCAAAATGTCGCGATGCTCTTTGCCGCAGCGCCCTAAACACGATTTTCTCGCCCGGCTTTTTTGCCACAGCGCATTGTTACGCATTTCGCGGTTAGGCTCAGCCCATGCCGGATCACGAACTCAGATTGATGCTGAACAACGAACTTCACGGGCGGCCCGGCCTTCCGGTGAAAGCGCCTGCGCGCATCACACACTTGGCCTTCACCCTGTCGGAAGGTGATCCCGCACCACTCGCCCATGTGGCGGCGCTGTGTCTGGGATTGGGGCTGCGCCAACCCACGCCCGGTTCATTGCATCATGCCGTCGAGATCGCGGGCGGCCTTTTGAAGTTTGAGCGCCATGGCGAATTCTACCGGATCAGCATTACGTCCGAAGGGAAGAATCTGAAGCAGGAGGCCATTGCCCGCCTGCCGCAGAAATGGATCAACGACTTGCCCGGAAAAAGGTTGGTGGCCATCCACAGCCACATCCGCGCCAAATCTGAAAAGGGTCCAACCGAGGCGGAACTGAAGGCCCTGTTCGGCCATGATGAGATTGCCTGTTCCGGCGTCAACCAGCGCAAGGCTACGGTCTGGACCGATTTTCGCATCGGCGCGGATGGCTATACGCACATGCTGGTCCAAGATCACGGCATGTCGCCGATGCGCATGGGCCGCCTGACGCGCCGCCTCCATGAACTGGAAACCTACCGCATGATGGCCCTTCTCGGCCTGCCCTTGGCGCGGCAGGTGCAGCGCGCCTTGGGGCCGCTCGAAACGGCGCTGACTTCAACCATCGGCAAGATGCTGTCGGCCAAGGGTTCGGCGGAAGATAGCAAGCTGCTCGAAGGCCTCACCACCATCGCGCGCGATGTGGAAGAGCTTTCAAACCAATCCAGCTATCGCTTTTCAGCGACGCGCGCCTATGCCGCCCTGGTGGCCAAGCGCGTCGCAGAGCTGGGCGAGGAACGCGTGATGAGCTATCAGCGCCTCGGCGTTTTTCTCGATCGGCGCTTCAGCCCGGCCATGGCAACCTGCAACGCCGTGGCTGACCGGATCAACGGGCTCGCCACGCGCAGCGAGCGCGCCTCCAACCTGTTGCGCACCCGGGTGGACATCATGCTGGAAACCCAGAACCAGCAATTGCTGCGCTCGGTTGATGGCAATGCGCGCCAGCAATTGCTGTTGCAGCAAACGGTGGAAGGCCTCTCGGTTGTGGCCATCAGCTATTATGCCATCAGCATTGCCGCAAAGCTGATTGAGGGTCTTGCGGCCTATCTGCCTTGGCTTGATGTCAAGATGGCTGAACTCATCTCAATGCCGGTGATCATCGCCAGCGTTGCAATCGCCATCTGGCGCGTGCATCGCCGCTTGATTGGGCGGGACTGAGACGGACACAGGACGGCGGCTTAAATCCTGCCCCTGTCCATGAGCAAGTTGACCACCGCCTCAGCCGCATCTTCGGGCGAGGTGAGCCCCGTATCTAACCGCAGCTCCGGTGCATCTGGCTCTTCATAGGGAGACGAAATGCCAGTGAAATGTTTTAGCTCTCCACGGCGGGCTTTCGCATAAAGGCCCTTCACGTCGCGCTTCTCGGCCTCGGCCAAAGACGTATCCACGAATATTTCCATGAACTCGCCTTCTCCCAAAAGCTCACGCGCCATTTGGCGTTCAGCTTTGAAGGGCGAGATGAAGGAAACCAGCGTGATCAGGCCCGCATCGGTCATCAGCTTGGCCACTTCGCCCACACGGCGAATGTTTTCCACACGGTCGTGGTCAGTGAAGCCCAAATCGCGGTTGAGGCCATGGCGCACATTGTCGCCGTCCAGCAAATAAGTCAGGCGACCCCGCGCATGAAGTTTCTTTTCCACCAGATTGGCGATGGTGGATTTGCCCGCACCAGAGAGGCCCGTGAACCACAACACCGTTGCCTTTTGATGCATTAACGCGGCACGCGAAACCTTATTCACATCCATCGCCTGCCAATGAATATTGGCGGCGCGGCGCAAAGCGAAATTGATCAGGCCCATACCGACGGTGGTGTTGGAAAAGCGGTCGATGATGATAAATGAACCCAGTGTTTTGTTCTGCGCATAGGGCTCAAACGCCAAAGGCCCATTGAGTTCCAGATTGCACACGCCGATTTCATTCAACGTCAATGTTTCCGCCGCCTGCTTTTCCAGCGTGTTGACATTGGTTTTGAATTTCAGCTTGTCCAACGTGCCGGGCAAGGTTTTGGTGGCGGATTTGATCAGATAGGCGCGGCCCGGCAGCATGGGCTCATCACCCATCCACAGAATCTGCACTTCAAACTGGTCGCTGGCTTCAACCGGGGCCTGCGCCGCGCAGATCACATCGCCGCGCGAGGCATCAATCTCATCGGCAAAAGTCAAAGTCACCGCCTGTTCGGCAATGGCCTCAGCCAAGTCACCATCTTGCGTGACAATGCGCGTGACTGTGGATTGCTTGCCCGAAGGCAGAACCTTCACCTTGTCACCTGCTTTCACCGTGCCTGAAGCAATGGTGCCGGCAAAGCCGCGGAAGTTTTGATCGGGCCTGTTCACCCATTGCACGGGCATGCGAAACGGCTTGTCTTTCGCGTCATCGCCAACCGGAACAGTTTCAAGATGGCCCATGAGGGTAGGCCCCTGATACCATTGCATGTTGGCCGAGCGCTCAATCATATTGTCGCCCATCAAAGCGGAAACTGGGATCACCTTGATGTCTGATGTGATGCCGAGCTCAGCGGCGAACTTGCGGTAATCCGTTTCGATCGTTTCAAATGTTTCGCGGGAGAAATTCACCAGATCCATCTTGTTGATGCACAGCACGAGATGGCGGATGCCCAGCAACTTGCAGATGAATGAATGTCGGCGCGTTTGGGTGAGAACGCCCTTGCGCGCGTCAATGAGAATGATGGCCAGCTCCGCCGTCGAAGCACCCGTGGCCATGTTGCGGGTATATTGTTCATGCCCCGGCGTATCGGCCACAATGAATTTGCGCCGCGCCGTGGTGAAAGCGCGGTAAGCGACGTCAATGGTGATGCCTTGTTCGCGTTCCGCCGAAAGCCCGTCGACCAGCAAAGCAAAGTCGAGATTGCCACCTTGCGTGCCGAGCTTCTTGGAGTCTGCTTCCAGTGCCGCAAGCTGATCTTCAAACAACATCTTCGATTCGTAAAGCAAGCGGCCAATCAGCGTGGACTTGCCGTCATCAACCGAGCCGCAGGTGATGAAGCGAAGCAAATCTTTCTGTTCTTGCTCAGCCAAGAAAGCATCCACATCGCCGCCCTGGAATTCCACAAAGCGCGACATCAGAAATATCCCTCTTGCTTCTTCTTTTCCATGCTGGCCGAAGCGTCCTTGTCAATCACGCGACCCTGGCGTTCAGACGAAGTGGCCACCAGCATTTCTTCGATGATGTCATTGAGTGAAGTTGCATCAGACTCAATGGCACCAGTCAGTGGATAGCAGCCCAAAGTGCGGAACCGAATCCGCTTCATCATGGGTTTCTCGCCCGCGTGCAGTTTCATGCGCGCATCATCCACCATGATCAACTGCCCATCGCGTTCAACAACCGGGCGCTCAGCCGCGAAATACAAAGGCACAATGGGGATATTTTCACGCGCGATATATTGCCAGATATCAAGCTCCGTCCAATTGGACAGCGGGAACACCCGGATGCTCTCGCCCTTGTTCTTGCGGGCGTTATAGAGGTTCCACAATTCCGGGCGCTGTTGCTTGGGATCCCAGCGATGCTTGGTGTCGCGGAAGGAAAAAATACGTTCCTTGGCGCGGGATTTTTCTTCATCGCGGCGCGCACCACCGAAAGCGGCATCAAACCCGTATTTGTCCAATGCCTGCTTAAGGCCATCGGTCTTCATCACTTGGGTATGCAGCGCCGAGCCATGGTCAAACGGATTGATGTTTTTCGCAATGCCTTCGGGATTGATGTGAACGATCAATTCAAGCCCCAGGCGCCGCGCGGTTTCATCACGCATGGCAATCATTTCTTGGAACTTCCACCGCGTATCCACATGCATCAGTGGGAAGGGGGGCTTGGATGGATAAAAAGCTTTCATTGCCAGATGCAGCATCACGGCTGAATCCTTGCCGATCGAATACAGCATCACCGGCTTTTCACATTCGGCTGCCACTTCGCGGATGATGTGGATGGACTCGGCTTCCAGCTTTTGCAGATGGGTGAGACGGTCAGAGCTGATCACGGCTTTGGGTGACGGTTTCTGTGCCGCCATCCAGCCGCGCACCTTGTCGATGGTGCGCGTGGAAGGGGATCGCCCATTGCGCAAGTCAAAGACGAAATTAGGATCACCCAAGGCCTGCTTGCCCAAAGTGCTGGGATCAAGGGCTGATTTTGCCAAAAACTGTTCAATTTCGGTGAGAAAGGCCTGGGTTGTTGCGCTCATGATAGGTTTTTACCTATTTTCTCCCGTCAACTCAAGCGGAAATCCTATCGTGGTTTATGTTTTCGAAAAATTCAGGTGAGGCTGCGGCCAAATCGGGCTAACCCCGCCGTAATATGGAGAGTGATGTGATGAAACGCCTTGGCCTATTTCTTTTGACTGCAATCGCCTTTGCCGCCACCGCCCAAGCGCAGGTGAAAATGTCGGGCGAGTTCACGGCCTCACGCGCCTGCCCGGCGCTGCAATCCATCAAGAACGGCACCAACCCCGGCGATATTTCGACTGAGCCGGGCCAAGCCTATCATCTGCTCGGCAAGAACAAGGATGATGCCACCCATTATTGGATTGAAGTGCCTGGCGCCACGCCATTCCAGCGTTGGGTTGAGATCGGCTGCGGCACAACCGATGGCGCGCAGGCCACAGCGCCAGTGTCCAAGCAAAACAATACCGCCGTCAACACGCCACAGGGCACCGTGAAGCCAAAGCCTCAATCGCGTGGTTTTGGCGGGCAAGCGCCTTACTATGCCTTCGCGCTGTCGTGGGAGCCGACCTTCTGCGAAGCCATGAAAGACAAGGCCGAATGCCGCGCCGAAACGCCGAAGTCTTTCGAGGCCACGCATTTCACGTTGCATGGGCTGTGGCCACAGCCGCGCCGCAATCAATTCTGCGACGTGGATCCGAAGCTCTCGGCATTGGATGACCAGCACCAATGGGATGCACTGCCGGAGCCGCAACTCAGCCCGCAAACCCGCGCCGCTTTGAACATTGCCATGCCCGGCACCATGTCCAACTTGCAACGCCATGAATGGATCAAGCATGGCACCTGTTATCCAGCGGGAAATGCTGACCAATATTTCAAGGATGAGATGCGATTGGCAGCAGATGTGAACAACTCTTCGGTGCAAAAACTGTTTGCCGATAACATTGGCCAGCAAATTACAGCCGAAGCCATCCGCGCCAAGTTTGATGAAAGCTTTGGCCCGGGGTCAAGTGCCCATGTGCAAGTGGAATGCGATAAGCAAGGCAGAATATCCGGCTTCACGCTCAATCTGCGCGGCGACATCCCCGGCGGCGCCACATTGCCCGCATTGTTGGCCGCCGGCGATCAAGCCCAGAACAAATGTGACGGCGGCGTAGTGGATGCGGTCAAATAGCAGCAGCTAGTTCCGCAATCCGCTTGGCCGCTTCTCGCACTTCAGCTTCATCCACCGAAAGGGCCACGCGCAAATGCCCGGCACCACCTGCGCCAAAGCTCTCGCCGGGCATGGTGACAACGTCTTTCTCGCGCAGCAGCTTGAAAGCAAAATCCTCGCCGCTCAATCCTGTCTTGCGCACGTCGACCATGACAAACATGCCGCCTTCCGGCATGCGCGCTGAAACCCGGTTGCTGCCACCCAGGCCTTCAATCAAGGCCTTGGCGCGGGAAACATAAAGTTCCTGCATCAGCTTCGTTTCGGCGAATTCATTTTCCAGCGCAAAGGCCGTGGCATCTTGCAGGAACTGCGGCGAACCGAACAGCAAGGTTTCAGAAACGGGAATCACCTTCTCGCAATAGGCCGCAGAAGCCGCGATCCACCCACTGCGAAAACCAGGCAGGGCATGGGATTTGGAAATGGAGGAGCACACGATCACCCGCTCTTCCAGGGCCTTGTCAAAAAATGGCGAATAGAAATGCCCGCCCGCATGGATGAGCGTGGCATAGACTTCATCTGACACGATCCACAAATCATGCTTCACCGCTAGCGCCGAGATGGCCTTGATCTCGGCCTCGGTGAAGACTGCCCCCGTCGGGTTGCTGGGCGAATTGAGCAGGATGGCGCGCGTGCGCGATGTGATGGCGCGAGCGATGGCGTCAATATCCGGGTGAAAGCCACTGTCTGCGTCGAGCTTCACGGGCACTGGCTTGCCGCCGGGAGCCGAGATCACAGCTTCATATGTGGCGTAATAGGGATCAAGCAGGATCACTTCATCGCCCGGTTCAATGATGGAGAGAAAGGCCACAGCCAGGGCGGTTTGCGTGCCCGGCAGAAACAGAAACTGATCAGGCGCGATTTTGCGGCCCGTCTGCTTCGTGTAATGCGCTGACAGGGCCGCAAGCAAAGGCGCCTCGCCATTGCCGCCGGAATATTTGGTGCGGCCTGCCTTCATGCGCTGGGCCGCCACATCCAAAATGGCGACAGGCGGCGGCAAATCCGGCTCGCCGATCGAAAGGAAAATCAACTTGTCACCCGCAGCGCGGCGCTGCCTGCCTTCAAAGTGCACAGCCCATTTTTCTGAGCCAAGGCCCGCAACGCGATCCGTGATTTTAGCAAAACGCATGATGATTCCTAAGTTGGTGCGGCCTTATACACGCAGACGGCAGCAAGATAAGCCAGCCAGCTTTGACCACATTGCAGGACAGCATGCAGCAGGAAAGGGCCTCAACTTTCCACTTTCTCCAAAGCCATGCGGCCAAGGCTAACGTAATCTGTCTTGCCGGAGCCGAGCAGCGGCAGCGCCGCCAATGTAATGATCGTCTTCGGTATCATCAACTCCGTGGCCCCTTGGCCCTTCATCGCATCTGCAATGGCGCGGCGGTCCACCTTTGGCAGGGTCGTCATCAAAACCAATTGTTCGCCTTTCCGCTTGTCGGGCACCGCCACCACCGCCTGCGGCACGTCGGGGAAGGCCTTTTGCAACATCGTCTCAACCGAGGTGAGCGAGACCATTTCGCCCGCTATTTTGGCAAAGCGCTTGGCCCGGCCCAAAATGGTGATGAAGTGCAACTCATCCACATCCACAATGTCGCCCGTGTCATGCCAGCCACCGGGTGGGGCTTCAATCACGCCGGGATTGTCGGCGCGCAAATAGCCCAGCATGATATTGGGGCCTTTGACAAAGAGCCGCCCGCCCCGCTCAATGCCGGGCACGGGCTCGATGCGGTATTCAATCGCGTCAAAAAGCTGGCCGACCGTTCCCGTTCGGTAATGCAGCGGCGTGTTGATGGCCACGGCCGGAGAACATTCAGTGACCCCATACCCTTCCAGAATGCGCAGGCCGAATTTCTCCATCCATACGGCGCTGGTTTCAGGCTTCAAGCGCTCCGCCCCAGCCACCACCAGCCGCATGCTGTAAAAATCATAAGGATGGGCGTTCTTGGCATAGCCGGTGAGGAATGTGTCAGTGCCAAACAGCACCGTGGCATCGGTGTCATAGCAAAGCTCTGGAATGATCTTGTAATGCAGCGGCGACGGATATTGAAAACTGCGCAGGCCTGCAAAGATCGGCAGGAACAATCCGCCCAACAGGCCAAAGGCGTGGAACACGGGCAGGGTGTTGAACACCACGTCGGTTGGCGTGAAGGCCACGCGCGCCGCGCCCTGCTGCCAATTGGCGTTGAGGTTGCGGTGCGACAGTACCACGCCCTTGGGCACGCCCTCGGAGCCAGACGTGAACAGGATCACCCCCGGCGCGCGGGGATCGCGTACAGCGTTGCGGGAGGCGGCTTTGGGGAAGTATTTTCCAAACACCCCATAAAGTTTGTCGGCAAGACCCAACGTTTCGCGTACATCTTCAAGATAGATCACCTTGCAAGCCTTGCCGAGTAATTCGACATCGCCCTGCATTTCAGCCGTCTCGATAAAGCGGCGCGACGTGATGATGGTGCCGACCATCGCCGCTGTGCAGGCCGCAGACATGTTCACGGCCCCGGTTGAGAAATTCAACATCGCCGGAACCTTGCCCTGCGACATCAGTCCAAAGATCGTCAGCGCAGCGGCTTGCGAATTGGGCAGCAACACGCCGACATTTTTCTGCCCGCCGGAAATCTGCGCCAGCTTGCGCCCCAGCACCAGGCTGCCCATGACCACGCGGCCATAGGAAATGGGCTTGCGCTGAATGTCCTCAAGGATGATGCGGCCCTTACCATGGGTGGCAGATGCATCCAGCAGCGTTTGCCACAAGCTCCGGTCAATGTTCGAGGTCTTGAAAATCATCCCCGACATTACATCATAAAGCTGCTCGGCCTGACGTTCCCGCAGGGCCGAACCCGCAAGGCCCTTCGGGTTCTCGAATTTGACCGCTGGCAAAAATGTCAGCGTGATCTTGGGAAACATCCGCAGCCGCAGCTTGCCGCGCATCCGGCTGAAGGGCGAATAGAGTGCGCCATCGATGCGCAAGGGCAGAACCTTGGCCTCGGCAAGATTGGCAATGGCCGCCGGGCCTTCATAGACTTTCATCAGCCCACCCGTGACTGTGAGGCGGCCTTCCGGGAAAATCACCACTTTCTGGTGGCGTTTGAGCCGGTTCACCAACGCGCGCAAGGACAGCGGGTTCAACGGATCAATCGGCACCATGTCATAAAGATAAAAGGCCGGCTTCACCCACCAGGCCTTGCTCATCTCGGTATTAATGGCAAAGGCCGCACGCTCGGGCAGAAAGCATGACAGCAGAGGCCCATCCAGAAAGCTGGTGTGGTTGGGCACAATCAAGGCCCGCGGCCCCGCGGCTTCATAATGTTCCATGCCGCGCACTTCCACACGGTAGAGAAAGCGCATGATGCCCCGCGCGAAAGCGGCAAACAGCGTCTGCGGCATCTTGATCGTAAGCCAGCCGACAATCAGCAGATTGGCAAGGCCCAACCATGCATAGAGGCCGTGAACACTCAACCCGGTCTTGAGCAACGCCCCCGCCAGCAGCGAGGCCACCACCATGAAAATCGCATTCATGATGTTATTGGCTGCCACCACGCGTGCGCGGCGATAATAGGGCGTGCGCGCCTGCATCAGCGCAAACATCGGCACCACAAACAGGCCTGAGCAGAAGGCAATGGCGGCAAGATCGAACACCACGTGCAGGCCGGAGACATGGGTAAACAAGGTGCCCGGCGAAGCCGGGGCCGCATCTGTGCCAAAGGCGCTGAACTGGTTGGTGGAGAAATAAAGATCAAAGGTGAAGAGGCTCAACAGCAAGGCCGCCAGCGGCACGAATTTCAAGGTGATCTTGCCGCCCAGCAGCGTATTGCAAAAGGCCGATCCCAATCCCGTGGCCGCGCTGAACACCGCCAATATCGCTGTCGCGGCACTTAAATCCGCATGCAGGCTTTCGGTGGTGAAGTTCTGGATTTGCGAAAGGAACACAACACCCATGAACCAGAACCAGGAGATGCCCAGCATGGAAAGCCAAACATCGCGCTTCTCCATGCCTTGTTTGACCACATCCCATGTTTCGGAAAACAGGTTCCAATTGATCTTCAAATCAGGCTGCGCAGATGGCGCCGACGGGATCATCCAGGCGGCACCGTAAGCAACAGCAGCAAGCCCGATCATGATCGCCGACACCAAATGCGGACCATAGTCACCCATGATGAAATAGCTGCCGAACAACATGCCCAATAGAATGGAAATCGCTGTGCCCGATTCAACCAAGCCATTGCCGCCCAGCAATTCATCCTTGGGAAGATGCTGCGGCAGGATCGAATATTTGATTGGCCCAAAGAAGGTAGATTGTGTGCCTGCAATGAAAATGCACAGCATCTGTAGCCAGATGTTTTCGGTATAAAGCGAGAATGAGGCCACGGCGATCAGGCCGATCTCAACCAACTTGATGCGCCGTGCCACCACGGCCTTGTCAAATTTTTCCGCGATCTGCCCCGCAAGTGCCGAGAACAGAAAGAAGGGCAAGACCAACAGTGCAGCCAAATAGGAGTCAGCACTCTTGGGGTCTTTCACCACATGCAAGAGTGGCCCGGAATAAAGCGTGGCCAACGCAAGACGAAAGGCATTGTCGTTAAACGCCCCTATTGCCTGTGCCACAAACAGCGGCAGAAAGCGGCGCTTCGTCAACAGAGTAAATTGGCTGTGGCCAGACATGATGTTTCCCAGGGTCTTTTCCCTAAGGTCTTACCATGTCTTTCAGGATAGTGAACGTCTGTTCATGGCTTGCGGAAATCTTTGTGGCCCCGGCCGCTGCCAGCGTTTGCCTGCGTGCCTCATCAACTGAAAAGCCAATGAAATGTGTCTTGTTTTGAGACCCGGCGACAACATCGCTCACATTATCGCCAATGAAAATGACGCGGGCTGCAGGCACCCCCGCCTGCGCAATCGCCCGGGCCAAGATGTCTGACTTATGCCCGCCGCCATCGGCCCCATGGGCGAGACCTGCTACAGCTTCCCACATCCCAGCCTGCTGCAAACGCAACTCCGCCGCGCGGCGGAAATTGGCGGTGGCAATGCCAAGCCGGGCAGTTGGCGCAAGGGCTGCCAGTAACTCACCTGCCCCCGCGATACGTTCAGATTTCAGTCTGCTCGCCAATTCACTTTCCAGCAGCGCCAGATATTCAACGGTGATCGCTTCAGTTTCGCTAGCAGGCAGGTGATATCGCGCCACAATTTCTTTGACGATCTCTTCGTCATTGCGGATTTTGTAGCTGTTCCAATCCCGCGAGAGCCTATTGGCATCAATGCGTGAAGCGAAGGGTTGAAAGAACAACTCTTCTTCAGCCCGTGTCAGCTCCAGCAACACGCCATCAACGTCAAAGATGATGGCCCAATTGCTCAAGCTGAAACCATGCGCGGCGTCATCTCAATCAAGGTCGGCCCATCGGCTTTGAGAGCAGTGGCGATGACGATGGCCAGGGCCTTGAGGTTTGTGGGGCGCTCAGCCGCCATGCCATAGGCCTTGGCGAGCATCTGGAAGTCGGGGTTGCGAAGTGTCACCGCATTCGGCTGGATACCATGCACCACCATGTTGTCGTGAATGGCACCAAGGCGTTCATTGTTCCACAAAAGGATGACGAGGGGCAGCTTGTGTTCGACCGCGGTGCCAAGATCGTTCAGGGTGTATTGGAAACCATAGTCGCCGACGAGCACCGCGACAGGTTTTCCCGGCTCGCCCAGCTTGGCACCAATGCCTACGGGCAGTGCAAAGCCGAGCGTGCCGAAACCCACCGGATGGAACCAGGTGCGGGGTTCGTAAACCGGGAAAGTCTCATTGGCGATATAGGCGATCTGGGTCATGTCGGAACAGATGACTGTCTCGCGCGGCAGCGCGTCGCGGATCACGTCAAGGACATTCTGGATGACCCGCCGGTTATCATCGGCGACAACGCTGCGCAAAACGTCCTTGGCGCTGGTCGCAATCTCCGTCGTGCGGTGGCCCGGATGGCGGGCAAGGCCGGCGGCAATTGCCTCCAGGGCCACCTTCGCATCAGCTTGAATGGCGATCTCTGCCGTGTGGGGCCGCGCGAGTGTATCGGCGTCAATATCGATGCGGATCAAATTGTCTTCCAGCACAACCTCGTTCCAGAAATCTGTCTCGGAAAGCTGTGATCCGACGCAGAGGATGGCATCCGAAGACCGGATGAAATCAGGTGTGGCCGCCAATCCCAGTTTATATCCCAGACACAGTGGGTGGTCGGCGGGCACGGCTCCCTTGCCAGCGGTTGTCGTCAGAATCGGAGCGTCGAGCTTTTCGGCGATGGTCACTGCCGCAGCACCAGCGGCAAGCGAGCCGCCGCCAAGGATAATCAGCGGGCGCTTCGCCCTATCGAGCTTTGCCACGGCTGCGACGATCTGGTCGGACTGCGGACGCGCGCGGATGGGCAGGGGGCGGGCGTGCCACCCGTCGCCTGCGGGAAGTTTCAACATGTCGAGCGGGATCTCGAGATAGGCCGGCCGCGGCCGCTGGCTGGAGAAATTGGCGAAAGCCCGGGCCAGCCCGTCGCGCACGTCCTTGGGTGTATAGGCACGCATGTGAAGCGCAGTCACAGCGGCTGCAGCAGCCCGTTGGTCAATCATCTCGTGAAGGCGGCCCCTCCCCTGTGCGCTGTCTACCATGTCGAGAGCAGAGGCTATGACCAGCACGCTGGAGGAGTCGCTCCAGGCCTGCCCCATTGGTGTGAGTATGTTTGTCACCCCCGGCCCTGAGATGGTGAAGCACACCCCGGGCCTGCCCGTGGCGCGCGCATAGCCATCGGCCATGAAGCCAGCACCTTGTTCATGACGCGGCAGGATATGGCGGATTTTGGAACGCGGCAGGGCGCGGTACATTTCGATATTATGCACACCGGGAATGCCAAAAATGGTGTCCACACCGTAAGCTTCAAGCAGGCCCACCAAGGCTTCGCCAATGGAAAGTTCAGCGCGCTGCGTCATCTGCGCAACCTCTCAGGCAAGATATCAATCATCTGCAAACCCTGCGCCAAGACATCCTCCGGCACGGCCTCGCGCAGCGCCAGCGCCGCCGCCACGCGTGATAGGCCCCACGAAGATTGAATGCCGTTGCCACCTTGCCCCACCAGCCAGAAGAATCCTTCGGCCGCCGGATCAAATCCACAAACGGGAAATTTGTCGGGCGCGAAGGTGCGAAGGCCACCCCATGTATGCTCCAGCCGTGTCACTTCAATTGTGGTTGCGTTCATCAGGCGCTCAATGCCCATGGCCACAGCCTCATCATCAGCCCAGGCATCATGCGGCTCCACCGGTGTTTCCTCAACCGATGAAACAATGAGCTTGCCGCTCTGCGGCTTGGCATACCACGTCTCAGCGCAATCGATCATGAAAGGCCAATCCATGATTCCCGCAAAGCCTTCAACAGGAACAACCCCGATTGAGCGCCGCATGGGTGTGAGACTAACAGGAGCCGCGCCTGCTAGTTCCGCAACCTTGTCACCCCAAGCACCTGCCGCATCAATTACCACGGGTGCAGTGAAGGTTCCTGCCGCCGTTGTCACCTGCCACGTGCCGCCCATCTTTGCGATCTCCCGCGCGCCCGAATTGCACAACAGTTTGCCGCCACGTTGCTTGAACCATTTGAGGTAGCCTGAATGCAACAAATGAACGTCCAGATCACCGGTGCCTTCATCGAGAAATCCGCGCATCGCATAGCCGCGCCTGATGGCGGGCACGAGGGCGATGATTTCATTTTCCGAAATCGCCCGCAAATGCGCAGAAGCCTCCAAATGCTGGGCCTCTTCTTCTTGCCCCTCGGCTTGCAAAAACAAGGACTGGCGCGGCGTGAAGATGGGCCGATCAGCAAAATCGGTGGGCGGGTTTTTGAAAAAATCCAGCCCTGAGCGAATGAGCGGCACGAATGGGCGCGGGCTGAAGTTGGGTTCATAGGCCGCAGCTGAACGCCCAGTGGTGTGATAACCCGGCCGTTCTTCCATTTCGAGCAGTGCCACTTGCGCCTTTGCCGCCAAATGCGCCGCGACAGACGCGCCCGCTATGCCCGCGCCAATAACAATAAAATCAAACTGTTCCATGGCTCATCAAAGCCATGCTTGCTGGCCCTTGGCAAGTGCCGCAACCGCGATAAAGTAGGGCCAGAGGAGTACCCATGCCAAAATTCAACCAACCCCTATCTGGTCTCGTCACCCCGCGCTTTGGCGGCATCGCAACCTGGGGCCGCCTGCCACATGTTTCATTGGAAGATGCAATAGGTGTAGATATCGGCGTGGTCGGCATTCCGTGGGATGGCGGCACCACCAACAGACCTGGCCCGCGCCATGCACCGCGCCAGATGCGCGATCAATCCTCGATGGTCCGGCGCATGCACCAGATCAGCCGCGTGGTTCCTTATGATCTTTGCAACGTGGCAGACTTGGGGGATTGCCCGGTCAACCCGGCCAATGTGGATGATGCACTCAAGCGTGTGGAAACCTATTTCAAGAAACTGGTGGCCAAGGGCATTCGTCCGCTTTCCATGGGTGGCGATCATTTGTGTTCGTTGCCTGTGTTGCGTGCCCTTGGTGAGAAGAAGCCCGTCGGCATGATCCATTTTGATGCCCATACAGATCTTTATGACTCTTATTTTGGCGGCTTCAAATATACCCATGGCACGCCCTTCCGCCGCGCCATTGAAGAAGGCGTTCTAGACCCGCAGCGCACCATCCAGATTGGCCTGCGCGGCTCAATGTATGACAACGACGATTTTGAATGGGGCGAGAAAATGGGCGTTCGCCTCGTGCGCATCGAGGAGGCTGTTGAGAAAGGCCCCACAGTCATCATGGCCGAAGCCCGCAAGATAGTTGGCGATGGCGAAACTTATGTCAGCTTTGACATCGACATGCTCGATCCGGTCTATGCCCCGGGAACCGGCACGCCAGAAATCGGCGGCTTCACCACACGCGAAGCCCAGGCTCTTCTGCGCGAACTGCGTGGCCTCAACATCGTGGGCGCCGATGTGGTGGAAGTGTCGCCACCCTTTGATCCTTCGGGTCTCACCGCCTATGCAGGCGTTGTCATGATGTTTGAAGTCCTGTGCAGCATGGCTGAAGCCACAGCGAAAAATCGCTAGCGACCGATGGAATTGGCGCGCGCGGCGCGGGCCTGTTCTTCGATCACCTTCTTGCGCGCAACGCCCGCGTGACGGGCCACGCTGTGAATGAGTGCTTCTTCCGCGGGATGCAGATGATGATCACAAAGTGCGATATCCCATAACATTCCGATCAAGGCCATCCGGTCTTCAATGCTCAGGAGTTCCTGCAATTGCTTGGCCGCCTGTTGCAGTTGTTCGGCGGAAAGCCCTTCGTTCAAGAAGTCCATGGCCTGTTTCTGGTCAGCGATGTGGAACCGGTAGCGCTGCCGCAGATGGCTGAGAAAATGCTGTATTTCAATCTCCAGAATCTTGCCATCCGATGGGATGACCGTGGCAAGGATCGCTGCCACAAGCAAGCGCCGCTGTACCGGCGAGAGCGTGGAAAACCCGCCGGGCCGTCGTGTCGCGTCAATGATTTTACCAAGCTGCAGCTCGGCATTCCGCACAAATTGCGCGGCCTCTAAAGATTTCATGATTCCCCCGGCCTTGACTAAATCCCGTCGACTGCGAAACAGCTTGTCTCGCAATCGCTTTGCCATGGCGATTCTACAACACAATGGGCCAGATGTGTCGATAGATTTATCTCAACGATTTCCAAAAATGAGCCTGCTGGCTTTGGGTGCGCTTTCAGCCCTGTGTCTGGCACCTGTGGATGCATGGTGGGCCTTGTTCGTGACCGTACCTCTGGCGCTCGCAATTTTGAAATGCTCTCTTGCGCAAAGCCTTTCCCGCGACCTGTTATGGGGATGGAGCTTCGGCTTTGGGTATTTTCTCGGCGCATTGCATTGGATTGGTTTTGCCTTTTTGGTGGATGCCGCCAACGACCTGTGGATGATGCCCATTGCCTTGGGCAGCCTTTCCGCTTTCCTCGCCTTGTTCTGGGCGGCAGCCATTGTCGCAGCGGTGCAAATGACAAAGCGCGGCCTGCCGCTTTGGTTGGCCGTGCCAATTTCCATGGCCGTTTTAGAATTCTTGCGCGGCCACCTGTTCACGGGCTTTCCCTGGGCCGTTTTTGGTCAGGCGGTGGACGGGATGGGCGGCGTTGCCCAACTCGCATCAGTCATCGGAATGAATGGTTTGACGTTGATGGTCTGGCTCTGGGCCGCAGCATTTTTCGCCATTGTTCAGAAGAATCAACGCGAACGTCTAATCGCCATTGCCGTGCTGCTCACGCTCCCTTTGAGCTATGCTTGGGGCGAATGGCGCCTTGCGTCGAACCCGACGCAGTATGTTGAGGGGGTGATGTTGCGCCTCGTCCAGCCCAATATCAGCCAAAGCGACAAGTGGCGTGCGGGCAATGCGCGGGCCATTTTTGACCAGTTGCGAAGCCTGACGGCAGCACCATCTTCCACGGGCCGACCTATCACCCATATCATTTGGCCGGAGTCAGCGGTCCCCTTTCTGATTGACGAGAGCATGCAGGGCAGGGCCGAATTGGCGCAAGTGTTGAAGCCCGGCCAAACCCTGCTCGCAGGCGCGGTGCGAAGGTCACGCCCCGATGACGGCGCGGATTATTTTACCAGCATTCTCATCTTCAACGACAAGGCCGAAGTTCTTGGACACTATGACAAATGGCGCCTTGTCCCGGGCGGTGAATTCCTGCCACTGGCTTGGTTGCTGGAGCCTTTGGGCCTGCGCAAGGTCGTCAATTTGCCGGAGAGTTTTACAACGGGGCGGGGGCCAACAAATCTGCCCGTTCCCGGCGCTGGACTTGTAGGGATGTCGATCTGCTATGAGGCGATTTTCCCGGGCGCGGTGTCGGACCCGGCAACGCGGGCCGCCTGGCTGGTGAACGTCACCAATGACGGTTGGTTTGGCAAGTCTGTCGGTCCCTACCAGCATCTGGCACAGCTTCGGCTCCGCGCCATTGAGCTTGGCTTGCCGGTAGCCCGGGCTGCCAATACCGGTGTGTCAGCCGTCATTGATTCTTATGGCCGGATGACGTTTCAGTCGCAGCTCGGCACAACGGGCACTTTTGATCTCCTGCTGCCGCAATCCGCCCCGCCGACGTCCTATGCCAAATGGTCGTAATCTATACGATTTGTTGTCCTTGTTCTTGCTATTGGCCTTGGAGAAAGACTAAAAAGAATATAATATCGAAAAATTGAAGTGTTACTGCATCTTGCCTGTCTTAACGGCGGTTCACCAACTCTTCCCTGCGTCCTCAAAGGTTTTTGGCAGCCAGTGAGAGACAAATAAGTGTAACAGGCTGGGGGCATCGGTCTGAGGAACTAAATGACACGTAGAGACCCCAACTACATCGACGTACACGTGGGCGCACGAATCAGAATGCGGCGTCAGCTGATCAATATGAGTCAGGAACGGCTTGGCGAATTGCTGGGCATCACCTTCCAGCAAGTTCAGAAATATGAAAAGGGCTCAAACCGGATCAGCGCCAGCCGCCTTTTCTATGCGGCTAAAACGCTTGGTGTGCCGGTGCAGTTTTTCTTCGAAGGCCTGCCGGGGACGGAAGGTTCAGAAGGCCTGCGTGAAGGCACTGCTGATGAGTTCAGCGTCGCGATGATGTCGCCAGAAGGCGTGCAATTGGCCAAGGCATTTAAAGAGGCCGACTCCACCACCAAGCGCAAACTTATTGCCAGCCTGGCACGTTTGATTGTCGAGTCTGAAAAGTAACGCCTTCGCGCCCAGATGCGAAGATTCAATTGATCGAAACAAAACGGCATCACTCAGTTGGTGCCGTTTGCTTTGGCGGTCCAAAATCTCGGGCCTTGAATCTCGCATAAATCGCTGTATGAGGGGGCAGGAAACGCATAAAGATATCTTTATGTAGAAATTCAACCAGCCTTTCAGGGGGCACCCATGGCGCGCAGTTCCTACCAATTCACCAGTGAATCCGTATCTGAAGGCCACCCGGACAAGGTCTGTGACCGCGTGTCCGACGAAGTTGTGGATTTGTTTTTTCGCGAGGCCTTGGCCGAGAAGATGGACCCATGGCGCGTGCGCGTGGCCTGCGAAACCTTGGCCACCACCAACCGTCTGGTGATCGCCGGTGAAGTGCGCGGCCCGCAATCCATCACCAAGGAAAAAATTATCGAAGTGGCGCGCAAGGCCATCAAGAGCATCGGCTATGAACAGTCGGGCTTCCATTGGGACACGGCCAATATCGAAGTGCTGCTGCACAATCAATCGGCAGATATCGCCGTGGGCGTGGATGATACCGCCAGCAAAGAAGAAGGGGCCGGCGATCAAGGCATCATGTTCGGTTATGCCTGCGATGAAACGCCAGACCTGATGCCTGCGCCGCTTTATTATGCGCAGCGCATTTTGCAGCTTCTGGCCGAAGCCCGCCACGGGGGCGAAAAGCGCTTGGGGCCGGATTCCAAGAGCCAGGTCACCGTTCAATACAAAAACGGCAAGCCCGTTTCCGCCACGCAAATCGTTGTCTCTCACCAGCATATGGAAGAGAGCATGACCTCTGCCGATGTGCGCAAATTGGTTGAACCCTATGTGCGCAAGGCTCTACCCAAGGGCTGGATCAAGAAAGACACCGTCTGGCACGTAAACCCCACAGGCAAGTTCCATATCGGCGGCCCGGACGGAGACTCAGGCCTCACCGGCCGCAAGATCATCGTGGATACCTACGGCGGTGCCGCCCCCCATGGTGGTGGCGCATTCTCCGGCAAGGACCCAACTAAAGTGGATCGCTCCGCCGCTTATGCCGCGCGCTATCTTGCCAAGAATGTTGTGGCCGCCAAGCTCGCCAAGCGCTGCACCATTCAGCTCTCCTATGCCATCGGCGTGGCCCAACCGCTCTCTGTCTATGTGGATACGCATGGCACGGGCAAAGTTGGTGATGCCAAAATTGAAAAGGCTCTGCGCAAGGTGATGGATCTTTCGCCGCGCGGCATCCGCACCCATCTTGATCTCAACAAACCCATCTATGCCCGCACCTCGGCCTATGGCCATTTCGGCCGCAAGCCCGAAAAGGACGGCGGCTTCTCATGGGAAAAGACTGACCTCGTCGCCAAGCTCAAGAAAGCGGTGAAGTGACGGTAGTCCGCTCAAAGCATCAGTTTTACGGACGGCGCAAGGGAAAACCCTTGCGCCGTTTGCATTCTGAACTGATGGAAATCTTGCTGCCCAAAGTGGCGGTGGATATGGCCGCACCCCTCACCGCCGTGCCAGCCCCGCGCATTCTCGAAATCGGTTTTGGCGGTGGCGAACATCTCGCACATCAAGCAGCACTCAATCCCCCAATCAATTATATCGGGGCCGAACCCTTCCTCAACGGCGTGGCAAAACTCTTGGCAGAGATTGAAGCGCGCAAGCTCACCAATCTGCGCATCCACTATGGCGATGCAAGACCACTCCTCGAAGCGCTGCCACCCGAAAGCTTCGAGCGCATCTATCTGCTTTATCCAGACCCATGGCCGAAGAAGGCGCAGAAGAAGCGCCGCTTCGTCAACGCCGATAATCTTGCCCACTTCGCCCGCGTGCTGAAACCCCGTGGCGAGTTCTGGTTTGCTTCCGACATCGAAGATTATGTTACCTGGACCCGCGAACATGTGACCGCCTCAAACCTCTTTGAAGAGCACGGCGATGGCAAGCAACCCTTTGAAAATTGGGTTCAAACCCGTTACGAAGCCAAAGCCCGTCGCGAAGGCCGGGGCTCGCATTATTTGCGGTTCATAAAGCGCTGACCCCATTTCGTAGCTGTTACAAATCTGTCATACGATTGTCACAATCGAACAGACAGGGACGGTGCAATGGTTGGATTTCTGAAAAAGCTGATGCCGCGCGAAGACAAGTTCTTCGATCTGTTTGAGGGCCATGCGGCTAAATCCTTGGCAGCGGCAAAATCCCTCGCGGCGATTTTTGAGGGCGGCAAGACCATCGCCAACCATTGCGCCGCTTTGATGAAAACCGAGGATGAAGCCGACGGCATCGCCGCCACGGTCTCTGAAGCCTTGCGCAAAAGTTTCATCACGCCCTTTGATCGCGGCGACATCAAGAACCTGATCACGGACATGGATGATGCCGTTGATCAGATGAACAAGACGGCCAAGGCCATTCTCCTGTTTGAAGTAAAGGCCTTCGAACCCAACATGAAGATCATCGCCGATGAAGCCGTGCAGATGGCGACGATCCTGACCCATGTGTTGCCGCTGCTGCGCAATGTCGGCAGCAATGCCGCAAAACTTCACCAACTCTGCGGCCAGATGATTGCCATTGAAGATGAGTCAGACCGCCATCACGAAAACGGCTTGAAGGCTTTGATCAAGGGCAAGGCCAAGAAGGACGCGATGGCCTTCATCATTGGCGCGGAACTTTTTGGCCATCTCGAAAAGGTGGCCGACAAGTTTGAGGATGTGGCTCACACCATTGACGGCATCGTCATTGAGCACGTGTAAGGAAAGCGCCACATGGATATGAGCGCCTTCAACGGCACCGTCCTGTTCCTGATCTTCGTGGCCTTGGCCTTCGATTTCATGAACGGCATGCACGATTCAGCCAATGCCATCGCCACCGTGGTTTCGACCCGCGTGTTGAAACCGGTGCAGGCCGTGCTCTGGGCCGGGTTTTTCAATTTCGTCGCCTTCTTCCTGTTTGAAGCGCATGTGGCCAACACGGTGGGCAAGGGCATCATCTCGCCAGACTTGGTCGACAACGCCGTCGTCTTCGGCGCATTGGCAGGGGCCATTGCCTGGAATGTGATCACTTGGCTGGCAGGCATCCCCTCGTCATCATCTCACGCCTTGGTGGGTGGCATTGTGGGCGCAGGCATGGCCAAGGCCGGCCCCAGCGCTATTGTGTGGGCCGGTCTTTCAAAGACCATCTATGCCATCGTGCTCTCGCCTTTCACCGGCTTTCTCATCGCCATTGTGTTGATGATCCTTGCGAGTTGGGCCTTCGCCAAAGCCAATCCCACATGGGCCGATGGCATCTTCCGCAAATTGCAATTGGTTTCATCGGCGCTCTATTCAATCGGCCATGGCAGCAACGACGCGCAAAAGACTGCGGGTGTCATCGCCGTGCTGCTTTATTCAAACCATGTCTACAAGGAATTCACTGTTCCAAGCTGGGCGATATTTG
>JAYUEP010000232.1:0-8845 GCA_043739165.1 Hyphomicrobiales bacterium
TTGGCAACCAGTTCATTCACCACGTCGTGGCGCATGTCATCAACGGTTTCCGAAACTTCTTCGCCCTTCATGATGCCGACACGCTGGTCAAAGATCACCTTTCGCTGGTCATTCATCACATTGTCGAACTTCAAGAGGTTCTTGCGGATATCGAAGTTGCGTGCTTCCACTTTCTTCTGCGCTGTTTCCAAGGCCTTGTTGATCCACGGCGAAACAATGGCTTCTCCGTCTTTCAAACCGAGCTTTTGCAACATGCCATCCAAACGGTCCGTACCGAAAATGCGCATCAGGTCATCTTGCAGCGAAAGATAGAAGCGCGAACGGCCGGGGTCGCCCTGACGGCCAGAGCGGCCGCGCAGCTGGTTATCAATGCGGCGGCTCTCATGCCGCTCCGTGCCGATCACAAACAGCCCACCTGCGTCGAGCACAATGCGTTTGTTGCTTTCGATCTCATCCTTGATCTTTAGGATGGCACGTTCGCGCTCAGATCCTTGTGGCATCTGGGCAAGTTCTTGCTCAATGCGCATGTCAAGATTGCCTCCGAGCTTGATGTCTGTGCCACGGCCGGCCATGTTGGTGGCGATGGTGACATTGCCTGGTGCACCAGCCTGGCTGATGATCTGCGCTTCCTGCTCATGGAACCGCGCATTCAACACATTATGCTTGATGTCGGCCACATTCAAAGCGGCGGAAAGCGTTTCAGACTTTTCAATCGAAACCGTGCCGACGAGGACGGGTTGCCCCTTGGCTTTCGCTTCGCGGATGGTGGCGATGATCGCGTCGAACTTCTCGCGCTCAGTGCGGTAAACTTCATCATTCTCGTCCAACCGCGCCACCGGAACGTTGGTCGGCACTTCGAGAACATCAAGGCCGTAGATGTCGATGAATTCTTCCACTTCCGTCAGTGCCGTGCCCGTCATGCCGGCAAGCTTGTCATACATGCGGAAATAGTTTTGGAACGTGATCGAAGCCATCGTCACGTTTTCAGGCTGAACCTGCACATGTTCCTTGGCTTCGATGGCTTGGTGCAAGCCTTCAGAATAACGCCGCCCAGGCATCATACGGCCGGTGAATTCGTCGATGATAACAACTTCATCGTCCTTCACAATATAGTCCTTGTCCAGGGTAAACAGCTTGTGGGCCTTCAAGGCATTTTGAATGTGATGAACAATGGTCACATTGCCTGCGTCATAAAGCGTTCCGCCCTTGAGCATGCCTGCCGCTGTCAGCAACTGTTCGAGATGTTCGTTGCCCACTTCTGTCAGCGTTACTTGACGCTGTTTTTCATCGAGCTCAAAGTCTTCTTTGGCAAGCTGGGGGATGAAACGATCAAGGGTGTTGTAAAGATCAGACTTGTCATCCACCGGGCCCGAAATGATCAGCGGAGTGCGGGCTTCATCTACAAGGATTGAGTCCACTTCATCGACGATGGCAAAATGATGCCCGCGCTGCACCATCTCTTCGAGATGATACTTCATGTTGTCGCGCAGATAATCAAAGCCCAGCTCATTGTTGGTGCCATAGGTGATGTCGCAGGCATAGGCTGCACGGCGCTGGTTGTCGTCCAACCCGTGAACAATCACGCCGGTCGTCATGCCCAAGGCCGCATAGACCTTGCCCATCCATTCCGAGTCGCGCTTGGCCAGATAGTCATTGACCGTCACCACATGGGCACCCTTGCCCTCGAGTGCGTTGAGATAGACGGGCAGCGTGGCAACGAGCGTCTTGCCCTCGCCCGTCTTCATTTCAGAAATGATGCCCGCGTTCAAAATCATGCCGCCAACCAACTGCACGTCGAAAGGCCGCAATCCCAACGCCCGCTTGGCCGCTTCGCGCACTGCTGCGAAAGCAGGCACCAAAATATCATCAAGTGACTTGCCCGCCGCCAGCTCGGCCTTGAACTGCACCGTCAGGCCTTTCAGCTCATCATCGCTCAACGCGGCATAGGTGGCTTCGAGCGCAGTGATGGCTGGAACCTTCTTTTCATAGGTGACCAGCTTGCGGCTGTTGGTCGTGCCAAAGAGGCTTGCTGCCGTTTTGCGCAGAATTCCGAGCATATGATTCGATCCTAGAGGGGCAAGACCCCGAAATGACAATGCGATTTGGCCCGCTATAGCCCAGAGATGCGGGTTGGGGAAACCCTCAAATCCGAATGCAGGAGATAAGTGACGGTTGGCATAGTTTCAACCTGTTGCAATGCGGCAACAGCGGCCTGAAAAGGCATATTCTTGCCTTGTTTCAAGGCCAATGGCTCAATATACGCAATGCCCAAGGGGCAATGATCGATGGATTCTATGACACATTTTCAATTTTCTTTGAAGTCCGCCCTGCTTGTCGGTGTTTTCGGCCTGTCGCTCTTCACTGCCCAGGCCCACGCGCAGACCGCAACGGCGGATACGCTGGCGGGCGATGACAAAACCATAGCCACCGTCAACGGCTATGAAATCAAGACCTCCGAAGTCCGCATGGCCTTTGATGATGTGATCGGCCAATTGCCTAACATGCCGGCCAAACTGCGCTTTCCTTTCGTGGTGGAATTCCTGATTGAGCGCCATTTGCTGGCGCAGGTTGCAGCCAAGGAAGGCTCGGCTGAATCAGATGACTACAAGCGCCGCCTCGCCGCCTATCAGGCCAAGGCATTGCGTGATTCCTATCTCGCCGAAAAAATCGCCCCGTCGGTGACAGAAGCCGAAATCAAGGCTGCCTATGATAAGGAAGCTTCCAAAGTGGCCCAGACCGAGCGCATCCGTGCACGGCACATTCTGGTGGCCACCGAAAAAGAAGCCAATGACATTGAGACCAAGCTGAAGGCTGGTGCCAAGTTTGAAGACCTGGCCAAGCAATATAGCCTCGATGGCTCGAAGGATTACGGCGGCGATCTCGGTTATTTCACTGCGCCTGAAATGGTGGCTGAGTTCTCCAAGGCCGCTTTTGCCTTGAAGCAGGGCGAAGTTTCCGCTCCAGTCAAAACTGACTACGGCTGGCACATCATCCGTCTCGATGATCGCAAGATGGGTTCCGCCCAGCCTTATGATCAAGTCAAAGCCGCGATCAAGAACGTGTTGGTGCGCGACAAGGTCCAGGCCCTCCTGTCCTCGCTGCAAGGCACGGCCAAGGTCGAAGTTCTCGATCCTGACCTGAAAAAAGCGCAAGCCGAAGCCCAGGCCCAGAACAAGGCTCTGATTGATCAGCAGAAGCAGAATGGCGCTGCCGCAGCAGTCCAAGGCAACAGTGATGGCGCGGATACTGGCGGCAAGGGCGATCTCACCTTGCCCGACAACGGTCAACAACAACAATAACGCGATCTTACAAGGGCGGCAGCATGGCGCATGTGGTTTCACCTTTGGCCCCGGCGAGCCAGCCGGACATGCCGGAAATTGCGGGCGTAAAGCTCGCGGCGGCGGCAACTGGCATTCGCTACAAGAACCGCCCGGATGTTCTCCTCGCCCTCATGCCGAAAGGCACCACGGTTGCTGGCTGCCTGACCAGATCGAAATCACCTTCGGCACCGGTTGATTGGTGCGCGGCGGGCTTGAAGCAAGGCAAAGCCCGCGCCCTTGTCGTCAACGCAGGCAATGCCAATGCTTTCACCGGCAAGGCAGGTGTAGCGACAGTCAAGGCCGTGGCCAAGGCAGCAGCAAGTTTGATCGGTTGTACACAAGCAGAAGTGTTCCAGGCCTCGACAGGCGTGATCGGCGAGCCACTCAACCCAGCCCCCATCGTGGGGGCCCTGCCCGAACTTACTGCCAAGGCCGAAACTGCCGCTTGGAACATGGCCGCCCATGCCATCATGACGACCGACACTTTCGCCAAGATGGCGACAGTAAAAGCAAAGATCGCTGGCAAAACCGTCACCATCAACGGCTTCGCCAAAGGTTCAGGCATGATCGCGCCGGATATGGCGACCATGCTGGTGTTCATTTTTACTAACGCAAAGATTGCCGCCAAGCCCTTGCAGAAGGCGCTGACGGCAGCCGTGAACCCGACCTTCAACTGCATCACGGTGGACGGGGATACATCAACGTCAGACACGGTTCTCCTTTTTGCAACGGGTACGGGCGCGACCGCGAAATCTGACGCAGACCAAAAAGCCTTTGCCAAAGCGCTTCTTGCCGTTTGCCATGATCTTGCCATCCAAGTCGCCAAAGACGGCGAAGGGGCTGAAAAGCTGATCGAGATCAAAATCACGGGCGCTGAAAGCGACAAGGCTGCCCATAAAATTGGCATGGCCATCGCCAACTCGCCTTTGGTCAAAACCGCCATCGCTGGCGAAGACGCAAACTGGGGCCGCATCGTCATGGCCATCGGCAAATCGGGTGAGAAGGCAATCCGCGACAAGCTCCGCATCAAGATCGGTGGCGTTCTCGTGGCAGCCAAGGGAATGAAAGACCAGAACTACAAAGAAGCCGACATCATGCCCCATATGAAAGGCCGCGACATCAGGCTCGAAGCTGACATCGGCGTGGGCAAGGGCAAAGCCACGGTCTGGACCTGCGATCTCACCCACCGCTACATCGACATCAACGGTTCCTATCGCAGTTAACCATGAAACGGCTCTTGGTCACCGCCGTTGCCCTGATTGACGTTGACGGCCGTGTGCTTTTGGCCAAGCGGCCCGAAGGCAAAGCCCTGGCGGGCCTGTGGGAGTTTCCCGGTGGAAAAGTCGAGGACGGCGAACACCCGGAGGCTGCATTGATCCGTGAATTGCGCGAGGAACTGGGTATTGATGTCGAACAATCTTGCCTGGCACCCCTCACCTTCGCGTCTCACGCCTATGAGGATTTTCACCTGCTGATGCCACTTTATGTTTGCCGCAGATGGAAAGGCCTTGCCCAGCCGCTTGAAGGCCAAGAGTTGAAATGGGTTAGAGCCCAAGAACTGAAAAACCACCCTATGCCACCGGCGGATTTACCATTGATACCGCATTTGGTTGATTTGCTTTAGCTTCAGCGGACGGCATTAACACTCCAATTACCCTGCTGAACTTTTTGCGTGTAGTGACCAAGATGCGCTCAATCCTGCATAATAAGTTAACGCGCTTTCAATGTAATTGGCACTAGTTTCCCGGCAGTGAGGAACAACAATGAACAAGATTCATTCAACAAAGTCATTGCAGGGCTTCTGGGCTGACGACCAGGGCGTCACCGCTGTCGAATATGGCATCCTCTCAACCGCAATCAGCTTGGTGGTTTTGACTGGCGTCAACACTTTCAACGCCGCCATCATGATCAAGTACAATCAGATCATAACTTTTCTGAACGGCCCCTAAGCCGGCGAGCGACGTTCGCGATTGAACTATCCGGTCCAAATCAGACATAGGCCATGGCAGCCATCATGCCACTGCTCATGTGGTAGAGATGGTGACAATGAAAAGCCCAAGTGCCGGGATTATCGGCATCAAATTCAACACTCACCTTCGCACCCGCCGGAATCAGGATCGTATCGCGCAATGCGCCTTCGAAGGCCTTGCCATCAATTGATGTCACTTGAAAATAGTGGCCATGCAGATGCATCGGATGCGCCATGGATGTCATGTTGTGCATGGTCAACTCGACGCGCCTGCCCTGCTTCACGCGAAAAAGCACATCATGCATCATGGCCTTGTTGTTGAAGCTCCATTGATAGCCTTCGTCCCCTCCGGTCAACCTCACAATTTCGCGTTGAGAAACTTTGTCCTTCTTGAACTCATAAGCAACGCCCAACGCTGCCTCGAATTCAAGCCCGATAGCTTCACCCGGCTCGCCCTGATCAGAGAGCTTGGCAACTGTGCCTTCGCCAACCCTAAGCACCAACCCACCACGCAGGGCGGCCCCCTCGGATTGAAACAGGATTGGCCAAGCGCCTGCTTGAGTGGGCAGGGTGATCCGCACATCGGCGCGCTGGGCAATGGCCAGCGGAAAACGTGAACCGCTGATGGGCTTCACCGCGTTGCCATCCACAGCAATAACCAAGCCTTTGAGTTCCCCCAAATCGACCCACAGGTTGCTGGCCGCAGCTGCATTGATCAATCGCAAGCGCAGTGCCCCACCTTTTTCGACAGCCAAAACTTCAGGATCATCCAATGTCCGATCATTGGCCAGCAGGGCGTCGAAGGAAACATCCCTGCCCATCGCCATCCCATCCATCTTCATGCCATCCATTTTCATATGCGCTGCATGGCCACCGCCGCCGTTGCGTAGCTCGGCCAGGATTTCAGATGGATCACGGAAGGTAAAATCATGGAGCATCACAACATGTTCCTGCTCATCAAACACAGGCTTTGTTGTTTCATGCACAATGAGTGGTGCGGCCAAAAGCTGTTGCTCTTGAAGGCCCAAATGCGAATGCATCCAATGTGTGCCCACCCGCTTGTTGGCGAAACGGTAGGGCCGCGTCTCACCCACTTTCAGTGCTGCCCCAGAAAGCTTGGGCACGCCATCCATCAACGTCGGCGGCGTCAAGCCGTGCCAGTGTATGGCCGATGGTTCGCCCAAGCCATTAAACAATTCGACATCAAAGTCCTCGCCATAGACAAGATTGAGGCCCGGCTTGCCATCGGGTCCGACAATACCAAAAACCTTGGCGGGCTTGCCCTTAACTTCCAAAATGCGCGAGCTGATTGTGAGGCGGTTGACCGCGGCGGCCTGCGCTGTTCCCCAAAACGGCAAGACCGCCGAAAGTTTCAAAACATCGCGGCGGCTCAAGCGCATGATCGTCTCCCAAATCTAAAGATTGCGGCCAATGCTCATGAATTTTTCGCGCCGTTGATTGCGCAGAACATCAGGCGCCAAACCCGCATAGCCCGAAAGCACACGCGAAAGAACTTCGCGCGTGGTACGGATGGCATCCACAGGCAAACGGTGCGCGCCGCCCAGCGGCTCGGCAATAATCTCGTCAATGACCCCGAACTTCTTCAAATCCTGCGCCGTGATTTTGAGCGCCGTCGCCGCGTCCTTGTTGCGTGCCGGGTCCCGCCACAGAATTGATGCCGCACCTTCAGGTGAGATCACGCTGTAGATCGCATGTTCCAACATCAAGACCGTATTGGCTGTGGCAATGGCAATGGCCCCGCCTGAACCGCCTTCACCAATAATGACTGCAATCAAAGGCACGCCAAGTGAAAGGCAACAATCGGTGGAGCGCGCAATGGCCTCGGCCTGCCCACGCTCTTCCGCTTCAACGCCGGGGTAAGCCCCGGACGTATCCACAAAACTGATCACCGGCAGGCCAAACTTGTCGGCCATTTCCATCAGACGCACCGCCTTGCGGTAGCCTTCAGGTTTGGCCATGCCAAAGTTATGTTTAAGGCGGCTATCTGTATCGGAGCCTTTTTCTTGTCCAATCACCACAACTGGCAAGCCGTTGAAGCGCCCAAGCCCGCCAACAACAGCTTCGTCTTCAGCAAACTTCCGATCTCCGGCCAAGGGCACAAAATCCGTAATCAAAGCTGAAATATAATCCAGCGCATGGGGCCGTTGCTGATGCCGCGCCACCAAGGCCTTCTGCCAAGGTGTAAGATTTTGATAGAGGTCGGCCAAGGCCTTGTTTGATTTTCGCTCCAGCGACTTCACATCATCGGCAATGGAAATCTTGGCATCGCCCTGCGCCATGGCACGAAGCTCGGCAATCTTGCCTTCCAATTCTGCAACCGGTGCTTCGAAATCAAGAAATTGAATCATAATGCCTCAAACTGCAATCTGGCGATGTTACTGGCTTTTGGCCAGTCCAATGTCAACCCGTCTTGGCCCGGCCTTTTTTTGGTCCATTCTTTCGCGCCAATGGGTGGTGTTTGGTCACCACTTCGCGCAACCGTTCGGCCTGCACATGGGTGTAAATCTGGGTTGTGGAAATATCGGCATGACCCAGCATTTGTTGGACGGCGCGCAAATCAGCACCTTTGGCCAGAAGTTCCGAGGCAAAGACATGGCGCAGCACATGGGGAGAGATCTTGTCCGCATCAAGGCCCGCCATCCGTGCCAGCGCCTTCAACTCCAACGCAAAATGCTGTCGCGTCAACACCCCTTGCGCGCCGTGAGAAGGGAACAGGAACTTGGGCTCCCCCTCGTGTTCGGCCCGCAGCAATGTCACATAGGCCTGAACCACGCTGCGCGCCTGCGTGGAAAGTGGCACCAGCCGCTCGCGCCCGCCCTTGCCCTTGACCAGAAGAAAATCATCACCGCTCATCACGGCGCGGTATGACAAATTGATGAGTTCAGACACGCGCAAGCCGGTCGCAGCCAAAACTGAAAGCAGGCAATAGAGCCGCATGGACTTGAACCTCTGTCCCGGCTTGACAGCGGCCGCCTGCGCCGCCGCACCTTCCATCAATGCAGCCATGTCATGGGCACTCAATATCTTGGGCAGCCGCTGCGCCGCGCGCGGGCCTTCGACGATGGCAGCAGGATTTTCCTTGGTCTTGCCCTCGCCATGGAGAAAGCCGTGAAACTGCTTGATGGCTGAAAGCCGCCGCGCCGCCGTCGCACGCGAAAGGCCAAGCCGCTCAACTTCGCCCTGAAAGTCTCGCACATCTTGCGTGGAAGCGTTAAGGGCCGTTTGGCCGCGCTGTTTCAGGAAGCCAAGCCATCCCTCCAGATCGCGTCGGTAGGCCGCGATAGAGTTTTGAGCCGCCCCACGCTCAGCACTCATCATTTCGAGAAATCGGTCGCGCAGGCGAAAATCCGCTTCAGTGCTGGCGGAGCTTTTCATGCGCCAATGGCCTGCTGATTTCGCCCTGTTCTGGCGGGAAAGAGGCCAGCGCCAAGGCCGCGCCATAGACCGCCCCAACAATAAGCCCAATCACCAGAAGAAATTTGATCGTATCCGGCATGGCCGCGCTTTAGCCTATTTCTCCATCAAAGGGAAAGGC
>JAYUEP010000233.1:0-2944 GCA_043739165.1 Hyphomicrobiales bacterium
GCCCCCAAGCGCAAACTTTCCTTCAAGGAGAAATTTGCGCTTGAAACACTGCCTGCCAAGATCGAGGCGCTAAAGAGTGAATTGGTCCAGTTGGAAACCGAACTCGCGGACCCAAAGCTCTTCAGCCAAAACGCCGCGCGCTTCGAAACCGTGTCGCAGCGTCACAAGGCGGCTAACGACGAAATGAGTGCCGCCGAAAACCAATGGCTCGAAATCGAGATCATGCGCGAAGAGCTGGAAGGTTGACGCACGCGCCAATTCGGCTTTAAGCCTTTCACATCATTCTGCGATGGAGAATCCCTTGTCCCTAAAAAAAGAAGCCAAGCTCTTGCGCGTGGGGGTTCTAGGCTGCGGGCCGATATCGCAATTTGCCCATTTTGAATCAGCGCAAAAGGGCCGCAACACAGTGCTGTCTGCGGTTTGCGACCGCGATGAAGATCTGGCCCAACGCTTCGGCAAATTCTACGACGCGGAACATATCTACAATGATTATGACGCGATGCTGGCCGACAAGAACATCGATGCCGTGGTGATCGGCACATCTGATGCCTTCCATGTTCCCGCCGCAAAGAAAGCTTTGGCCGCTGGCATGCACGTGCTCTGTGAAAAGCCCATTGGCATTGCAGTTGAGGAGGTGGAAGAACTGGAGAAGGACGTGCGCCGCACGGGCCTCACGTTGCAGGTGGGCCATATGCTGCGCTTTGATCCCGGCATTCAGGCGGCCCATGAATTCATCACCAAGGAGATGGGCGAAATCCTCGCTCTCAAGGCCTGGTACTGCGATTCAACCCATCGCTATACCAACACGGATGCCATTCAGCCCGTGGCGCGCACCGGCAAGAACATCCTGCGCCCAGCAGGAGACCCGAAGGCAGACAAGCACCGCTATTACATGCTGGCGCACGGCTGTCATCTGGTTGATCTCGCACGCTATCTCGTAGGGCCGATCAAATCAGTCCAGACGAGATTGCGCGAAAAATTCGGTGCCATCTGCTGGTTCGTCGATGTCGAGTTTGAGAATGGCACTTTGGGTCATCTCGATCTCACTTTACAAGTGCGAATGGATTGGCACGAAGGCTTTCAGATTTACGGTGAACATGGCAGCGCCATAGCCAAGATTTTTAACCCCTGGTATTACCGCGCCAGCGAAGTCGACATTTTCCGCGAAAGCGATGGCGCCTATCACCGCGCCCTAGGGGCTGATGGCCACTTCTATCGCCGCCAACTCGAAGGCTTTGCCGATGTCGTCTTGAAGGGCGTGCCCATGAGTGGTGCTTCCATCGAGGATGGTGTGGCTTCCGTGCGCGCCATGGTGGCCATTGCGCAATCGGCACGCAGTGGAAAGCCTGTCACATTGGCCGAAGTCTCAGGCCCGGTCTGATGTATCCCGCAATTTTCTCGCGCACCTATCCTGTGAAATCCGCTGCCGAAGTTTTTCATGCCATCAAGCGTGGCGGCTATGGCGGAGTGCAAATGAATCTCTCAAGCCTCGGTTTGGAGAGCGTTCCCACAAACTTGCCAGGTGGGGTGGCCGAGCAAGCTGGTGTATATGCCCGCGCCAGTGGCGTCAAAATTGCCGCCCTTTCGGGCACCTATAACATGGCCCATCCTGATCCAGCCTATCGCCTCGAAATGCGCCCGCGCTTCAGCAACGTCTTGCTGGCGGCCGAGCGCATGGAAGCTCCTGTCGTTTCGCTCTGCACGGGCTCGCGCAATGTGCACAACATGTGGGAAGTTCATCCCGATAACGCGACCACAGCTGCCTATAGTGACTTGCGCCGTGAACTCGATTGGGCGTTGGCTGCAGCTGAGAAACACGGTCTCGCCTTGGCCATTGAGCCGGAACCTGGAAATGTCATCCGAGACGCGCAAGTGGCACGAAGACTTTTGGATGAAGTCAGATCACCGCGATTGAAGATCATTCTCGATGCCGCCAATCTCTTGTCACCGTCTCAATTGGCGCAGCAAAAAGAGATCATGGCTGAAGCTACCGACCTCTTGGGCGCAGACACAGTTCTCGCTCATGCCAAGGACTTTGACGCAGGTGGCAAGGTTGTCTCCCCGACAACAGGCGTGATTGACCTCCAGTGGTTCGTCAAAATGCTCAGCCGCGTAGGCTATGATGGAGCTTTGATTGGCCATGGTTTTGAAGAAGCAGCCACTGCTTCAAGCGCCGCTGCGCTGGCCCGTCTGTGCCAGGGCGAGTGACGCGGCAAAGCCTAACCATCCACACGGCCGTCGCTTCAATCTTCAACCAATTGATGGGCGAAAGCCTGTAATTCCGCTGCTTCGTCGATTTCGGTTGATTGGAATACAATCGCTACATTCTGATTTTGACCAACTGGTCATGAAGTGCTTAGCTGCTCCCAAGGCCTTTCAGCAAGGCAAACAATAAGGGAGTTAAAGATGAAAACGAAAACGATTCTGGCTACAAGCCTGTTGATGGGGACCATGCTTTTTGCCGTTGCGGCACAGGCGAAATCATTGGTCTATTGCTCCGAGGGCTCGCCCGAGAATTTCACCCCAGCAATGAACACGACGGGCACCAGTCTGGATGCGGCGCGCCCAGTCTATAACAAGCTGGTTCAATTCACCCCCGGTACCACAACGGTGGAGCCAGGCTTGGCCGAAAAATATGAAGTCTCCGCCGATGGCAAGGTTCTCACCTTCCACCTCCGCAAGGGCGTGAAGTTTCATTCCGGCGTGAATGGGTTCACCCCAACGCGCAATCTGACGGCCGAAGACGTGATCTGGTCCTTCGCGCGCCAGTCCGACAAGAACCATCCTTATTTCAAAGTTTCCGGCGGCTCGTTTGATTATTTCAGCGACATGGGCATGCCCGACCTCATCGCCTCCATCGCCAAAGGCGCTGATGACCTCACCGTTGTGATGACGCTCAACAAGCCCAATGCACCGATCCTCGCCAACCTCGCCATGGATTTTG
>JAYUEP010000234.1:0-8803 GCA_043739165.1 Hyphomicrobiales bacterium
ACTAAGGGCCGGGCACGTAGTCGTGGCGTTTACGATGGGTTGTTGGTTAAATCCTTCGAGCTGTAACAGGCGCTCATCGCCCCTATCTACACGCTGATCTGGCTCCTTAAGGTGGGGTGTTCAGCAGGGGGTAAAATCGGACGTGCATCATCCAGCGGGTGAACCAAACCTGTCCGCGCGTGGGGCAACCCAACGCATTTCATCGCGGCTCTACTCTAAGCCGCACCCGCGTCGGATTTCCCCACGCGCTTCCCTACTTATTCTCCCGCCGGAGATGACATCCGGCGAACAAGGGCGAAGCTATGTTCACGCAAAGCCCTGCGTCTCAACAGGCCACGATATTCACCGCCAAACCGCCCTGCGATGTTTCCTTGTAGCGATCGCTCATGTCCACACCGGTCTGTCGCATGGTTTCGATGCAGCCATCGAGCGGCACCAGATGTTGACCATCGCCGCGCAGGGCAAGCGACGCTGCGGTCACGGCCTTCACTGCGCCGAAAGCATTGCGCTCAATGCAAGGCACTTGCACCAAGCCGCCGATCGGATCGCAGGTCATGCCCAAGTGATGTTCCAGCGCGATCTCGGCCGCATTCTCAACTTGCTCATTGCTGCCGCCCAGCGCTGCGCAAAGCCCGGCCGCCGCCATGGCCGAGGCCGAGCCCACCTCGCCCTGACAACCGACTTCAGCGCCCGAGATTGAAGCATTGTGCTTGATGATGCCGCCGATTGCAGCAGCAGCCAGCAGGAATGTGCGGATGCCCTGTTGATCAGCGCCAGCGCAATGATCGAGATAATAGCGGATCACAGCGGGCACAACGCCCGCGGCCCCGTTGGTGGGAGCGGTAACGATGCGTCCGCCTGCGGCATTCTCCTCATTCACCGCCATGGCATAGACCGAGAGATAATCCATCACCTGATGGGGCTGCACCGAATTGGAGCCCTGCTCGGCCTTGAGCTTGGCAAAAATATCGGCCGCACGGCGCTTCACCTTGAGGCCACCGGGCAATTGGCCGTGGCGGACAAGGCCACGCTCCATGCAGGCGTTCATCACCGACCATACCTGATCGAGGCGCTGGTTAAGTGCAGCATCCGTCATCGTCGCGGCCTCGTTGGCGCGCTTCATCGCGGCCACCGAAAGGCCTGCGGCCTTGCCCATCGCCAACATGCTGGCGGCTGAAGCGAAAGGATGGGGCACGTTGAGCTTCGTCGGCTTCTCGTCCGATGCCGCGAGGCGCTCCGCTTCGGTTTGCACGAAGCCGCCACCAATCGAATAATAGGTGTCACTGGCAAGCACAGCGCCTTCCGCATCCAGCAGCCGGAACACCATGCCATTGGCATGGCCCTTGAGGGCGGGGCCATAGTCAAAGATAATGTCGCGCGCGGCATCAAAGGCAATGTCCTTGGCACCGAGGTGAACGCTGCGCATGGCGGCGAGAATGGGTTCAACCTGATCAGGGTCCAGCGTCTCCGGGCTGAAGCCTGCCAGACCCAAGACCAAAGCGCGATCCGAGCCATGGCCCTTGCCAGTGAAGGCGAGAGAGCCATAAAGCGTGGCCGTCAGACGATGCGCGACAGCGACTCGCGCGGGTGTCATTGTTGCGAGGAAGCGCTGTGCCGCCACCATCGGCCCCATGGTGTGGGACGACGATGGGCCAATGCCAATTTTGAAAACGTCAAAGACGGAAAGAAACATGGCTTAAGCTAGGGGCAAATGGCGACCCAGACTTGTCGTTTAAGGACACGGAATGGAGAAAATCGCCATTCTTTGCCATGGCCCAATGCTAAGGCTGGGCCCATGGCATTGCTTCTCGGACTCTTCGCGGCCCTGTGCTGGTCGGTGCATGATCTGGCAGCGCGGTATTTCGCACCGCGCACAGGCGCGTTCCGGCTTGGCATGTTGACCGAGATGGCCGGGTTGCTTCTGGTCTCGCCGCTGTTCTTCCATCTGCCGCAGGCCAGTACGCATGAATGGCTCTTGGTTGTACTGCTCGGGGTCATATATGGCGCGGCGATCGCCGGGTTGTTCAAAGCCTTCGCCATGGCACCTGTCGCCATCGTCGGGCCGCTCACGGCGGGCTATCCAGCGCTGGTCGTGCTCTGGGGCATTCTCAATGGAGCCTCACCCACATCTCTCCAATATCTCGCCATGGCGGCCATTCTGGTGGGCGCAGTCATCGTGGGCCGCGCGGGCGATAAAGACGCGGCTGACGCGCCTGCCATTCAGAAAAGCAAGCTTCTTGAACTGACATTCTGGATCGTGTTGGCCGATGTTTGTTTTGCCACTGCCATTGTCTTGGGCCAGCGGCTTGGGCCGGTGTTTGGCGATGTCACCACCGCAGGGCTATTGCGCGGACCCGCCATCATGCTGCTCCTGCCCTTTGCGCTGACCGAGCCAGCGCCCACGTCCAAACTGACGTGGAAGATCGGTGCGGTGATCTTGGCCATGGGGGGCCTTGATGTCGCAGCACTCTCCGGCATCAACTACATGGGAACACTCCCCGGCAAGGAACTGGGTGCCATGGGCATTTCAGCCTATGGCGCGCTCGCCACGCTGCTCGCCATGATATGGTTGAACGAAAACGTTTCGCGCGGACAATGGTTCGGCATTGGATTGATTGTGGCCGGGGTTGCGGGGCTTGGGGTTCAAGCCGGTTGAAGCGCCAGGCTGGCGCGCAGGCCCGGGCCATTGTCAGTGAGTTCAACCTTTGTGTCATGCAGCGAAGCGATTGCAGAGACCAGCGCCAGACCCAAGCCATTGCCCGGCGTACTGCGGGAATGATCAAGGCGGTGAAAGCGCTCCAACACTTTGTCCCGCTGCAAGGCAGGAATGCCTTGCCCGTTGTCTGCCACTTCAATGACCGCCGGCGGCTTGATGCGCAGGGAAATGGTCGAGCCATTTGGCGTATGGCGAATGGCATTTTCAACGAGATTCACCAGTGCCTGCAGCAACAACTCACCATCGCCGTCGCAATAGACGTCTGGTGTCACGTCCGCCTGCAATTTCTTGCCTTCGTCTTCCGCCACGGCCTGAAAAATGCCAAAGACACGCTCTCCCAGTTCGGAAAGATTGACGCGGGTAAAGGCTTTCTTGCGCGAACCGGATTCGATCTGGGCGATGCGCAGCAAAGCTGCAAAGGTAGCGAGGAGCTGGTCAGACTCGGTGATTGATGAATCAATCTCACTGCGCAGGACTTTGACGGTCCTGCCTTTCACTTTGGCTTCCTCAAGCCTGTGGCGCAGACGGGTCAAAGGGGTGCGCAAGTCATGTGCGATGTTGGTTGAAACCTGCTTCAGGCTTTCAAGCAGGGCCTGATTGGAATCAAAGAGCTGGTTCAGGTTTGCCGACAATTTATCAATTTCATCTGATGTGCTGCGGATGGGTACGCGCTCTTTGAGATTGCCCTGCATGATCGCTAGGCTGGTCTTGTTGATGTCATCAATACGGCGCAAAAAACTGCGGCTGAGGACAAGGCCAGCCAGCAGCGACATCAGCCCCGCCAAAATCCCAGACCATAAATAGGATTGTATAAGACCGCGCTGCGCCGCAAGTACGTGGTGCGCATCCTGTCCGACAAAGATGAAAAAGCCGCCCGAGAAGATTTTGCCCTGCCCCCAAACTTCATGGCCCCTTTCGGTATTAGACTTGTTGGCGTTCACAGCGGACAGTTTCTGCCAGCCCGGCACAATCGGGACTTGATCGATGTTACCGACAATGCGGCTGCCCGATTCATCGGCCACGTAGAAGTAACTTCCAAAAGTGACTGGTTTGGCAATGCGCTCGGTGATCTCCTTGACGACGGCGTCAGACCCTTCGGAATCGACTTCTTCGGAAAAGGTGGTGAAATCATCCTTCACGCGTGCACGCATCTGATCTTCCAAGGCCTGGCTGGTGGCGAAGTAATTGAAGAACAGGAGTGCAGCAAGGATGATCGAAAAGAGGGCGGCACAGAGGACCGCCAAGCGGAAACTGGCCGTTTTGAAAAGGCGGCTGCTACGCAACAAGGCGGTAACCCACACCGCGCTGGGTGACAATCATTGCCCTGTCATATCCCTTATCAAGCTTGGCGCGCAGGCGGCTCATATGGGTTTCAACCACGGTGGTTTGAGGATCAAAGTGGAAACCCCACACATGTTCCAGCAACATGGCCTTGGTGACGATGCGGCCATCACTGCGCATGAGATATTCCAGCAATTTGAATTCCTGGGGCTGCAAATCGAGCTGTTGGCCTGCACGGTGCACTTCACGCTTCAGCAAATCCAAATTCACGTCACCGACGCGCAAACTGGTTTGCACCGTATTGACGGGGGGCCTGCGGGCCAACGCATTCAGGCGGGCGAGAAGCTCGGGCATCGCAAAGGGCTTGACGAGATAGTCATCGGCGCCCGCTTCAAGCCCTTCAACGCGATCATCAAGGCCGTCCATCGTCGTCAAAATCAGGATCGGCGTATGATTGGCGGTCGCGCGCAGGCGCTTGACCACGGAGAGGCCATCGAGCTCCGGCAACATGCGGTCAATGATCATGGCATCATAAGCGCTCGCGGCCGCTTGGGTCAGGCCATGCTGACCATTGGCTGCCAGAACGACCGTGTGGCCATTGTCTGTCAGGTTGCGGCGCAGGTGATCGGCGGTTGCATGATCATCCTCAATCACCAAAAGTTTCATTCAATGCGCCTCATCCCAGTTTTGTGCAGCCCTTGCATCCACCTGCAACGGCACAGCCAATTTAACCGCTGGCTCGGGCGCTGTCGTCATTACTTTTTTGACAAGTTCGCAGGTTGCCAGAGCCTCACCCTCAGGGCATTCGAAAATCAATTCGTCATGCACCTGCAACAACATGCGCGCGGAAAGTTTTGCCTGATGGAGGGCAGGCATCATGCGCACCATGGCGCGACGGATGATGTCTGCGGCCGAGCCTTGAATGGGCGCGTTGATCGAGGCGCGTTCGAGAAAGGCTTTCTCCGAAGGGTTTGGCGAATTGATGCGCGGGAAATGCATGCGCCGCCCGAAGATGGTTTCAACAAAGCCTTGGACGCGGGCCTTGGCTTTGGTCTCTTCCATATAATCTTTGATGCCGGGGAAGCGTTTGAAATAGGTGCGGATATATTCGCCCGCCTCTTCGCGACTAATGGAAAGCTGGTTGGCCAGACCGAAAGCCGAGATGCCATAGATGATGCCGAAATTGATGGCCTTGGCGCGGCGACGCACAGATGAGTCCATGCCTTCAATGGGAACGCCAAACATTTCACTCGCCGTCATGGCGTGAATGTCGAGCCCGTCCGCAAAAGCCTTAGTGAGCTGCGGGATATTGGCAACATGGGCCAGCACGCGCAGTTCAATCTGCGAATAGTCAGCACTGATCAGTTTGTTGCCAGGGCTCGCCACAAAGGCCGTACGGATGCGGCGACCATTATCGGTGCGCACCGGAATGTTTTGCAAATTGGGATCTGTTGAAGACAGTCGGCCTGTTGAGGTAGAGGCCATGGCGTATGACGTGTGCACGCGGCCGGTTTTGGGATTGATGAATTCGGGCAAGGCCTCCGTGTAAGTGGAGCGCAATTTGGCAAGTTGCCGCCATTCGAGAATGCGTTTGGCAAGTTCTATACCCTCGCCTGCAAGATCATCAAGTGTGCTGGCATCGGTGCTCCAAGCGCCTGTCGCAGTTTTTTTGCCCCCGGGTAAACCCATCTTGCCGAAAAGAATATCACCCAATTGCTTAGGTGAACCGATGTTGAAAGGCTGACCCGCCAGTTTGTAGATTTCTTCTTCCAAGGCTTGCTGTTTGCCGCCGAATTCAGACGACAGCTTGGCCAGGACGCGGCGATCCACAGTGATCCCCGCGTTTTCCATCTCCATGAGAACGGGCACGAGTGGCCGCTCTAGCGTTTCATAGACCGTGACTTTCCGCATCTGCTGCAATTTGTGCTTGAGCAGCAACCAGAGGCGCAAGGTAATGTCGGCGTCCTCGGCCGCATAGGCCGTGGCGCGGTCAATGGGCACGCGGTCAAAGGTGACAGCACTCTTGCCGCTGCCTGCAACTTCTTTGAACGAGATTGGCTTGTGGCCGAGATGTCGCTCCGAGAGTTCATCCATGCCGTGACCGACATCGCCAGACTCGGTGACATAGGACAACAGCATCGTGTCGTCCAATGGTGAAACGTTGATGCCGAGTTGTTTCAAGGCCAGCATGTCGTATTTCAAATTCTGGCCGATCTTCAGAATTTGCGGTGCTTCGAGCAGTGGCTTCAACTTGGCCATAGCCGCGTTGAAATCAATCTGGCCAGTATGCAACCCCGCAGCAAAGAGGCCGTCGCCCTGCCCTTGGTGGCGCAGGGGAATATAACAAGCTTTGCCAGGTGCCGTGGCCAGCGACACGCCGACGATATTGGCCTGCATGGCGTCGAGTGAATCGGTTTCTGTGTCTATGCAGACGTAGGGTTGCGCAAACGCTGCGGTGATCCAGCTTTCGAGCGCTGCGATGGTGGTGACGGTTTCATAATCGGAATGGACCACGGGAATGGCGCGTAAATTTGCTGCCACATCCGCCTCATTCGAAGCGGCTGGCTTGCGATGGTCTTTGTACATCTCCGCCATCAACGCTTTTGGCGCATCTGTCGCTGGGGCTGCTTCACCTTCCGGCGGCCAGAACTTCACGTCCACGGGCACGGGGTCAATCGCTGCCATATCTGCTTCCAGCGCCGTGGCAATGGTCTTGGTGATGGTAGTAAATTCCATCGCCTTCAGAAAACCGATGAGTTGCGAGGCCCGCGGGGCTTCAACAGCAAATGAGTCAATGTGATCTTTTACCGGCACGTTTTGATCGAGGGTGACGAGGCGCTTCGAAATGCGTGCCTGATCGGCAAATTGGATAAGATTTTCGCGGCGCTTCTGCTGTTTGATTTCACTCGCCCTGGCCAGAAGCGTTTCAAGATCACCATAAGTGTTGATGAGTTCAGCACCCGTTTTCACGCCAATGCCCGGAACGCCGGGCACATTGTCGACGCTGTCTCCGGCCAGCGATTGCACGTCGATCACCTTATCCGGCGTCACACCGAATTTCTCCAGCACCTCGGCATCGCCAACCACTTTCTCTTTGCCGGGATCGAATATCTCCACGCCGGGCTGGATCAGTTGCATCATGTCCTTGTCGGACGTGATGATGCGCACCGTCGCACCCATTGCCACGGCCTGACGCGCATAGGTGGCGATCAGATCATCGGCTTCATAGTTTTCCATCTCGACCGACGGCAGGTTGAAAGCTCTTGTCGCCTGTCGGATGAGGCCGAATTGCGGGCGCATGTCAGCGGGTGGGTCTGGCCTGTGAGCTTTATATTCGGGGAAGAAGTCATTGCGGAAGGACTTCGATGAGGTATCAAAGATCACCGCGATATGCGTGGGCTTGTTGGGGGATTTCTTGTCCTTGATGATGCCCCACATCATATTGCAATAAAGCCGTACGGCACCGACGGGCAGGCCGTCGGAGCGTTTGTTGTATTTCGGATCCTGATTGGCGGATTGGAAATAGGCGCGGAAGATAAAGCCCGAACCATCAATCAGATAGAGATGGTCACCGGGCTTGAGACTGGAGGGCTTGTGCAGGTTCTCGGACATGGGGCGCACTATGCCATCCCTTGCCTTCATTCGCCAGCCTTGCCCATTGCGGGCGTTTGAAGAGGAAGCTGAGCCTGGTCTTCCGTGTGGCCCAGAGGAGCAACACGGGGCCGATGACGCCCACCGCCGTTGTCAGGCCCGCGATCAGCGAAAGATTCAAACCCGGCACATAGTGCAGCAGAAGACTTCGTGCGGTCGCCATGAAAAGGAAGAAGGCAAGATATATGACGATGGAATTTTCGCCACAATAACGCAGCGCTTTGGCGGCGCGGAATTTCGACAGAAGCACGCCGGATGAAACCACCGCCATCGCACCCACCAGGCCAAGCCCGAGGCTTACCCCCGGCAAAGCCGAAAACCCCGCACTGACGAATATGAAGTTCAGCGCGGCCCAGACCAAAAGTCCGGCGGAAATTTCAAACGGGGCCAAGCGATCTACACCGCTTGCCAGGCGGAATACATATTTGGCCAACCAATAGCCTGTGAAGAAGTAAACAAAGCGAGAGGCGAATTCGTCAATGAGCAAATAGCCGGTTTGCAGGTGCAGCATCTCAAGACCTGCGGCTGCCGCAAAGACCAACCATGGCGGAACGGCACGCAATGCTTTGGCGAGCGGGAAAAACACCGCAAGAATATAGATGAACCATAGCGTGCCAAACGGCTCGATGAAGGCCAACAGATATTCACGCAGAAGGCCGGTCAGACCGGACAGCAAATAGATGTCATGGCCCTTGGTGAGGAATTGGATCGACATCCACAACACATAGAAATAAGCGAAATGAAGCACTTTGGTGTCAAGAAAACTCCGCCATGGCCTGTCAATGCGGCTTGCCAGAAACAGGCCGGAGATTAAAAAGAAATCCGGCATGCGGAAGGGCCGGGCCCAATCGATGAAGCCATGTAAAGCTGAAAGCTGGCTTGCCGCCTTCTCTACGCCCAGGGTAGAATGCATGGCCACGACGAGCACGATGCAAATGCCCTTGGCATAATCCACCCAGTCGATGCGTTGTTTAGCTTGTGTCACGGATGCCAGTCCCAAATCGGCACGCGATTGTGCCTGAGGCAGAAGTTGCAATTTGCACGCCAGCCGGGCCTAAGCTATAGGCTGAAGGTTAATGCACCCGTAGCTCAGCTGGATCAGAGCGCTGCCCTCCGAAGGCAGAGGTCACAGGTTCGAATCCTGTCGGGTGCGCC
>JAYUEP010000235.1:0-2929 GCA_043739165.1 Hyphomicrobiales bacterium
GCGCGCATTGCCGCCCTTGTTCTTCTGGTGGCTTTCCATCACTTCGCTGGCGATGTTCAAATCTTCTTCGCTGGTGGCGAATTGCTTGATGAGATGCAGCGAGGGATAAGATTGGAAACCGAATTCAGAACAGAACCGCGGAGACACATCGCGGTAATGTTCAAAGTCTTTGCCCTCATGCCAGACCGACCAGAAGTGCATGTCACCCGAGCGATCATCATGCCAAGCATCGCCGAAGGAAAGGAGGCCGGGGGATGGCGACGATGGCCACCAGTTGAGATTGGGAGCAATGGCTTTTGCCGATTGCTCAATCGTGTGGTTCAGACGATCATAGGCGGCGAGATAACGATCACGATTGGCGCGGGTTTCAGGGAACCACGAGAGCGCCCCGATGAGTTCATTGTCGCCGCACCAGAGGGCTATGCAGGCGTGGTGTTGCAGGCGGGCTGTTTGATAATGGACCTCCACCTCAACGCTCTTCAGAAAGTCTTGCGATGCTGGATAAATGTTGCAGGCAAACTGGAAATCCTGCCAAACCATAAGGCCCAATTCATCGCAAATGTCGTAGAACCAATCCTGCTCGTAATAACCGCCGCCCCAAATGCGGATCATGTTCATGTTGGCGTCGACGGCGGCCTGCAGAAGTTTGCGTGTGAGTTCTGGAGTAGCGTTTGACGGCAACGCGTCGGCAGGAATCCAGTTTGCGCCACGGCAGAAGATTTCCTTCCCGTTGACCTTGAAGGCAAAACGCGCGCCGACTTTATCTTTCTCGTTGATCAGTTCGATTTGGCGCAGACCCAGTCGGAGGGTTTCAACCACAGCACCACTTTGGATTTTCAACTCATATAGATTCTGATCGCCTGAGCCTGCAGGCCACCAAAGTTTTGGTTTGGCAACGTTGAAAATAGCTTTCCCATTTATTGTCTTTTTGGTTTCGCCAGCAAAAGCGATCTCAGCAGCTGGTTCAACGCGAACAACGATTTCCACGCCACCATCGCGATTGAACGTCTGCGATATATCGCGATGAATTTTGGTTTTGTGGCTTCCTGAAACTAGCGAACAGCGTCCATAAGCGCCGAACGGTGTAATCGCCAGGTTCCAATCCCAGCCAAAGTGGCATTGCGGTTTGCGCAGCATGTTGCCATCGGGGATGGGGCAGTTGTTGGTGCTGTAGGGCACGTAATAAGGCTGGGCTTTTTGGCGTTTGGCGGCCTCTTTGACGTTTGAGAAGAAGTGGATTTCGATCTTGTTCTTGCCGCGCTTCAGCGCCTTGCTTACATCGGGCGTGTAGCAGCGGAAGCAGTTGTCGGCTTTCAACACGGACTTGTTGTTGATTTTGATTTCGGCGACCGTGTCGAGATAATCCACATCAAGATGCCACGTGCCCTCGCCGTCCCACTCGAACTCTCTTGTCGCGATCCAATCCTGCTCCGCCACCCATCGCACGTCATATTCATTGCGACCCACATAGGGATCAGGAATTACACCCGCTACGATCAGCGCTGAATGCACATCACCCGGCACCTGATAATCGGCCCTGTGCTTGCCATCGGCTGAAGCAATGCGCCAAGTGCCACCCAAATCAATTTCGGAGTGGCTCTCCGTCATCTTGGCCTCCTACAGGCGGTCGCCGCTTTGGGCGTCAAACACCGAGGATTGAACCACACGGAACTGAACGCCGACTTTTTCGCCGGGTTGATAATGCTCAGAAGACTCGACACGAACTGAAAGCTTTTGATTGCCGAATTCCAGCCAGACAAGAGCATCCGAACCCATGGGTTCAACCAATTCCACAGTGGCTGGATAAATGCCTTTGCCCTTGGCTTCCTTGGCGCGCATCAAGTTGATGTGTTCGGGCCTTGCGCCAAATTCAACGTCGCGGCCTGTGGGCACGCCGTTGATGAAGGGATAGTCTGAAATATCCAGTTTCTGATCGCCGATATCGATGGTTGGCGCTTTTGCCGTGCCGCCGATTTTGGCTTTGATAAAATTCATCGAGGGTGAGCCGATGAAACCGGCGACATAGCGATTGACCGGCTTCGAATAAATCGTGAGCGGTGCATCCAACTGCTGTATGGAGCCGCCCTTCATCACCGCGATACGATCAGCCAATGTCATGGCCTCGATCTGATCATGGGTCACATAAATCATGGTGTTGCCCAGGCGTTGATGGAGGCGCTTGATTTCCACACGCAGTTCGGCGCGGAGCTTGGCATCAAGGTTCGACAAAGGTTCGTCGAACAAGAACACGTCCACGTCACGCACCAAGGCACGACCGATGGCCACACGCTGGCGCTGGCCACCGGAAAGCTGCATCGGTTTGCGCTTCAACAAAGGCTCTATCTGCAAGATTTCTGAGGCGCGCTTCACGCGCTTTTCGATCTCGTCTTTGTCCATGCCCGACACGCGCAAACCGAATGACATGTTCCGCTCCACCGTCATCTGCGGATAAAGCGCATAGGATTGGAACACCATGCCGATGCCGCGCTTGGAAGGTTCCTCCCAAGTGACGTTTTTGCCTTTGATAAAAACTTGGCCGTGGGTTGGTTCCAACAATCCCGCCACGCAGTTCAGCAAAGTTGATTTTCCACAGCCAGAGGGGCCCAAGAGCACGAGGAATTCGCCATCTGGAATTTCAAGATCAAGCTGTTTCAGAACCTGCAAGGAACCATAGCTTTGCGCCAGGCCTTTTATTGAAACGCTTGACGTTTTGGATTTTGTTTGCGCCGTAGCCATAATCAACCTTTCACTGCGCCAGCGGCGATGCCGCGCACGAACCATTTGCCAGAAACGAAATAGATGGTGAGGGGGACGAGGCCGGTCAGAATCGAAGCCGCCATTTCCACGTTATATTCCTTGATACCGAAGGTGGAGGTGTAGATGTTGTTGAGCTTCACCGTCATCGGATAGTTTTGCGGGCCGGCAAAAA
>JAYUEP010000236.1:0-2919 GCA_043739165.1 Hyphomicrobiales bacterium
TTCTCGAAGTTGTGCTGGTCGGCAATCCCGTCATGCATCATCTGTTTCTCGGCATTGATCCCACTGAACTGGGCGGCGCGCCCTTTGCGCTGGCCGATGGCATGGCGCTCACCTTCCCGGCGCGGGAGATGGGCTTTGCCCTCAATCCCGGAGCTTACGCCTATGTGCTGCCCTGTATTGCTGGCCATGTCGGCGCTGATGCGGCGGGCGTGGCTTTGTCAGAAGCGCCGCATGAGTCTGATGAGATCATGCTGTGTGTGGATGTGGGCACCAATGCTGAAATCATACTGGGCTCGAAGAAGCGGTTGCTCGCTTGCTCCTCACCCACCGGGCCAGCCTTTGAAGGCGCACAAATTTCTTGCGGCCAACGCGCTGCGCCCGGTGCGATTGAGCGCATCCGCATTGACGCTGCAACGTTGGAGCCCCGCTATAAGGTGATCGGCTGTGATCGGTGGAGCGATGAGCCGGGCTTTGAAGAGGCCATTGCGGGCACGGGTGTGACAGGCATTTGTGGCAGCGGTATCATCGAGGCGATTGCGGAAATGTATCTCGCGGGCATCATCAGTCGGGATGGCTTGATGGATGGCAGCTTCGCGGCACGCACGCCCCGCATCGAACCATTCAAGCGTACGTTCAACTATGTCATTCGTCAGCCTACGGATGAATCGAACCAGCCCTTGATCCGCATCACGCAAAATGATGTGCGTGCCATTCAAATGGCAAAGGCCGCGCTTTATGCGGGCGTGCGCTTGTTGATGGACAAGCTGGGCATCAATGAGCCCGCCAAGATCAGATTGGCCGGGGCCTTTGGTTCACATATCGACATGAAATACGCGATGATCCTTGGCCTCATTCCGGATTGCGATTTGGCGCGGGTGCAGAGTGCAGGCAATGCGGCGGGCACGGGGGCGCGCATTGCGCTGCTCAACAAGGCGGCGCGGGATGAGATCGAACATGTGGTGCGCCGCATTGAGAAGATCGAAACGGCGGTGGAACCCCTGTTCCAGCAACATTTCGTCGAAGCCATGGCCATTCCGCACAAGACAGCGGAGTTTGTGAATTTGAAGAAGGTGCAGAAGCTGCCCCCTCTGAAATCGGTTGAAACGCTCGGCGATGATGGCGGGGCGCGGCGCGCGCGGCGGAGAACACAATGACAGACCATGCGGCATTCAAGACCGGACGCACTGCCGTGATCACGGGGGCTGCCTCCGGCATCGGCCTTGCCGCCGCCAAGGAAATGGCCAAACGCGGCATGGCTGTGGCGATGATTGATCTTCCGGGCGAAAGGCTTGAGGCCGCAGCCAAGGAGCTGGCGGCCGGCGGTGCAAAAGTGCTGGCCATTGGCGTGGATGTCAGTGATGAAGCCGCAATGCAGAAGGCTGCTGCGCAAGTGGCGCAGGGCCTGCCCCCTGTCACGCTGCTGATGAACAACGCGGGCTTGGGGCCGCCCTCTTCTACATTGGAACCTTCCGCATCATGGGCGCACATTCTGGGCACCAATCTGATGGGGGTGATCCACGGCACGCAAGCCTTTGCCAAAGACATGATCGCGCATGGTGAAGCCGGGCTGATCATCAATACCGGTTCGAAGCAGGGCATCACCACGCCGCCCGGCAACCCGGCCTATAATGTTTCCAAGGCGGGCGTGAAAGCCTTCACGGAAGCGTTGGCGCATGAGTTGCGCAACATTGCGGGCTGCAAAGTGGCAGCGCATCTGTTGATCCCCGGCTGGGTGTTCACGGGGCTGACGGCGGCCAGTGGTGCGCCTAAACCTGCAGGCGCGTGGACGCCCGAACAGTTGATTGATTTCATGTTGGTGGCACTCACGCGTGGGGATTTCTATATCCTGTGCCCGGATAATGATGTGACGCGGGCTCTGGATGAAAAGCGCATCGCCTGGGCCGCGGGCGACATCATCGAAAACCGCCCAGCGCTGTCGCGGTGGCATCCCGATTATGCAGAGAAGTTCAAGGCTCTGGTGGTGAAGGGGTGACGGGGTGGGACACAGGAGATGAGTTTGTCCGGGACCGGTAACTTGACCGAAAACGGCAAACGTGAAGTTGCCAGATCAATGTTCGGAAAGGGATGTGCGTTCCTCGCAGCTTACATACTATTGCGTCAAAATGATCAATCTGAGGCAACCGAATACGTTGCCCTTCAAAATTTGTGCCAAGGCGCTGAGGTGACCCTAAAGTCGATTTTGCTATTCAAGAATTACGATAAGTTTCGACCGCAGTTTGGCAAGCGGAATGGACTAGGCCACGATCTCGTGAAGTTGGCGAATAGCGCAGTCAAAGAATGCGCTTTGCATGATTTATCGGTGCAAAGCACAAGAGAGCTACGACTGTTGAACAATTTTTACGGTAGTCACCGTCTCAGATATGGGACGGGGCTTGATTTGTTTGTCACACCACATTCAATTGCTAGAAGACGAGTCGTGAGATTATTGTATCGGATGATAAGTCTAACTCGACTAGAGCTGGGCGATCTCTAGAAATACTGTGAACTGCGAAATTATGGTGACCGTGCATTCAATTGAACACACCAACTGGTGACTAGCTGGATTCCCGCCTTCGCGGGAATGACGGGTTGGTAGTCGGGAGTGACGCATGGCGGTATGTGCTCATTCGCTCTTCCCTAAGATGGTGACGGCCTCTCTCTCCGCTTTGAAGAGAAAGAGGCCAAAATCACTCAGGGTACGAACACAATCTTCCCGCCCACTTGCCCGGCGGCGAGCAACTTGTGGCCTTCGCCTACCTGCGAGAGCTTCAAGGTTTTGGCGATGGGAATGTTCAACAAGCCCTTGCCCGCTGCGTCGGCGATTTGCTTCAGCATGGCGGTGTCGTCCTTGGCCCAGAAATTCTGGAGATCAACGCGCTTGTCGGCGTTGGCCCCTTCCGGCACTTGCACCGCGGTGAT
>JAYUEP010000237.1:0-8746 GCA_043739165.1 Hyphomicrobiales bacterium
GTGACATAGTGGTGGCCGGAGAGCTTGCAGGCTTCAAAACGGGCGACAACCCACATGTCTGGTACGATCTCAAAACCGTCGGTATCCTCACCAAGGCACTTGCCGAAAAGTTAGTTGCGCGCGACCCCGCCCACGCCGATGACTATCGCCAGAATCAAATCAATTTCGAGGCCAGCCTTTTGCCCATCACTTCACAAATTGCCCAGACCGCCGCCGCTCACAAAGCCACGCCCGTCGCGGCAACCGAACCCGTCTTCGGCTATATGCTGATGGCCATGGACCTTGACGTGAAGGAAGCAGAATTTCAGCGTGCGGTGATGAATGATACCGAGCCCTCTATCAGTGACGTGGCTCGCTTCGAAGCGGATATGAAATCCAAGACCGTAAGGCTTCTCGTCTTCAACAGACAGGCCTCAAGCCCATTGGTGGAAAAGATGGTCACGTTGGCAAAAGCCAATGCTATCCCCATTGTCGCAGTCACGGAGACCGAACCTCAAGACAAGACCTATCAGCAATGGCTTAGCGAGGAAGTGTCTGCCATTGCTGTAGCGCTGGATGCTCATTGATGGGTGTCGCAATCGCACTGGACAACGTCACGCTCAAGCTTGGTGACCGCCGCATTCTGGAAAATGTCAGCCTTGCGGTCAATGATGGCGAGTTCATCGGCCTTCTCGGGGCCAATGGCGCAGGCAAGACGACACTGCTCCGCGCCATTCTCGGCATGTTGCCACTGGCTCAGGGTTCGTTGCTGGTTTTTGGTCAGCCACCCAGTCGTGGAAATGCCGCCATTGGCTATATGCCGCAAAACCGCGCCAGCCTTGCGGAAACGCGCCTGCGCGGATGGGACTATGTGGCCGCTGTGGTGCAAGGCCAAAGCACCGGCTTGCCGCTCTATGGTAGCGCATTGCGCCGCAAAGTGGACAAGGCGCTGGCGCTGGTGGAAGCAACAAGTCTTGCCAATCGTCCGCTCACGGAGCTTTCTGGCGGCGAACGCCAGCGCCTCTTGCTGGCGCAAGCTTTGGTCGATGAGCCTCGCCTGTTGTTGTTGGATGAACCCTTGCTCAATCTTGATCCCGGGCAACAGCGCAATGTTGTGGCTTTGGTGAAGCACTTGCAAACCGAACTGCATATTCCCGTCATTTTCAGTTCACACGAATTGAATCCGCTGCTCTGGGCGATTGATCGTATCCTCTACCTCGGCCACGGCGCGGCTGCGATCGGCCCGGTGGACAGCGTGATCACGGGGCCAGTGCTCTCAAAGCTCTACAATGCGCCCATCGAAGTGCACCGCGTCGGTGGGCGTATCTTTGTCATGTCCGATAGCGTGGAAGTGGAGCGTGACGCCCATCGCCATGAAGGCCACGATCATCATGGTCATCACCATGCTTGAGCTGGATTTCATGCGCACTGCCCTGATCGCCGCAGCTGCCGTTTCTCTGGTAGCAGGCCCTGTAGGCTATTTCCTGGTCCTGCGCGGGCAAACTTTCGCAGGCCATGCCTTGGCCCATGTGGGTTTCACCGGAGCCACAGGTGCAGCGCTGATCGGCGTCTCGCCTCTTGCTGGCCTCTTCACGCTCACCATCGCAGCGGGCTTGGGGATGGGGCTTTTCGGGGCCCGTCTTGCCAACCGCGATATCGCCATCGGCATGGTGTTGGCTTTGGCATTGGGCTTTGGCCTTTTGTTTCTACATTTTTTCAAATCTTCCGCCACACAGGCCACCGCACTTCTGTTTGGAAACATTCTGGCGATCAGCGATCAAACGCTGCTGATGTTGGTGGTCACGTCCATTGTCTGTCTGGCGCTCCTCCTGTTCATATCTCGGCCACTTTTATTCGCCAGCTTGCAGCCCGAATTGGCGGAGGCAAAAGGTGTGAGAATCAACCTTCTTTCGACGGTGTTCATGATGCTGGTGGCGCTGGCCACGGCGGCAACATCGCAAATCGTCGGCGTGCTTCTGGTGTTTGCACTGATGGTGGGACCAGGGGCTGCTGCCCTGCGTTTATGCAAGTCAGTCTTGGCAGGGTTGGTGACGGCAGCAGTTCTGGCCCTGATCGAATCCTGGGCCGGATTGACTTTGGCCTATGCCACCGATTGGCCGGTAAGCTTTTGGATTACGGCTCTTGCAGTTGCGATCTATCTGGCAGCCGCCTATTCATCGCAGGTCAGGCATGGCCAAAAAGCCTAGTGCGATCTGGCCAGTCCTGCTGGTGGGCGCACTGTTAGCGTCGACGCCCGCGCGGGCCCATCCTCATGTCTGGGCCGATATGCGCTCGCAACTTGTCATCGCTGATGATGGCAAAGTCACCGGCGTGCGGGTTCAGTGGACGACGGACAAGACCTACGCCCAGGACGCCTTGGATGGCTTCAAGAAAAATGCCGACGGCTCTTATGACGCCACCGAACTGGCGCGGCTGACGAATGAAAATCTTTCGGCGCTCTCTGGCTATAATTACTTTGTTTATTTCCGCATGGGTGGCGAGCCCCAGAAAATCGGCAAGGCGACGGAGGGTCAGCAGTTTTATAACCCCTCAGATGGACGGCTGACGCTGTTGTTCACCGTGCCGCTCGAAACCCCGCTCGATCCGCACCAAGGCACTGTCCAACTCAAGGTTTACGACCCGGAGTTCTTTATTGATTTTGAATATCTGAATGACAAACCCTTGTTGATCTCCAAGGCGCTGGCCAGCGGATGCAATGCCAAGCTATTGGCCGTGCCGAAAGACGCAGGGCTAGACCAGACCAAGCAGATGCTTTCAACAAAGGGCAAGGACTGGAAGCCCGATAACAACGAAGATTTCGGCAGCATGTTTGCGCAAGCGGCGGAGGTTTCATGCGCCGCACAATAGTCATGCTGCTGGGAGTCTTCTTGTTGCTTGGCCTGTTCGCTGAATTGCACCTTGCATCGGCGCAAACTGCAACGGCGGACAGCAAACCCTTCGACAATCGCCGCCTGCTGGTTCAGCCCAAAAACGCCGATGGTTCAATCCAACTGCCACCCATCTGGCAGGACCCGGTTCTGTGGATGCGGGGTGAGCAGCAGAATTTCTACGGTGCCATGTCGGGCGATTTGCGGAAAATGAGAGACGAAAACTCATGGTCCGCGAGCCTGGCATTGATGCTCGTCAGCTTGGGATACGGTGTCTTTCACGCTGCTGGGCCGGGCCATGGCAAGGCGGTGATATCGGCTTGGCTTCTTGCCAACCGAACCCAGCTGCGCCGCGGCATTCTCATCGCTTTCATGAGCGCGCTGGTGCAGGCCCTGACGGCAATCACCGCGACAACATTGATCTTGTGGTTCGTCTCTGAAGTTGCCGCCGCAACCAAAAACATCGCCGCCGTTCTCGAAAGCGCCAGCTATGCGATGATTGCCGCCATGGGACTCTACATGTTGTGGCCGCTGCTGAAGCCTTATCTCCAGAGGCGCAAGATAACAGCGGCCCCGGTGAGCGGGCATCACTTTGAGATCATCAATCCCTTGCCTGTGGTTGCAGGTCATATCCACGGGCCAGATTGCGATCATGTCCATCTTCCATCAGCCCGGGAAGTGACGCAGGATTGGTCTTGGCGAAAGGCCTTCTCGATGGCCTTTGCGGTTGGCATCAGGCCTTGCACCGGGGCGCTGCTGGTTTTGGTTTTTGCCAATGCCATGGGGCTTTATGCGGCGGGAATCGCGGCGACGTTTGTGATGTCCTTGGGAACATTCATCACTGTGGCCATCATTGCGTCTCTCGCCGTCTATGCGAGACATTTTGCTGAACGCTTCGCGGGCGGTGAAGCAAAGTGGCTCGGTTGGTTGAATGTGGCTTTGCGCCTCGGCGGGGGCATTGCGATCGCACTATTTGGGTTCTTGTTGTTCTGGGGTTCGCTCTCTGGCCCCAGCGGAAACATGTAAAAGTCCTCATTCGCGCCTCTTTTGAATTGCCTCTTGGCAACGTAGTAACCATGCGGTTATTAAGGGCCATGAAGGTTTATGACTATATCATCTGCGGTGGCGGTCCGGCAGGCTGCGTTCTGGCGCACCGCTTGAGTGAGGATGAGGGCTGCCAAGTGCTTCTTCTCGAAGCAGGTGGCCGTGATTTGAATCCGCTCTTTCACATGCCCGCAGGCTTTGCCAAGATGACCAAGGGTGTTGCCTCCTGGGGTTGGAACACAGTGCCGCAAAGACACATGAAGGACCGGGTGTTGCGTTATACCCAGGCCAAGGTGATTGGCGGTGGATCAAGCATCAATGCCCAGCTTTATACGCGCGGCAATGCCGAGGATTACAATGCCTGGGGCCGCGATCAGAATTGCGGTGGCTGGGATTATTTGAGCGTGCTGCCCTATTTCAAACGCGCCGAAGACAATCAACATTTGAGTGATGACTATCATTCCTACGGCGGGCCCTTGGGTGTCTCGCGCCCCGCCGCAACCTTGCCGATCTGCGATGCCTATCTGCGCGCCGGGCAGGAAATGGGCATTCCCTATAATCCGGATTTCAATGGCCGTACCCAAGCAGGCGTGGGCTACTATCAACTCACACAAAAACACAAGCGCCGCTCTTCCGCGTCAACCGCCTATCTCTGGCCGATCCGCAATCGCAGGAACCTGAAGATTAGCTACAATTCACGCGCCACGACACTACAAATTGCAGGCAGCCGTGTGACGGGAGTCAATGCTGTCGTGGGTGGTCGCGAAGAGACGTTTGAAGCGCGCAAAGAAGTGCTTGTAACGTCTGGGGCCATCGGCTCGCCCAAACTCTTGCTGCAATCAGGCATCGGCCCGGAAAAACACTTGAAAAACGTCGGTGTGAAACTGCAGCACAGGCTCGCCGGCGTAGGCCAAAACTTGCAGGATCATCTTGATCTTTTCGTCATCTGTGAATGCACCGGTGATCACACCTATGACAACGTGGCGAAACTTCACCGCACGCTCTGGGCTGGTCTGCAATATGCCCTGTTCCACACTGGCCCTGTGGCTTCAAGCCTGTTTGAAACCGGCGGCTTTTGGTACGCCGATGAAAAAGCTCGATCCCCCGATATTCAATTCCATTTCGGTCTTGGCTCCGGCATTGAAGCAGGCGTGGCGCGGTTGAAGAATGCAGGCGTGACGTTGAACTCCGCCTATCTGCGTCCGCGTTCGCGAGGGCAGGTGACACTCGCTTCGGCTAACCCCAATGACGCGCCCCTGATTGATCCCAATTATTTCTCTGACTCGCACGATATCAAGATGTCCTTGCAAGGCCTGCGCATGGCCCGCGAAATCATGCAGCAAAAAGCGCTGGCGCCTTATATCATGGCCGAGCGCCATCCCGGCCCCACAAAGGTGAGTGCCGATGATCTCTTCGACTATGCCTGCGCCAATGCCAAGACCGACCATCATCCCGTCGGCACCTGCAAGATGGGCACAGATGAAAATGCCGTCGTCACGCCGGACCTGAAAGTACATGGGCTCGAGGGCCTGCGCGTCTGTGACAGTTCGGTGATGCCGCTTGTGCCTTCTTGCAATACCAACGCGCCCACCATCATGGTTGCCGAGAAGGCTTCTGATCTCATTCGCGGCCTGCCTGCTTTGCCACCAACAAGACTCAAGATTGCCGATCAGCACATGCTTGCGGGGCCATCAGCATGAAAATGAAAAGCAAGGCTGCCGCACTGTCTGATCCCAGAGGTTTCCTGGCCGAACTGTTTCACGTGGCCATTGCTGCCAGTACGCCAAAACAAGGCATGAAAGCGCATCTGCCGTCGCCGCCCAGGGGCCGCACCATTGTGGTTGGCGCTGGCAAGGCCGCGGGTGAAATGGCTGAGGCACTTGAAGAGCTCTGGCCTCATCCAATGGAAGGGGTTGTCGTTTCGCGCCACGGTGCGAAAGTCAACCTCAAGCGCCTCAAGTTTCTCACCGCTTCCCATCCAGTGCCGGATGCCGCAGGTCTCAAGGCGGCAGAAACCGTGCTGCAACTGGTGCAAGGCTTGACGGCGGATGATCTGGTGATCGCCTTGATTTCGGGTGGCGGTTCAGCGCTCTTGCCTGCACCCGCCGCAGGGCTCACGCTTGAAGATGAGAAGGAACTCAATCAAATCCTGCTCGCTTCGGGTGCGCCGATCGCGGCGATGAACACCATCCGCAAACAATTCTCCCGCATTAAGGGTGGAAGACTGGCACTGGCCGCAAGTCCGGCACGGATGGTGACATTTGTTGTCTCGGACATTCCCGGTGATGTCCTGTCGCACGTGGCCAGCGGCCCCACCATCCCCGACTCCAGCACGCGGGAAGAGGCGCGCGTGGCGATTGCGCACTATGGCATCACTCTGCCACCAAAATTGCAGCTGTTCCTGCAACAGGATGCCCAGTCGCTGTCGCCGTCACATCCCGCCTTCGCGCGCAATGAAATCCATCTCGTGGCTTCGGCGGCGCGTTCATTGCAGGCCGCCGCAAGCGCTGCCGAAGCCCTCGGCATTCCGGCACATATTCTCTCGGATGCCATCGAAGGCGAAACCAAGGACATTGCCAAGATGCATGCTGCCATTGCGCTTTCAGTGAAACATCAAGCTATGCCGTTCAAGGCACCCTGCCTCATTCTCTCGGGCGGTGAGACGACCGTTACCATCGGCCCGCAAGGCGCAGGCAAGGGCGGGCGCAACAGTGAATTCCTTTTGAGTTTTGCCGCCGCCGTTTCAGACACCGCAGGTATTCATGCGTTGGCGGCAGACACGGATGGCATTGACGGCAGCGAAGACAACGCAGGAGGCTTCGTGGATGGCCACAGCATTGATGCAATCAAGGCAAAGGGTAGCGATCCATCCCGTCTTCTCTCGGGCCATGACAGCTGGACAGCATTGAAACTTTCAGGCGGCCTTTTCGTCACAGGCCACACAGGAACCAACGTCAACGATTTCCGTGCGATTTTAATTCTCTGACCACTGCCCCGAAGTCGGGGTTAAACCAGGTAATTAAGGTATTGGATTTCCATCGGATGTTCGGCCTGAACAACGCCATGTCGAATGCGCCTCGCTCAATAAATGATGCCGTCAGCTGCCGACAACACGGTTAATTTGGGTCAATTTACCCGGCCTTAACACGTATGAGATACTGATTTGGCGAAGTGTTGGAGGGATTCATGAACAGACGTGATATTGCATGGGGCGGAACCGTGGCTGCACTCGCCACCGTTGCAGGAGCGCTTACGAGCACGCCAGCCTTGGCAGATGATACCGGCGATGTTTTGGGGTCCATCGAAGAATTTCGCAAAGCCATGGTGGACGGCAATGGTGCCCGTCTCCTGGAATTGTCGCACGATGATATGAGCTTTGGCCATGCTGGTGGCGTGTTCCAGACCAAGGTTGAATTCGTCAAGACTGTTGTGGACAAAGTTGAAGTGTTCCACTCGATCAAGCTTTATGATCATTGGATCAAGGTTTCAGGCGATCTCGCCATTGCACGCCATACATTCGATGCCTTCATCTTCTATCAGGGCAAGGATCAGAATTTCCTGTTGAACGTTGTGCAGGTGTGGAAGAAGCAGGATGGCCGCTGGCGTCTCTTCGTCCGTCAGGCCTACAAACTGCCAACCTAGAATCGGTTCAATCAATTAAGCCATCAGGTCCGGCGCCCAAAAGGGTTGCCGGGCTTTTTATTTTGCGCTGATGATTTGCGCGTTGCCCAACCGCACGACAATCTTCTCGAGCGACACCATGGCGGCGTGGCCATCGCCAATCTTGGTCACAAAAGCAAGGGCCGTCACCGGAATATAGGCTGGCAATACGCCGGCCGGCGCCTTTTCTGTGAGAGTAATCTTGAAAATGCCCGACTTGATTTCATCAGCGCTCCACACCAGGGATTTCTGAAATGGTCCGATATGAATGTCGAGGCGCACGGTGGATTGAACGGTTTTGACCACATGGCCGTCGAGCTCGATCACCATCTCAGGCCCATAGCTGGCACCTGGTCTATCGACGACCAAGTTGCCCGTAGCGCTGGCAGAACCTTCGTTCTTGCCGCCATCCGCGTTCGCCACCATCGGTCCAAGCACCCAAGACAGATTGGTCATCGCTGAAGGCAGAGCCGGGGGCTTGATCGCCGGGGCAGGCATTGTCGCTGCAGGCAGAACCACGGCAAGTTGCTGCTTATGGCCGGCCTTCTTGGCGAGAATCGCCAACTTCTTGCCGGGTAGGGCGAAGGCTTTGCGTTGAACAATCTTGGTTTTGTGGTGAATTGGAGCTTTTCCCACAATCAATAATGGCAAATCGGCCGCACAAGCGAGGCTCGCGGCACAAGTCATACTCAACCCTAAAGCAAACAGGACGCGAATCATCAAACACCGACACCAAATGGTTAATTGTCGGTAAATGACCCTGTGTGCAGTTGCAAGAGTGCCCTAGTTTATTCCCACGCTATTCACAGCGACCAACGCAATCACATGTTCGGGCACAAATTCCAGATGCTGAAGGCTCCAGCCCTTGCTGCCGTTTTCTGGCCCGAAGATTTCATGGGTCCGCGCCTTGTTGCTGCGCTTCAAAGTGAATGTGTTGAGGCCAAAAACGATCCCTCGGCCAACCGCTTTCAGGCCCGCTTCCTTTGCCGTCCAATAGTGCAGGAAGGCGAGATTTTGCTCTGATGCAGGCAAAGCCGCCAAGGCCTCCGCCTCGTCCGGCGCGAAGTATCTTTTTGCCAGGGCAGCAACGTTTTTGACCACGCGCCAACGCTCGATATCTATACCCGCAGCACCGCCGCGACTGGCGCAGGCAATGGCTGTCGTGCCACTCGACG
>JAYUEP010000238.1:0-8737 GCA_043739165.1 Hyphomicrobiales bacterium
ATTATAGATCGGCTTGAACTGGCCACCATGTTCGGCAAGCTTGGCCACATGATGGGCCAGTGCTTCCGTGCCCTTCGAGCCTTCGGCCCAATGGGTGCACTTGAAAGCTTCCACACCATGTTCCTTGCAGAAATCCTTGATCACCTGAACTTCAGCTTCCGTGTCGGCGATGAAATGGTTGATGGCCACAGCAATCGGCACGCCAAACTTCTTCACGTTTTCCAAATGGCGGCCCAGGTTGGCGCAGCCCTTCTTGAGGGCTTCAAGGTTTTCCAGTTTCAGGTTTTCCTTGGCCACACCGCCATGCATCTTCAGCGCACGGACGGTGGCCACGATGACCGCAGCGGCAGGCGTCAGCCCCGCTTTGCGGCACTTGATGTCGAAGAACTTCTCAGCGCCCAGATCAGCGCCGAAGCCAGCTTCCGTCACCACGAAATCCGCCAGCTTGAGTGCGGTCTGCGTGGCCATGACGGAATTGCAGCCATGGGCGATATTGGCAAACGGGCCACCGTGCACAAAGGCCGGATTGTTTTCGAGGGTTTGAACCAGGTTTGGCTGCAAAGCATCTTTCAGCAAAACCACCATGGCACCCGGCGCCTTGAGGTCTTTGGCCAGAACCGGGGTCTTGTCCTTCTTATAGGCCACCACGATCTGGCCGATGCGGCGCTCAAGATCAGCAATGGACGTCGAGAGGCACAAGATCGCCATGATTTCGGAAGCCACCGTGATGTCAAAGCCCGCCTCGCGCGGATAGCCGTTGGACACGCCACCCAGCGAACACACGATTTCACGCAGCGCGCGGTCGTTCATGTCCATCACGCGGCGCCAAGCCACGCGGCGCGTGTCAATGCCCAGTTCATTGCCCCAATAGATGTGATTATCGATCATCGCCGACAGCAGGTTATGCGCCGCTGTGATGGCGTGGAAATCGCCAGTGAAATGCAGGTTGATGTCTTCCATCGGCACAATCTGGGCATAGCCGCCGCCCGCAGCGCCGCCCTTCATGCCAAAGCATGGGCCCAACGACGGTTCACGCAAGGCGACGATGGCCTTTTTGCCGATCTTGTTCAGTCCATCGCCCAATCCAACAGTCGTCGTCGTCTTGCCTTCGCCCGCGGGCGTGGGGTTGATGGCGGTGACCAGAATGAGCTTGCCATTGGGCTTGACCTTCAGCGTGTCGATATAGGAAAGCGTCACCTTGGCCTTGGTGTGGCCGTAAGGCACCAGATCGTCAGCCGGGATGCCCAGCTTCTTGCCGATCTCCATGATCGGCTTCATCTTGGCTTCGCGGGCAATTTCAATATCGGATTTAACGGTCATGGCGGTTCCTTTGGCTGGCTGGTGTGGGGGCACCATAGTCGGAGCCGCCTCATGGCATAAAACAATTTCCGCCACAGCAAGAACTGTGAGCGACACGGGCTTTTGTGTCAGAAACTCTCAAGCCACCTTTTGAGAGATGAGACGATCCGGTGAAGGGGCCTGACCTGCCACCCCGCACCAGTGAGGGCATACTTGTAAGCTGAGGTGACGCTTGTTAGACATGACAATCGGAGAAAAACCTTGAACCGAATGTTTCTGTTTTGGGCCTTGTGGACGGCGCTGGCCGGTTTTGGCATTCCCCTCATCGGGGTTCTGAACGGCGGCATGGCGCGGGCGGTGGGCAACCCCATCAGCGCAACAGCCGTCATGTTTGCCGTGGCCTTCGCGGTTGCCGCGATCCTGGCAACAGCCTTCTTTGGCCTGCCGGATTTTCAGCAATTGAGGTCTGCCCCGCTGATCAGCTTCACGCCCGGCCTTTTCATCGGTTTTTACGCCGTCTCGGCGACCATCATCATCCCGCGTTTTGGCGCGGGCAATTTTATCGCCTTCATCCTTCTGGCCCAACTGTTGATGGCGGCGATCATTGATCAAGTGGGCCTCTTCGGCATGGCGCAGCGGCCCATCAACCTGACCCGTGCGGCAGCATTCCTGCTCATCGCCATCGGCATTGTGGTGATGCAATTTGCAGCCAACCGGAAACCGGATTGAAACCGGGAATGGCGCAAGATCCGAACAAGCCTGGCGGCTGTGTATCCACACGGATCGCGGTGAGAAAGCAACTAACTCCAAAACAAGTCTATTTAATGCACTGTCACCGTAATCCGTAATCCCAGGATCTGAGCCTAGCCCAATTTGCATTGGCATGTGATCGCTGCTGGTCTATAATTTCAAAGTTCACCGCTGCAACGGGACGTGAAATTATGGGTCGGTTCACTGGTCTGATAACCGGGCTCATGTTGTGGTTAGTGTCGTTCGCTACACCTTCTAGCGCGACAGACTTCGCCAAACCCGGGCCGTTTGCGGTTGGACGGCAGGAATTCACGATCCCCGGTACGACCAGCAGTCGTGCCATCCCCTTTGTGATCTGGTATCCCGCCGCAGCTGCGCCCGATCCTAACGCTGAGGTTCTGGACTCCACGAAGGATGCGCCTGCGGCCACCACCGGACCCTATCCTCTTGTCGTCGTGATCCATGGACAGGCGGGGACTGGGTCCATGTTCGGACCAGTGGCTCAATATTTCGCCTCTTACGGGATTGGTGTCGTTGCTGCCAATTTCGATGATGACGTCGATCCGTGGATCAGGAAGTTACCATCTGTAAATTGGCCGCCCCTCAGGCGTCTCTACGTTCGCCCTGCCGATGTGGTGCGGCTGATTGACGATGTCGAGACCCTGAATGCGCCGGGGGGAAAGCTCGCCGGCGTCATTGATACCTCTCACATTGGCGTTTGGTGCATGTCGACGGGCGGTACCACCGCATTCCAAGCTGCAGGCGCTCAACTCGATCTCAAGGCGATGGATGACTGGTGCGCTCAGCACAAGACTGAATACGAGGCCACCTATGAAACATGCAAATTCGTCGGCACTGAGCACATTCTCGCGCAGCAATATGGCATTGCTGATCCATTTGCCGGACCGCTACCAGCCCTGTGGGACAAGCGGGTTGCAGCGCTTGTCGCCGTGGCCCCTGGCGGTGAGTTGCACGTCTTCGGCGACAAAGGCATAGCCGCTGTCAACGTCCCGGCGTTGATCATGGTCGCTGCCGACGACAACGTTGTTTCTCCGGAATATAACGGATTGTGGGCCTATGGCGGCATTGGTAGTCAGACCAAGACATTGGCCATATTCGATCATGGTGGACACACCTGGCTCATGAAATCGGCGCCTCACCTCGCTAACTCGACAGCTCTGGCAACAGCGTTTTTTCTGGCGATCCTCAAAGGCAACACAGATGCCAGGGCAGCGCTGATGCCGCAGGCGGTGTCATTGCCAAGCGTAATTTATAAGACAACCCTTCATTAGACAATTGGTAGCTTACCAAGTTGCTGCTGTGACTGGAATTGCGCAGAGGCGCGTTAATAGGTCCTGACCCTAGATCCCTGGCAATTCTACGCGGCAGGCAAACCCGCCATCATCAACCGATGCGCCTCGCGGAAGGAGATGAGCTTCTTCGCCCCTTCGTCCCACAGCGCGAGGTTCACTGACTTGAAGCTCTGCCACAAGGTTATGCGTCCGACGTTCTTGAGCTCCGGATAATCGCGCAACACTTGCGGCAGGCGGTAGAACGGAATGCGGCTGCTCAGATGATGCAAATGGTGAATGCCGATATTGCCGGTCAGCCACATCAAGGGTTTTGGCAGATCGTAAAACGAGCTGCCATGAAGGGCTGCGTCCTCATGCGTCCATTCCGGCGGCTTTGACCAATGGGTGTCATCAAACTGGTGCTGCACATAGAACAGCCAAACGCCGAAAATGGCCGCCAGAATCACCACCGGCAAATGCACCACAAGAAAGGCGGGAATGCCGATGAAATACATCAGCACCAGCGCCATCACCAAAATCCCGGCATTGGTGCTAAACACGCTGAGCCAGGAGGCGCGCCCATTCTTGAACGTGTCGAGCGGGAAGCGCTGGGCGATCAGGAAAACATAGACTGGCCCCACGCCAAACAGCACCAGTGGATTGCGATACAGACGGTATTTGAAACGGCCCCACAGCGACAGCGCCTTGTATTCCGCCAGCGTCAGCGTTTGGATATCGCCGATGCCGCGCCGCTCGAGATTGCCCGAGCCCATGTGATGCTGCGCATGGGCATGACGCCAAAAATCATAAGGTGTGAGCGTCAAGAAACCCAGCGCGCGGCCCACCCAATCATTGGCATGCTTGTTGTTGAACAGCGCCAAATGACCGCAATCATGCTGCAAGATGAACAGCCGCACCATGAATCCAGCCGCAGGAATGGAGAGCGCCAGAGACGCCCAAACACTATAGTGATAGAGCCACCAACTGGCCAGCCAGAGCGCCAAAAGCGGCGCTGCCGTGACAATGATCTCAACAATGGCCCGCTTGTTGCTGGCCAGACGATAAGGCGCCAATCGCTTGGCCCAGTTCTTGGGTCGGTTCACTTCAGTCTCCCACGGAAATTCCCTTATAGAGGATTCTTGAGGCGTGTGGAGAAGTTAATATGGCTGAGGCGACCAGCTGCGACGGTGCGGGCAAGATGACAGCATGACCGGCCGGCCCGTTTGCTAGCGCATATTTGGGGGATGATTTATCTGGTGGGTAGGTTAGCATGTCTTGCATGCGTCTTCGGTCTACAAGAGGATCTCATCTTCATGACACCTGGAGAATATGCACAAAAATATCGCAAGTTGCGGGTCTATACATTCACAGACGAGCAGGCCAACGCAGCACAGGACGGTCAGTTGCCACCCGGTGGGCACTGGATCGAAGTCGATGTGCATCGCTACAGAATTGCGCCCAGCGACGAAGCGCGCAAGGAATTGAGCGCCAAACACGTCATCGAGGCATCCGAGAAATTTGGCCAAAACGTCCGTCCGCACATTGGCACTGGAAAAAAACCACTCACGGTCTGGGTTGAGAAAGTTGACGGCACCCTAGAGTCGCGAACCTATCACAATCGCATGGAACTTGGCGTCAATGCCTATGATGCATTTTCCGGAAAAGCAAACCCCGAAGAAATGCAGGTAACGCTCCAGCTCGCTATGCGCTTTGGCCTCGTAAAGGGCGAAAACCTTTCAGTCAGTTTTCAAAGCTACTGTGACAACAATGATATCGGCCTCGACTGCAACGGCTTTGTTGGAAACTATCTCCGTCATGTCGTTTTCGGGAAGCCGTGGTTCAGCGATCCGGAAACCAGAAAACAGGATTTGACTGAAGCAAGCGCCAATATGTCAATTGAACTCACAGTACGTCCGCCCTTCGCCAAGGTGCTGACCACCGTGGAAGAAATTGGCCTCAATGCCCATCGGGCACTCATCTTGGCGAAGTGTGATGTGAACGGAATTGTCCGCGATCGATTTGGTAAAGAGGTCGGCCATCTTATGATCGCCGACCCGCATTCGGCGCGCCTGACATTGATGCCTGAACTTGTCGGCGTTGCAGACAAGCCCTTTCTTACGATAGCGTTGGATGTTATTGAATCCACGGGTGGATTAGGTCTGATGAATACGACTTATCACATCCTCCAACCCATGCCGAAGAACACTTTCGAAATTTACCGCGGCTCGAAGCACCAGAAGATGCACGTAAAAATTGCCGCCCTGATGGCTTAGATTGGGAATGCCCATGGTGAATGGCCGCCAGACAGAAATGTTGGAAATTGCAGGTGTCGCGCTGCATCCCGCATCACCCACACCCTCTTGAAATTCCTTACAAGGTTGTATAAGAAATCGCCCATCGAGTTTCCCCGGTAGGCGCGCTGGCTTTGCACTTTATTGATAAAGCGCCTTTGCTACTCTCCTTCCAGAATTCGAGTTCCTGGAATCGTGCGCGATCACGAGGTACGGGAAATCCATTGCATCTAAGAAGGAAAAGTTATGCAAAAAGGCACCGTTAAGTGGTTCAACACGCAAAAAGGCTACGGCTTCATTCAGCCGGATGCCGGCGGACCAGATGTGTTCGTTCACATCAGCGCTGTTGAACGCGCGGGCATGCGCGGCCTCAATGAGGGCCAGAAAGTCAGCTACGAAATCGTGGCCGACAAGCGCACAGGTAAGTCTTCAGCCGACCAGCTGCAGGCCATCTAAGCGGCCAGCGGTTTCCCGCTCCGCCAGCCCTCCGGGGGGTTGACTATCAAAACAGGGCCGCGCCTTTCCTTCAGGAAGGGCGCGGCTTTTGTCTTTTCGCGGGGTGATGATATATTCTGGCCTCGAAGCGTGGGAGGACATCATGCAACAGAGCAACTATCGTTGGGTGATCGTGGCCGCGGGCGGCCTGTTGGGCTGTATCGCGGCCGGCAGCATGTTCGCCCTGCCCGTCTTTCTGGTGTCGATGGCGGCAGACACCGGCTGGTCGCGCACCGGCATTTCCAGCGCCATGACCGTGGGCTTCCTTGCCATGGCCGCAGGCAGCATGTTCTGGGGCACTTTGGCCGACAAGATCGGCCCACGGCCAACTGTTCTGGCAGGCTCAATCTTGCTGGTGGCGAGCCTTCTAATTTGCAGCCTGAGCACGTCATTGTTGGCCTTTCAAATTGTCTTTGGCTTGGGCGTCGGCCTCGGTTGCTCAGCGATCTTTGCCCCGATGATGGCGGCGGTGACGGGCTGGTTTGAAACCCAGCGCAGCCTTGCGGTCTCGCTCGTCTCGGTGGGCATGGGCATCGCCCCCATGACCATGTCGCCCTTGGCCGAATGGCTGATGACCAACCACGGCTGGCGCAATGCCTATTTGATTCTGGCCGTGATTGCCGCCGCCACCATGATCCCCACTGCATTGCTGCTGCGCAGGCCTCCAGCCCTCGTGGCGGCGGCCTCCGCCAGCGGCGCACGGATGCCCGTTGATCCCAATGAGATGAGTATGAACGCCGCCTTGCGCTCACCGCAATTCATCATCCTGATGCTGACCAACTTCTGCTGCTGCGCCACGCACTCAGGGCCAATCTTCCACACGGTGAGCTATGCCATCGCTTGCGGCATTCCAGCGATGACGGCGGTTTCGATCTACAGCCTCGAAGGCCTCGCCGGCATGGGCGGTCGCCTGGGCTTTGGCATTCTGGGCGACAGATTGGGCGCCAAGCATGTGTTGGTAGCGGGCCTGCTTATCCAAGCCTTCGGCGCGCTCGGCTATTTCTACGCCCACAGCCTGGCGGAATTCTATGCTGTGGCCGCACTCTTTGGTTTCACCTATGCTGGCATCATGCCGCTTTATTCCGTGCTGGCCCGCGAGAATTTCCCGCTCCGCATGATGGGCACGATCATCGGCGGCACATCCATGGCCGGAAGCCTCGGCATGGCGACTGGGCCACTGCTCGGCGGCTGGATTTTCGACACCACCGGCAATTATGGCTGGATGTATATTTCCTGCTTCGGCGTGGGGTTAGGCGCATTCTTGATCGCCATGACGTTCAAGCCATTTCCGAAACTGCCGCAGCCTGTGGTGGCTGAGGCGGCATGAAGCTCACCAATCCGGCGTGCGGTCTCCACCCACAAACTGCGCAGACTTGGCGGTATATTCAAAGAGCTCAATGCGCTCGCCTGATGGGCCCTTGGTCCAAGACTGCCAAGTATCATCCACGCCATATTTCTTGTCGGTGATTTCGACCCCCTTGGCGCGGATCTGTTTGATGGCCTCGTCAATCGAGGTGACTTCCAGGCAGAAATGATTGATCGCCCCCAGCGATGGAAACGGCGCATCGACATTACTGAAAATCTCAATCCATGTCCGTGCACCCGCCTCGATATAAAGGCCAATCCTCTTGTCGCCTTTGGTGAACTCAAAAGCCTTCTTGAGCCCCAAAACCTCGCAATAGAAATGCTCTGAGGCCGCAAGATCGTGGGTCATCATGCAGGCATGGGCGATTTGTTTTACAAATGTCATTCACTGGCTCCGGTTTGCAATTGTTTGATCCGTTGTTTGGTGAGGCGCGCCATACAGCCATTGACCAGCATGGGCTCCCCAGAGCCACCATGCATTTCAAAGCCCTGCCAGGTGCATTCGGCGTCGCGAAAGGTGATCCAGGCACGCTGTGACGCCAGAAGCGCATCGGCATATTCGGTCTTGCCCGCGTCTTTGTCGCTGGCCTCGGCATCGGCCTTCATCTTCGGCCACAACGCATTCAATTCCTTGTCGGCCTTTTCAAAATCCAACCCGGCGCATTGCGTCATGCTGCTTTGGTCCTGCGGGTCCTTGCAATTGGGCGCGTCATCGGCGCGGGCAAATGTTGCCATGGTCAAGGCGCTCGCCAAGGTGAACAGAACCAGCCGTTTCATCATGTCTCCCGAAGCCATTTGCCAATCAGCGTGAGCATGCCATAATAGCGCAGCATTTTGCAAAAGGCTTATGATGGCAGACCCCACCTATTACGCGCCGCATGGCGGCCTTCCCCCACAATCCCAATTGCTCACCGGCCGGGCAATTTTTACTGAGGCCTATGCCGTCATCCCCAAGGGCGTGATGATGGATATCGTGACGAGCTTCCTGCCCGGTTGGGAAAAGACGCGGGCCTGGATCATCGCTAGGCCCATGTCAGGCTTCGCTGAAACCTTCTCGCAATATATCATGGAAGTTTCCCACGGCGGTGGTGCCATCAAGCCGGAACCCGATTTTGAAGCTGAAGCCGTGCTCTTTGTGGTGGAGGGGTCAGCCACGCTCCATTTGGATGGCCATGATCATGTCTTGGTGCCGGGCTCCTATGCCTATCTCCCGGCGGGCGAGCCTTGGCGTTTTCACAATTCGGG
>JAYUEP010000239.1:0-8618 GCA_043739165.1 Hyphomicrobiales bacterium
TATCGCGCTAGCCTACACCGGATTCATCCTCAATCTGTTCAACTTGATCCCCGTTTCGCCGCTGGATGGCGGGCGTATTACGCAAGTACTCAGCCCACGCATTTGGTTGATAGGCCTGCCCATGCTGGTGGCGCTTTATATCTATAGCCCCAGCCCCATGCTGTTGATGATTGGCATTCTGGCTTTGCCCAACCTGCGGGCTGCATGGAACTACGATGCCAACGCGCCGCAAAACCGCGCCTACCGCGACGTGTCTGCTTCTGTACGGGTGGAATATGCGATCCTCTATCTTGGCCTCGCCGCAGTTTTGGCCCTGATGACCTATTCAGTGCATCAAGGCCTTGCCCACGCCACGGGGTGAGATGAAGAGAACGATCACTCGTGCCCCAGCAGGGTCTTGGTCGAAAAAGCCTCGTCAAGCTGTGCCTGTGTCATCAGGCCTTTGGCCAGAACCACGGCGCGCACCGATTGACCGCTGAGCAGAGCCTCCTTCGCCACGGCGCTGGCCTTGGCATAGCCGACGTAAGGATTGATCGCCGTCACCGCCACCAGCGAGTGTTCCAACAGCGCCTTGCAACGCGCCGCATCGGCCTCAATGCCGTCCACACATTTCTCGCGCAGCACCTTCATGCCGCGTGTGAGCATGCGCATCGATTGCAGGATGTTGAACACGATGACAGGCTCCATCGCATTGAGCTGAAGTTGCCCCGCCTCTGCGCCAAGTGTCACAGTGAGATCATTGCCGATCACCTGATAGGCGATTTGGTTGATCACTTCAGGGATCACCGGGTTGACTTTGCCGGGCATGATTGAAGACCCCGCTTGAACGGCCGGCAGTTTGATTTCACCAAAACCAGCCCGCGGCCCGCTGTTGAGCAGGCGAAGATCATTGCAGATCTTCGACAACTTCACGGCGATTCGTTTCAGCACGCCGGAAAAAGTCACAAACGCACCCATATCCGATGTCGCTTCGATCAAGTCCCCCGCCGCAACGACACGTTCTCCCGAAACCGCCGAAAGATGGCGGATCACGGCTTCGCCATAACCCTTGGGCGTGTTGATGCCTGTGCCGATGGCGGTGCCCCCCAAATTGATCTCGCGCAGTAAATTGGCAACTTCGGTCAGGCGGTCAATGTCTTCGCCAATGGTTACGCCAAAGGCGCGGAATTCATCACCAAGACGCATGGGAACAGCGTCCATCAATTGCGTACGGCCCACCTTGATGATGTCGTGAAAGGCCACACCCCGCGCCAGAAACGAAGCCTTCAACGCCTTCAATTCTTCAATCAGGCTGGGGCACATGCGCACCATGGTGAGGCGCACGGCCGAAGGATAGGCATCATTGGTAGATTGCGACAGGTTCACATGATCATTCGGGTGGATGATGTCATAGCGGCCCGGCACACGCTGCAATTCACGCAGCGCCAGATTGGTCACCACTTCATTGGCATTCATGTTGCAAGACGTGCCCGCCCCGCCTTGCAGCATGTCCACAATAAAGGCACCGTCCGCTTCTCCCGAGATCACCCGGTCGCAGCCGCGCATGATCGCCTGGCCGATGCCCGGCTCCAGTGCGCCAAGTTCCATATTGGCCAGCGCCGCAGCTTTCTTGACCATGCCGAGGGATTGAATGACCTCTGGATAATCCCTCAGCAAAGTGCCGGTGATCGGGAAATTGGCCGCCGCCCGCGCCGTATGCACGCCATAAAGCGCCTCGACAGGCAGCTCCCATTCCCCCAGCGAATCCGCTTCCCGCCGTGTATTGGCCATTCCGTTCTCCTATTCCGCCGCCTGCAGATAATCTTCCATCGGCGGGCAGGCGCACACCAAATTTCGGTCGCCATAGACATTGTCGACGCGTTTCACTGGCGGCCAGTATTTGAAGCCGTGATCACCCGATGGGAAGAAGGCCTGTTCCTTGGAATAAGGATGCATCCACTCACCCAGCAAATCCTTGTGCGTGTGCGGCGCATTCTTCAGCGGATTGTCCAGCTTGTCGGCACGGCCTTCCATCACATCGGCAACCTCTTGGCGAATGGCAATCATCGCATCACAGAAACGGTCAAGCTCACGCTTGGCTTCACTTTCGGTGGGCTCCACCATCAGCGTATCGACAACCGGAAAAGACATGGTGGGCGCATGGAAGCCATAATCCGCCAGGCGCTTGGCCACGTCTTCGACGCTGATCCCCGATTTCTCCTTCACCCAGCGCAGATCGAGGATGCACTCATGCGCCACCGTGCCTGCAGGGCCAGTATAGAGAATGGGGAAATGATCCTTGAGCCGCGCCGCAATGTAATTGGCATTGAGGATCGCCAGTTTTGTCGCTTCGGTCAGCCCCGGTCCACCCATCATGGCAATATACATCCACGAGATCGGCAGAATGGAGGCCGAGCCAAAGGGCGCCGCTGATACAGCACCCTTCTTGCCGGAAGGCTGTTTCACCACATCATGGCCGGGTAGGTGCGGAGCCAAATGGGCGCGAACCCCAATCGGCCCCATGCCCGGCCCGCCGCCGCCGTGAGGGATGCAAAACGTCTTGTGCAGGTTCATGTGGCACACATCTGCACCCAATTCAGCAGGCCGCATCAGGCCCACCTGTGCATTAAGATTGGCACCATCGAGATAAACCTGCCCACCGTTGTCATGGATGATGCGGCAGATGTCGATGATCGAGTCTTCATAAACCCCATGCGTGGAGGGATATGTAATCATCAATGCTGCAAGGTTGGCGGCGTGTTGCTTGGCCTTGGCTTCAAGGTCCGCGACATCCACATTGCCCTTGGCGTCGCAAGCCACGACAACAATCTTCATGCCGCACATGGCCGCCGAGGCCGGATTGGTGCCATGCGCAGAAACGGGGATGAGGCAGATATCGCGCGCCTTACCGCCCGTCGCATCGTGATAGCGGCGAATGGCCATGAGGCCCGCATATTCGCCCTGACTGCCCGCATTGGGTTGCAGCGACACGGCATCAAAGCCGGTGATCTCGCACAGCATCTTTTGCAAGCTGGCAAACATTTCGGCATAGCCCCTGGTTTGGGCAGCGGGCGCGAAGGGATGCAGCGCGCCGAATTCTGGCCATGTCACCGGAATCATTTCCGCCGCCGCGTTGAGCTTCATGGTGCAGGAGCCAAGCGGGATCATCGCCTGATCCAATGCCAAATCCTTGCCCTGCAGCAAGCGCATGTAGCGCATCATTTCCGTTTCGGTGCGGTAGCGATGAAACACGGGATGGCTGAGGAAGGCGGAATGACGAATCAAATTCATCGGAATGCCGCCCAAATGACCCGCACGTTTCGCGCCAAAGATTTCCAGCAGCTTGTGCAAGGTTTCGTGGGCAGTCGTCTCATCCAGCGTGAAGCCGACATGGTCTTTGTCCACGGCCCGCAGGTTGATCCCCACTTTGGCCGCAGCCACCAGCACCGCCTTGCCCCCACCTTTTACCTTGACCGTTAAAGTATCAAAAAACGTTTCAGAAACAAGATCATGGCCCGCAGCCTTGAGGGCGCCTGCGAGGCCTTGCGTCTTGGCGTGAATGGCTTCAGCCATCGCTTTAAGCCCTTCAGGTCCATGCCAGCAGGCATAGAACCCGGCCATCACCGCCAGTAGAACCTGCGCCGTGCAAATATTGGAAGTGGCCTTGTCACGGCGTATGTGCTGTTCGCGCGTTTGCAGCGCCATGCGCAGCGCAGGGTTACCCGCCGCATCAACTGAAACGCCAATCAACCGTCCCGGCATCACCCGCTTCAATTCATCCTTCACCGCAAAGAAGGCGGCATGCGGCCCGCCAAATCCCATAGGCACGCCAAAGCGTTGCGAGTTTCCCAGGGCAATATCGGCCCCCAATCCACCCGGTGTTCTGAGAAGCGTCAACGCCAGCAGATCCGTGGCCATGATGGCAAGGGCTCCCGCCTCATGCAGCTTGGCAATTGTGCCAGAGTAATCACGCACTGCACCCGACGAACCGGGATAAGATAAAAGTGCACCGAACACTTTTGACGGCTCCAGCGCCGCAACATCGGCAATCTTCAATTCAATGCCAAAACCCTTGGCGCGGGTTTGCAGCACACCAATGGTTTGTGGATGGGTATCAGCATCAACGAAAAACACATTGGCAGAGGATTTCGCCGCCCGCTTGGCCATCGCCATCGCTTCGGCAGCAGCGGTCGCTTCATCTAATAGCGAGGCGTTGGCAATATCCAGCCCCGTCAAATCCATCACCATCTGCTGATAGTTCAGCAGCGCTTCCAGACGGCCTTGGCTCACCTCTGCCTGATAAGGAGTATAGGCCGTGTACCAGCCAGCATTCTCCAGCACATTGCGCAGGATCACCGGCGGCGTGTGCGTGCCATGATAGCCCATGCCGATGAGCGAGGTGAAAACCTTGTTCTTGGCAGCCATGGATTTGAGCTTGGCCAGCGCACCCGCTTCGCTGAGGGCTGGCTCCAGCGCCAGCGGCTTTGGCGAACGCAGCTTGGCAGGCACAGCCATGGCAATGAAATCATCCAGCGACGAGGCGCCAAGTGATTTCAACATCGCTACAGTTTCATCGGCACTGGGGCCATTGTGGCGTCTGGCGAAGGAAACAGTCATGATGTTCAACCCACAAACTTGTCGTAAGCTGCCTTGTCCATCAGTTCGGCCAACTCCCCGGCATTGGAAAGCTTCACCTTCATGAACCAGCCGTCAGACTCGGGCGCGCGGTTGACAAGAGCCGGATCGCCCGCAAGTTCGGCATTGACCGCTACCACTTCGCCGGACACAGGCACATAGACTTCAGATGCCGCCTTGACACTTTCAACGGTGGCCACGCTCTCATGCGCTTTCACCACGCGGCCAACTTTAGGCAGCTCGACAAACACCACGTCACCAAGCTGGCCTTGTGCGTGGTCGGAAATGCCGATGGTGGCAATAGTGCCGTCCACGGTCACCCATTCATGGTCTTTGGAAAATTTCATGGCTCTGTCCTCACTTTTTGAAGCGGTTGGGAATGAAGGGAAGGGTGCAAACTTGCGCAGGCATGGCTTGCCCACGCACGATCAACGAAACGGGCGTGCCCGCCACCGCATAGGCGGTTTCAACATAGCCCATGGCCACGGGACCATTTACGGAAGGGCCAAAACCGCCAGAGGTGATCACGCCGATCTTGCGGCCACTTTCGTCCTGGATTTCCGTGCCATCGCGCGCTGGCGCACGGCCGACAGGCTTGACGCCTACACGCTTGCGCGAAACGCCACCCAGCAATTCGCGCTGCACGCGGTGCGCGCCAATAAAGCCGCCATCGGCCCGGCGCCGCTTGGCGATGGACCATTGTAACTGCGCCTCGATGGGTGATGTGGTGCGGTCAATATCATGGCCATAGAGGCACAGACCCGCTTCGAGCCGCAACGAGTCGCGCGCGCCAAGGCCAATGGGCTTGACCAATGGATCAGACAGCAACTTGCTCCATAACCCTGCTGCATCAGTGCCAGCAACAGAAATCTCAAAGCCATCCTCGCCGGTGTAGCCAGAGCGCGACACATGAGCCGCAATGCCAGCAAGATCGAATCGGCCAGAATTCATGAAGGCCAAGGCCTTCACACCCGCATTCAATTTGGCCAAAGCCTCCTCGGCTTTCGGCCCCTGCAAGGCCATCAAGGCAAGATTGTCATAGCGCTTGAAGGTGAGGCCAGGCGGCAGGTTTTCTTCGATATGCGCAAAGTCAAATCCCTTGCGTGAAGCGTTCACCACAACGTAGAGCGAGCCTTCCAGCCCCTCCCAATTGGAATGGGTGATCATCAGATCATCGCTGATGCCGCCTTGGATATTGAGAAGCTGAGAATAACGCTGCTGCCCCGGCTTCAAGCTCAGAATATCGGCAGGAACGATCATTTCCATCGCCCGCGCCAAGCTTTCGAAATTCGGCCCCACGATGCTACATTGGCCCATGTGCGAAACTTCAAACAGGCCCGCGCTTTCGCGGGTCCATTTGTGCTCGGCTAGAATGCCGGAAGGATATTGCACGGGCATGTCATAGCCCGCAAAGGGCACCATCTTGGCGCCCAATGCCACATGCAGATCATAGAGGGGGGTGCGCTTCAGCGCGGTTTGGTCCATTTCATCTCTCCTGACAGTTGAGCAAACGCGGCCATGAGCCACGTTGCCCCCTCTGTCAGGAACCTGAGAGTTTTCGCCTGCCCTGTCACTCCGACACAGGGCCCGCTTTCTCCTTCGGTGAGCGGCGTCTTGCAACGCCCCTGCTCTCCAGAGTCTGTTCCACTGCGCGGTCCTTTGGCCTGAGAGTTTCCGGGGCGGTTGCTCCTTCGGCGCTGGGCGAACCCAATCTCTCCCGCATCAGTGGTGACGCTTAACAAATCAAATGATAGAAGCTCTCGAGGCAAAGTCAACAAAGGTGGAAAAGCGATGTTTTACGGCGCGCCAGAAGGCACAGGCTATGAAGTTCTCGACAAGCGATTCGAAGCCTGCCTCATCGGTCATGCCCGCGTGGAGCGGTTGTGGACGGGGGCCCGTTGGCTGGAAGGCCCGGCCTGGTTCCCAGCCTCGCGCTCGCTGATCGTCTCCGACATTCCCAACAACCGCATGCTGCGTTTTGATGAGTGTGACGGCAGCGTCTCCACGTTCCGCCAACCATCCAACAATTCCAACGGCAACACGCGGGACCCCGAAGGCCGCCTCGTCACCTGCGAACATCTGGCAAGGCGTGTCACCCGCACCGAGCATGATGGCGCGATCACCGTCTTGGCAGATCGTTACGAAGGCAAGCGTTTCAATTCGCCCAATGACGTGGTGGTGAAGAACGACGGTTCCATCTGGTTCACCGATCCGTCTTATGGAATCCTGTTCGACTATGAAGGCGGCAAGGCGGCCAGCGAGATGGACCGTTGTAACGTCTACCGGATCGATGGCCAAAACGGCGCGATAACCATCGCCGCCAATGATTTCGAAAAGCCCAACGGCCTCGCCTTCTCGCCTGATGAAAGCCTGCTCTACATCGCCGACACCGGCGTCACACATATGGAGAACGGCCCCAAGCATATTCGTCGTTTCAAGCTGAATGGCGCAAAACTCAGCGGCGGCGAAGTCTTCGCCACCTGCACAAATGGCTTGTTTGATGGTTTCCGCCTTGATGAAGAAGGCCGCATCTGGTCCAGCGCCGCAGACGGTGTCCATTGCTATCACCCTGATGGTGCGCTGATCGGCAAGGTGAAAATTCCCGAACTTGTCTCAAACGTCTGCTGGGGTGGCGCAAAACTCAATCGCCTGTTCATCTGCGGGACGACGAGCCTCTATTCCGTCTATCTCGCCATCAATGGCAAGCGCTAAACCTTTGAACAAAAACACCGCCACATCGATTGGATTTCTCGCCATTCTGAGTTGGGCTTTTCTTGCCTTTTTGACCACGGCGTCCGGCGCCATCCCACCCTTTGAACTGGCCGCCATCACCTTCTTGGTAGGCGGCCTCACTGGCGCATCCACCTGGCCCTTTCGCAAAGGTGCTATCGCCAATCTCAATCAAAGTTGGAAAGTCTGGGCCTTGGGCACGGCAGGCTTGTGCATCTATCACTGCACCTATTTCTTCGCGCTGCAATCGGCACCACCCGTGGAAGCCAGCCTGATCGCCTATCTCTGGCCTTTGTTGATTGTCGTCTTCGCTTCTTTTTTGCCGGGCGAAAAATTCGAAGCGCATCACAAGATCGGCATCGCCCTGGGCCTGCTCGGCGCAGTCCTCATCATCACCAAGGGCTTTACGGTGGGCTTTGCCTCAGGCCTGAAGCTGGGCCATTTTCTCGCCATGGCTTGCGCCTTCATCTGGTCAGCCTATTCCGTCGCCTCGCGCCGCATGGGCCACGTGCCAACCGATGTCGTGGCGGGTTTCTGCTTCATCACATCGATAGTGGCCGGCGCATTGCACTTTGCCTTGGAGCCCACTGTTCAACCGCAACTCGCCAGCCAGTGGGCCGCAATCATTGCACTGGGGCTATTTCCGCTGGGCACGGGCTTCTTTGCCTGGGACATTGGCATGAAGCGCGGCGACATCATGGTTCTGGGGGCTTTGTCCTATGCCGCACCGCTGCTTTCAACACTCGTCATGTTGGTCGCGGGCTATGCAGCCTGGCATTGGTCCATCGCCGCCGCTTGCGCTCTGATCACGCTAGGGGCCGCAATCTCCGCCAAGGACATATGGCGGGGCCAAAAAACCACAGGTCAGGCAAACGAGGCTGCTCAAGCAAACGCCCCGTGACAATGCTTGTATTTCTTGCCGGAACCACAGGGGCAATCATCATTGCGCGCCACCTTGCCCCAGGTCTCGGGCTTGTTGGGATTGCGCTTCGGCGCTGCCGCCACCTCATCCCCAAAGCTCATTCCGCCTGAAATCATCGGTGTTGAATCGCCGCCATCGTCCTGTCCTGTGGTCGCATCAATATGATGCAGTTCCATTGGAGGCAGTGGCGTTTCATTCGGAATCAAACCATCTTGCTGCTGAGTTTGAAGTTGCACACGCATCAACTGGCTGGTCACCGCCTCCTTCAACTGTGTCACCATCGCCTGGAACATGTTGAAGCCTTCAGTCTTGTATTCATTGAGCGGATCGCGCTGGCCATAAGAGCGCAAGC
>JAYUEP010000240.1:0-8602 GCA_043739165.1 Hyphomicrobiales bacterium
CAGCCTGCTCAATAAATTCCGGTGTTCTGCGAGGTCTGTTTCCGTTTGCCGAAAAGTAGCTCGAAGAGATTTTTAGGCTTGGTGTCGGCGGGCTGGGGAACAACATCAGGCCCAGCGCCTTCGCCATTTTGATCCATTTTCACCGCCACAGTGCCATCCGCAGGCTGTTGCTGGCCCGGCAGCGGCAGCCATTGCAGGCCTTGGTGAGCAGGTTCCATCACGTCACGCCAGATCATCGCGGGCAATGAGCCGCCAGTCACTTGCTTGGTTGGTGAATTATCATCATTACCCAGCCAGACGGCGGCAGTGAGATAGGGCGTGAAGCCTACGAACCAGGCATCACGATAATCTTGGCTCGTGCCTGTTTTGCCACCAATATCCCAATTGCCGAATTGCGCCTTGGTGCCTGTGCCTTGGCGCACCACGGCACGGAAAAGCTGGTTCATTTCACCCAAAGCATCCGGGGCTACCACCTGACCCAGCCCATCGCCCTTGCGCTCATAGAGAACTTTGCCATCACGGGTGGCGATGCGTTTGACAACGTAGGGGGCCACGGCATTGCCGCCATTGGCGAAGGGCACGAAGGCAGCGGTCATTTCCAGTGGCGTCACTTCTGAGGTGCCCAAGGCCAGCGAAGCATCATGGCCCAGAGGCGAGGCGATCCCCAGACGTTGCGCGGTTTCGGCCACTTGCGCGGGGCCGACATTGACAGCGAGCTTGGCCGCGACCGTGTTGATCGATTGCGCAAAGGCCTGTTCCAATGAAACCTGACCCAGATATTTGTGTTTGTAATTCTCGGGCGACCAGTTGCCAATTTTCACCGGCTCATCAATTTCGATTGATGACGGCTTGAAGCCGTGTTCGAAGGCCGTGAGATAAACGAAGGCCTTGAAGGCGGAGCCCGGCTGGCGTTCGGCCTTGGTGGCGCGGTTATATTGGCTCTTCTCGTAGGACTTGCCGCCGAGCAGCGCCAGCACACCGCCCGCATTGTCCATCACCACCATGGCACCTTGGCTGACTGAAAGTTTCTTGCCGTTCTGCTGCAACCGCGTGCGCAACGCCTGTTCGGCATTGGATTGGATGGCAGGATCAATGGTGGTTTCGATGACAATGGATTGATCATAGTTTTTGACCAGCTGCGACAGCTGGGCATCAATCCAGTCCACCGCATATTGACGCGCCGGAAGATGATCGGCAGTCACCACGCTGGACGGCTGGTTGATCGCGTCGCTGACATCTTCAGCCGTGATGAAGCCTTGATCCTGCATCGCTGCCAAAACCAGCTTGGCACGGGCCGTGCTTTCATCGGGGTGGTTGGCGGGGTCGTAATTCGTCGGCGCTTTCAGACTGGCGGCCAGCCGCGCCGCTTCGATGATGGAAAGCTCGGAGGCTGGTTTGTTGAAGAATGTATGCGCGGCCTGATCGATGCCATAAGCGCCAGAACCAAAATAGACGCGGTTCAAATAGAGCTGGAGAATTTCATCCTTGGTGAATTTGGACTCAAGCCAAACGGCCAGCACGGCTTCCTGGGCCTTGCGCGTCAAGGTTTTCTCTTGGGTCAAGAACAGGTTCTTGGCGAGCTGTTGGGTGAGGGTGGAACCACCCTGCACCAAATGACGAGCCATCACATTGCGGGCCATGGCGCGGACAAGGCCCACGGGATCAATGCCATGATGAAGGCGGAAGCGGTGATCTTCAATGGCTATCACAGCATTGGGCACATAATCGGGCAATTGGCTAATCTTGGCGGCATCGCCAAAGAAGGCCCCCTCTTCGGCCAGCACGCTGCTATCGTTGGCGAGGATCATGACGCCCGGTTCGCGCTTGGGGATTTGCAACAGACCGCGTTGATCGAGCGAGAACCAGATATAGGTGAAGACAAGCGCCCCGGCGATGGCTGACCAGAAGCCTGCCACGAGGAGGAAGCCAAACAAACGCCAAAGCCATGAACGGCGCTTCCTAGTGGGGCGGCGCTGCCCCCCGCGTTGGGGCTCGTCACCGTCGTCAGAGAACAGGCGCGGTTCCACCTTTCGGGCCTTCCTGCGCTGCTTTTTGGATTTGTTTGAAAAGAGCCCCATCGGCCTCAGATTAACCCGCCATGTCTTGCTGTTTCATGAATTGGCAAGATGGGCAAATGAGGGTGGAATGATGGCGGGCTTGCGGCGCGATCGGTGTTACATCACCGCGCCGATATACCAGGGCACGTATTCATTGTCGCCATAGCCCAGCTCTTCCGACTTGGTCTTGTGGCCCGACGCGGTTTTGAGGATCAAGTCGAAAATCTGCTGGCCTTTGTCCTGCAGCGAAACGCCCTCAATGACATCCCCGCAATTGATATCCATGTCATCCATCATGCGTCGGTAGATCTCGCTGTTGGTGGCCAGCTTGATCGAGGGGCAAGGCTTGTTTCCGTAAGCCGAGCCACGGCCTGTGGTGAAGCACATCAGGTTGGCCCCGCCCGCCACTTGACCCGTGGCGGAGGCTGGGTCATAGCCCGGCGTATCCATAAAGACGAAACCCTTGGCAGTCACGGGTTCGGCATAGTTGTAAACGGCGTTCATCGTCGTCGTGCCGCCCTTGGCGGCGGCCCCCAGGGACTTTTCCAGAATGGTGGTGAGGCCGCCCAGCTTGTTGCCGGGTGAGGGGTTGTTGTTCATCTCCATGTTGTTGCGCCTGGTATAGTCTTCCCACCAGTGAATGATGTCCACGAGCTTCTGGCCCACTTCTGGCGTGGCGGCGCGGCGGGTGAGAAGATGTTCGGCACCATAAATCTCTGGCGTTTCAGAAAGGATGGCCGTGCCGCCCTGCGCCACCAGCAAATCCACTGCTGCACCCAAGGCCGGGTTGGCGGTAATGCCAGAATAGCCATCGGAGCCGCCGCATTGCAGTGCCAAGATGAGATCGGAGGCGAGGCAGGTTTCACGCTTGGCGGCATTGACGGCAGGCAGCATTTCGATAAGTGCCTTGACGCCAGCATCGACAGTCTTCCTGGTGCCACCCATTTCCTGAATGGTCATGGTCCGGAAGGTTTCGCCCTCCACCACTTTATAGGCTTCCTTAAAGCGCGGAATCTGGAAGCCTTCGCAGCCAAGGCCCACCATCATCACGCCGCCCATGTTCGGATTGGTGGCATAGCCCCAAGCGGTGCGTTTGAAGATGTCAAAGATCACGCCTCGATAATCGATGACGCAGCCATTGTCCTGGGTCAGGGACACAACGCCATCGATGTTGGGGTAGTCCTTGAGAACGCCCGAACGGTTGATCTCCTGACCAATGAAGCTGGCGACCGTCGCCGAGCAGTTCACCGATGTCATGATGCCGATGTAGTTGCGGGTGCCCACCTTGCCATTCTTGCGTTTGAACCCCTGGAAGGTGGCGCGCTGAGCTTCGGGCAAGATCACCGTCTTCGTTGCGGCATGGGCAAAGGCATAGTCGTGGCTGAGCATGCCCATTTCAACATTGTGCTCGTGCACCCAATCGCCCGCCGCGATATCGGTTTTGGCAAAGCCGATGATCTGGCCAAATTTGCGGATCGGCTCACCCTTGGCAGTGGCGCGCGAGGCCATCTTGTGGCCGCGCATGATGCGGGCCGTGGCGGTGACCCCCTCCCATTGCTCGCCCTTCTCCACAATGCGGGTGGAGACCACAACATTGTCGGTGGCGTGAAGGCGCAACATCGAGGGGGCTTGCTGGACAACGACAGTCATGTTTCAATCTCCGTTATCAAGCGACAATAGCAGGGACCACATGAAGCGCAAAATATTCAAAGCACCATCGGGGGCGTCGATTTCTTTCACACAGCTGGGTTTCGGCTCGGCACCACTGGGCAACCTCTATAGGGCGATGAGCGAGGCGCAGGCCACTGATGTTCTCGATGCCATGTGGAAAGCGGGACACCGTTATATTGATACGGCCCCCCAATATGGGCTTGGGCTTTCGGAGACACGGCTCAACCATTTCCTGCGCGGCAAAAAGCGTTCTGACTATGTGATTGGAACCAAGGTGGGCCGCCTGCTCAAGCCCTGCAAGCCTGCAGAGCGATTTGCGATTGGGAAGTTCTTTGAGGTGCCGTCGCGGCAAGAGGTGTTTGATTACAGTTATGATGGCGTGATGCGCTCTTTTGAGGCCTCACTGGAGCGGCTGGGCCTTGACGCCATCGACATTCTCTTTGTGCATGATGTGGATGTGTTCACCCATGGTTCCAAGGCCGTTCGAGACGTGCATGTCAGCACATTGATGGCCGGCGGTTACAAGGCTCTGGTCAAACTGCGTGACCAAAAAGTGATCAAGGCCTTTGGTGCGGGCGTTAACGAGTGGCAGGTGTGTGAGACTTTAGCCATGGCGGGGGACTTTGATCTCTTCTTGCTGGCAGGGCGTTATACGTTGCTGGAGCAGGAGGCTCTGAACTCTTTCCTTCCGCTCTGTGAGAAGCGCGGCATCGGCATTGTGCTGGGCGGGGTTTACAATTCCGGCATTTTAGCATCAGGCGCCGTAAGAGGTGCGATGTACAACTATGAACCTGCCCCGAAGGATATTCTGCAACGCGTCGCCGCGATTGAGGCGATTTGCAAGAGGCACAAGGTGAAGCTGGCGGAAGCGGCGCTGCAGTTCCCGTTGCGTCACCCCAGCGTTGTTTCGGTCATTCCCGGTGCGACTTCGGCGCAACAGGTGGCTTTCAATATCAGGACTGTTTCCAAGCGCATCCCAAAGGCGCTGTGGCGGGATTTGAAAGCGGCGGGTTTGATGGATGAAAGAGTCAAGGTCTGACATGATCATTGATGCCCATCAACATTATTGGAACCCGGCACGCGGTGATTATTTCTGGATGGTGGGCGAGGCGGTAGCACCCATTGCGCGGCCTGTTGGACCCAAGGACATGGTACCGCACCTGGCAAGGCATGGGATTTCGAAGACTGTTTTGGTGCAAGCAGCACCCAGCGTGAATGAAACCGAATATCTCTTGGGCATAGCCGATGCGACAGAGAGCGTGGCCAAGGTGGTGGGCTGGGTGGATTTTGAAGACCGCGAAGACTTGCGGCAGTTGCTGCGCTTTAGAAGGCATTCAAAATTCGCTGGGGTGCGGCCGATGATTCAAGACTTGCCGGACCCCGAATGGATGCACCGCAAGGATGTGCAATGGGCATTTGATGCGATTATTGATCTTGATCTCACCTTTGATGTTTTAGGCTTTCCCATCCATGTTGACCCGTTTCGCCGCCTGTTTGATCGCTATCCCAGGATGCGAACCGTGATTGATCACTGCATGAAACCACGCATCCGCGATGGGGCGTTTGACGACTGGGCCAAGGGCATGGCTGGGATTGCCAGAGAGACGAAGGTGTTTTGCAAACTTTCGGGCTTGGCCAGCGAAGCCAAGCCGGGTTGGTCCGCTGAAACACTCCAGCCCTATTCATCTCATGTTCTGGATTGCTTTGGCCCCGAGCGCGTGATGTGGGGATCGGATTGGCCGGTGCTTGATCTCAATGGCGACTACGACAAATGGTTTGAGGCCGCCGAGGCCTTGGTTCCGGCGGCGCAGCGGGTAGCCGTGTTCGGGGAAACCGCTGCGAAGTTCTATGGAATCCAATGATGTGTAAACATCATATAATGATTGTCGTACACATTATTTTATGATGTGAAACACTCTTTACATCAATCATGGTTTCGTGCTCTGTAGCCTCAATAGGGAGGAAACCATGAACATGCATGCAGCTTTGCCTCAACTTCAAGATGAAGGCCGCGATTCACTGATCCGTTCGGAATTGGCTTCCTTTGGCCTACGTTGGTTGGGTCAGGTTTCCTGGAACGAGGCCAATTGGCGGTTGGTACAAAAATCTGTGGCGCGTGGCGAGGCCCAGCTTTCGGCCACGGGTGCGTTGGTGGTGGAAACCGGCGCCCATACGGGCCGCAGCCCCAAGGACAAATTCATCGTGTTGGATGAGAGCACGGCGGGCACCGTGTGGTGGGACAATAACAAGCTCTTGTCCCCCGCCCATTTCGATGCCTTGAAATCCGACATGCTTTCCCATGCACGGATGAAGGATGTTTTCGTTCAGGATTTGGAGGCCAGCCCCGGCTCGGACCAACATTTGCCCGTGCGGTTGATTGCCGAGAGTGCCTGGGCCGCACTATTCCTGCGCCATTTGCTGAAGTCCTCACAAGAGAGGGCTGAGGCTTTCACGCCAGAACTTACCATCCTCTGCTTGCCGAGCTTCAAGGCTGATCCTGCCAAACATGGCACGGCCTCCCAAACCGTCATCGCGATCGACATGACGGCGGGCATCGTTCTCATTGGTGGCACGTCCTATGCCGGGGAAATGAAAAAGGCAGTGTTCACCGTTCTCAACTATCACCTGCCAGCACTCGGCATCATGCCGATGCATTGCTCAGCGAATATTGGCAAGGACGGCGATACGGCCTTGTTCTTCGGCCTATCGGGCACAGGCAAGACGACGCTTTCAGCAGACCCGGACCGCGCCCTGATCGGTGACGATGAACATGGTTGGGGCGATCATGGCGTCTTCAATTTCGAGAACGGCTGCTATGCCAAGGTGATCAATCTTGATGCCGCGCAAGAGCCCGCCATCCACAAGGCCGCGCTGGATTTCGGCACTGTGTTGGAAAATGTCGTCTTGGATTCGGCAACTGGCGAAGTGGATTTTGCTGATGACAGCAAGACCGAGAACACGCGGGCAGCTTACGGCCTTTCGCATATTGCTAATGCTGTGCCTGAAGTTTTGGCGGCGCATCCCAAGGTGTTGGTGATGTTGACGGCGGATGCCTTTGGCGTTTTGCCCCCTGTGGCGCTGCTTTCGCCGGATGAAGCGGTAGATCAGTTCCTTCTGGGCTATACCGCAAAGCTGGCCGGAACTGAGCGCGGCGTCAAAGAGCCAGAGGCCACGTTCTCGGCCTGTTTTGGTGCACCTTTCCTGCCGCGTGCGCCGAAGGCATATGCCAAGTTGCTGCGCGAAAAAATCGCCACGCATGGCACGCGTTGCTACCTCCTCAATACCGGATGGACCGGTGGGGCTTACGGTGTTGGCAGGCGCATGAGGCTTGCGGATACGCGTCGCATTCTCAAATCCATTCTTGACGGAAGCATTGAGCGGGCAGAGAAGCGAGTCGATACCAACTTTGGATTTGGAGTTCCTGTCTCGCTGGATGGAATCGAGTCGCGTCTTCTTGATCCACGCACCAGTTGGGCGGATGGCGGGGCTTACGACTTGGCCGCAAAAGACCTTGTTTCAAAATTTGCCAAGGCGCGCGGACGCCTTTGATCACACACCAGAATTTGCCCGGGTTGGGCCCTTCCCTTGCGCAATCCCGCGCAGGGGAAGGAATTTGTTAGATCAACCTCAACTTAAGGCGATTTTGACTTTTAATGGAAAAGTCAAAACGCTCTAGTAGCGGTAATAGTCGGGCTTGAACGGACCCTTTTGTTCAACGCCGATGTAAGCTGCCTGTTCATTGCTGAGCTTGGTCAATTTCACGCCGAGCTTTTCCAGATGCAGGCTGGCAACCTTTTCGTCGAGGTGCTTGGGCAGCACATAAACTTCATTCTTGTATTTACCCGTCTTGGCATTGGTGAAGAGTTCGATCTGCGCCAGCGTTTGGTTGGTGAAGGAGGCGGACATCACAAAGCTGGGATGGCCCGTGGCGTTGCCCAGGTTCACGAGACGACCTTCTGACAAGAGAATGATGCGGTTACCCTTCGGGAAATTCACCAGATCAACCTGTGGCTTGATGTTGGTCCATTTGAAGTTCTTGAGCTCAGCCACCTGAATCTCATTGTCGAAGTGACCGATGTTACAAACGATGGCCATGTCTTTCATGCGTTTCATGTCGTCAATGGTGATGACATCCTTGTTGCCTGTGGCTGTCACAAACACGTCAGCGGTTTCCACCACGTCTGAAAGCGTCTGCACGGCATAGCCATCCATCGCGGCCTGCAGCGCACAGATGGGATCAACTTCGGTCACCACCACACGGGCGCCGGCGCCGCGCAGTGAAAGGGCTGAGCCCTTGCCGACGTCGCCATAGCCCAGAACCACGGCAACCTTGCCGGCCATCATGACGTCGGTACCACGGCGGATCGCATCCACCAGTGATTCACGGCAACCATATTTGTTGTCGAACTTCGATTTGGTGACCGAGTCATTCACGTTGATGGCGGGGAAAGGTAGATCGCCTTTCTTCTGCATTTCATAGAGGCGGTGAACGCCGGTGGTGGTTTCTTCCGACACGCCAATGATCGAAGCCTTCACCTTGTCGAACCAGCCTGGCTGGTTCTTGATGCGCTTTTTGATTTCAGCGAACAGGCACTCTTCTTCTTCACTCTTGGGATGGGCGATGAGGGCAGGGTCTTTCTCGGCTTTCGAGCCCAGCAAGATATAAAGTGTGGCATCGCCACCGTCATCCAAGATCATGTTGGTGAGCTGATCGTTGGACCATTCAAATATCTTGGCAGTGAAGGCCCAGTATTCTTTCAGGTTCTCCCCCTTGAAGGCGAAGACCGGGATGCCCGCAGCAGCAATGGCGGCGGCGGCGTGGTCCTGCGTCGAATAAATGTTGCAGGATGCCCAGCGGATGTCGGCGCCCAAGG
>JAYUEP010000241.1:0-8582 GCA_043739165.1 Hyphomicrobiales bacterium
TGGCGCTGCAAATGCCGATGTTTGAAGAGACTGTGGCCATCACCGTGTGGACTCGCGGGACTTCAGGGTGGATTTGCGCCAAGGGCGATGTGGCGAAACTGCCGGAGAACGAGGAGGAAGCTTGGAAAGCCTGTGTGCTGGGCCTGCGCGATTATGTGAACAAGAACCGCTTTCCGGGCGTGGTGTTGGGGCTTTCGGGCGGCATCGACAGCGCCGTTGTGGCGGCGATGGCTGTTGACGCGCTGGGCAAGGAACGCGTGCACTGCGTGATGTTGCCCTATGCCTATACCAGCAGAGACAGTTTGGTGGATGCCGAGGAATGCGCCAAGCTTTTGGGCGTACGTTATGATGTGGTGGCGATCAAGGAACCTGTGGAAGGTTTCTTGTCCGCGCTGAAGCCAATGTTTGCCGGGCGCAACAGCGACACGGCGGAAGAGAATATCCAATCACGTTCACGCGGTGTAATCCTGATGGCCATTTCCAACAAATTTGGCGCGATGGTGCTGACCACCGGAAACAAAAGCGAGATGAGCGTGGGCTATTGCACGCTTTACGGCGACATGAATGGCGGCTTCAACCCGATCAAGGACATTTACAAGGTAGAGGTTTACCGCCTGGCCGAATGGCGCAGCGCCCGCGGCTTTGTGATCCCGACACGCATCATCACCAAGGCGCCCACGGCGGAATTGCGCGAGAACCAGAAGGACCAAGACTCGCTGCCACCTTATGAAGTGCTGGATGATATCCTTGAAGGTCTGGTGGAGCGCGAGGAACCTGTGGCCGTGATTGTTGCGCGTGGGCACGATGTGGCCTTGGTGAAGCGCATTCAGCATTTGCTCTATGTGGCGGAATACAAGCGGCGGCAGAGCGCGCCGGGGGTTAAGATCACCCGGCGGAATTTCGGGCGCGATCGGAGATATCCGATTACGAATGGGTGGCGGGATCAATAGGCATTTGCCGCTGCGCCAATTTTGTGTTATTTTGTGTTTTCATTGAACTGGTGGCCCATCATGAGTGATACTTTTTCCGTTCGCATTCCGAAATCGCAGCGCGCATTTCTTGACAAAATGGCCAAGGCCACGGACCGCACGCGCAATCACATCATTAGCAGCGCGGTCGGCAAAATGATCGACAACTACGGCTTCGTGATGGCTAAAATTGAAGAAGGCGAGGCAGATTTGAAAGCTGGCCGCGTGGTGAGCCTGTCGGAAGTTGAGCGGCGCAGCCAAGCCGTGATTGACAAGGCCAAAGCCCATAAATGAGATCGGTCAGTTGGACAGAACGGGCCCTGACTGATTTTGAAGCCGCACTGGCTTTTATTGCCAAAGATAATCCAACTAACGCGCAATTGGTGCGTGATCGTATCTTAAACACCGTTCGCAATTTGGAAGCTTTCAGCTTGGGCCTGCCTGCGCCCAAGGGGCACATGAAGCTCTATGTGCCGAAAACATCCTATTTCGTGATTTTCAACAGAACAGAAGAAAATGATGGGATCATTATTCTGGCTTTTATCCATGCGTCTCGTGATTGGGAGCAGATTGATTGGGAGAGGATGAAATGACGGGCGAAAGTGAGTCTCAACAATAATGCTCCGACGCCCCCTGTTGCTCCAGTGAATAGCGGTTTCCGTGGGCTGAGCCGATGGGCATGATATTTTCGATTTCTGTCAAGTCTTGTGCGCTTAACTTGATCTGCGCTGCGGCGGCGTTCTTTTCCAGATGGTCGGGCGAGCGTGTGCCGGGGATGGGGATGATGTGGTCGCCCTGCGCCAACACCCAGGCGATGGCCAGCGCTTCGGTGGACCAGCCGTGGGCCTTGGCGATGGCTTGAAGCTTTTCCACCCTTTGCATGTTGAAGGCAAAGTTGGGCGGCATGAGGCGGGGGATTTTCTTGCGGAAATCGGAATCAGGCAAAGCCTGCGGGTTGACGCTGGCCTCGCTCAACACGCCGCGCGCCAAGGGCGAGAAGGCAACGAAAGCGGTGCCCAGTTTCTTGCAGGCTTGCAGCAGGCCCAGCTCCGGCAGCCTCGTCCACAATGAATATTCATTCTGCACGGCACTGATGTGATGCACGCTGGCAGCGCGCTGCAATGAAGCAGGCGAGATTTCGGAGAAGCCAAGGCCTTTGATTTTTCCTTCTTGTCTGAATTTTGCCAGTGTTCCTGTGACATCCTCAATCGGAATATCGTGGTCGCGGCGGTGGACGTAATACAAATCCACGCAATCCACGCCGAGGCGTTGCAGTGAGTCTTCCAGACATTCACGCAAGAACCTTGGCGAATTGTCCACTTTGCGCGGGCTCGGGTGAATGCCACCCTTGGTGGCGAGGGAAAACCTGTGTTTGGCTGACGGGTTCTGGCGCAGATACTCGCCGATGAAAGTTTCAGACACAAAGGGACCATAGATCAACGCAGTGTCGATATGGGTGATGCCCTGCTCCAGCGCCTTGTCCAAGGTGCGGTGGCTGGTGACGGCATCGGTGGAGCCGAAGAAGCCGGCAAAGCTCATGGCGCCAAAACCCACTTCGCCCACCATGGGGCCGCCTTTGCCGATTTGACGCTGATTCATGCTGGTTGCTTCCCAATATTGATTTTGCCCGTTGTAACGGCTAGCAGCGGGCCATGTCCACGATTGTCCGCTTCGCCCCCTCGCCCACCGGCCGCATTCATATCGGCAATGCACGCGCCGCATTGCTCAATTGGCTTTTCGCCTTGAAAACGGGTGGGCAATTCATCTTGCGCTATGATGACACAGATGTGGCGCGCTCCACGCAAGAGTTTGCCGATGGCATTGCCAGGGATGTGGACTGGCTGGGCATCAAGCCACACCGCGTGGAGTGGCAGAGCAAGCGCTTTAGCCGTTATGATGAGGTGGCAGCCGATTTGAAGGCGCGGGGTTTTCTTTATCCCTGTTATGAAACCGCTGACGAGCTTGACCGCCGCCGCAAGCGCCAGCAGGCGCGTGGGATGCCTCCGGTCTATGATCGGGCTTCTTTAAATTTGACTTCTGATGAGAAGGCCGCCTTCGAGACCCAAGGCCGCAAGCCACACTGGCGCTTCAAGCTGGCGCAGAAGCCTGTGGAGTGGAATGATCTCATTCGCGGGCCCGTGCATATTGATACCGCAACCTTGTCAGATCCCGTGCTAGTGCGTGAAGATGGGACATATCTCTACACACTGCCTTCGGTGATCGACGATATTGATTTTGGTATCACGCACGTCATCCGTGGCGAAGACCATGTGGTGAACACCGCTGCGCAGATTGAGATTTCAAAAGCCATTTCCGGCACGCTGCCGGAATATGCGCATTACAGTTTGCTGAACGGCGCGGACGGCAAAGGTCTGTCCAAGCGGTTGGGGTCGCTCTCCATCCAATCTTTCCGTGACGAAGGCTTGGAGGCCATGGCGGTGGTGAGCCACGCCGCGCTGCTGGGTACGTCGGACAACATTCATCCGTGCGCAGATTATTCTGAGCTTGTGGATAACTTTGATCTCGGCAAATTGTCGCGCGCGCCGGCCCGGTTTGATGAATTGGAACTGCGCGCCTTGAATGCCAAATTGCTGCATCGGTTGCCGTGGGATGCAGTGAAAGACCGCTTGCCTTATGGCACGGAAGCTTTTTGGCTGGCTGTGCGCGGCAATATCGCGAAGCTTGATGATGCCAAACCATGGCATGACGTGGTGAGTGCTGACATCACGGGCGTGGTGGCCGCGGAAGACAAAGACTTTATTGCCTCGGCGCGCACCGTATTGCCGCCAGCACCTTGGGATGGCACAACTTGGAAGGTTTGGACGGAGGCTGTGAAGACCGCCACAGGCCGCAAAGGCAAAGACCTGTTCATGCCACTGCGCCGCGCTTTGACGGGGCTCGATCACGGGCCTGAGCTTGCGGCACTATTGCCCCTCATCGACCGCGAAAAGGCGCTTGCGAGGCTCAGCTAATCGGCGCAACAATGGATCATGATCCTTGTTGGCCAATATGACTCGCCCTTTGTGCGGCGTGTGGCGGTGACGCTGCATCACTATCACATGCCCTTCACGCGCAAGCCCTTGTCGGTGTTTGGCGACAAGAAGGAAGTGCAGCAATTGAACCCCTTGCTGCGCGTGCCCATCCTCATTCTGGAAGATGGTGAGACGCTGATTGATTCAAATGCCATTCTCGATCATCTCGATCACGTCGCCGGCAATGCGCGCGCGATGACACCGCCCAATGGTTCTGATCGCAGGCGTGTGATGCAGGCTTGCGCGATTTCGACGGGCATTTCCGACAAGGTGGTTGCACTTTATTTTGAGCGGCATTTCCATGAAACCAAGCATGTGAGCGCCAATCTTGATGCGCGGCTTTCGTCGCAGATCAAGGTTGCCCTTGAAAAGCTGGAACATGAGTGCGGAACGCCTTGGTTTTTCGATAACAAGATGACGCAGGCCGATATCACCATTGGCTGTATGCTTAGTCATTTGAAGCTGCGCCTGCCGGAGTTTTTCCCTGCCGACAAATATCCCAAGCTGCATTCCCTCTCGCGCCACTGCGAAATGCGCGAGGAGTTTGATGCAGCACGCATTGGTGCCAATGAAACTGTGCCGAAGAAGCTATAGTTTTGCTTCGAGCGCGGGGATGATGTCATAGGCCTCATCGCTTAAAACCGAAATGCCCTTCAACAAAAGTGCCGCGCGCGCATCGGCTAATTCGGGATCCGCAAATGCCGCCTGCAAATGTTGGCGCATGATTGGAACGGCGCCGGACCGTGTGACATAGGGCAGGCCCGGCACCGCCGGCGAGCGCGCAATTTCGACCAAGCCCTTTAAAGCTTTTGGCCGATATTTTTGCGCCAGTGCGACGCAGACGCAATCGATGGCACAGATATCGGCGCGGCCCTGTTGTACGGCGGCCATGGATTCAAGGTGAGAACCTGTGACCAGTGGTGGTATAAAAAATTCACCGTTCCTGAGCCAGGGCGACATGACCATTTTCAGCGCCAGCATTCCAGACATGGAATCCTGATCGTTGAGCGCGGGTTTTGCGGTTTGAAATTTCTCCACGGGCTGCTTTTCACGCGCGAAAATGATGCTGCAATAACTGGCCTCCTCGCACCCGTCGGCAGCATAATGTGGCGTGGCAAGATAGTTAAGCATGCCCTTGAATTCATGGGTTAAAGGATAGCCACAGGTTTGGCTGAAAAAGAGTTGTGGCTGGTGCCACAGGGCATGAAGGGCGCCACCGCGATCGAGCCTGCCCATGACACCGAGATGGCGCGCGAGGCCCGCCCAAAAGGCATCGGTTGCGGCGCGGACTTCCGGCCAGTCATACATCGGCAGTGAGACAAGGAGCGGCGGTAGAATCATTTTGGGGTGGACTCTTGTCGAAGCAGGCCTCCAGCTTATAGATTTGGGGCCGGAGATGTTATGCAAAATACTTACGGCAAATTCTTTGAACGTGTTGAATGGCCCACCTTGTTCCTGATCGTTCTGGTCTATTTGATCTTGGGCCTTCTCGTCTATTTTCATACCTTGCTGCACTGGTGGCTGATCCTGCCCGTCGGGGCTTATGCAGGGTGCCTACATTCTTCATTGCAACATGAAGCATTGCACGGGCACCCGACGCGGTCACGCATGGTGAATGAGATGCTGATTTTCATCTCGCCCCAGCTTTGGCTGCCCTATGGGCGATACCGCGATCTGCACCTCGCGCATCACAATGACATGAACCTTACCTGCCCGGTGCGCGATCCCGAATCCTATTACCTGCTTCCTGACATTTGGGCGCAAATGCCGGGATGGCGAAAGGCACTCCACCAGTTCAACAACACCTTGTTTGGGCGAATGTTGATCGGGCCTGCCGTCAGCATGATCCAATTTTGGGGAAGCGAATTTGCGGCCATGGCGCGCGGGCGACGCGAAGGCATGAACTGCTGGATGGGTTTTGCAATTTCTACCGTCTTGGTGATTTCGTTTGTCCGCTGGTGTGGAATGCCGGTTTGGCAGTATGTTTTGTTGATCTCTTATCCCGCCATCTCGCTGGCGCTGGTGCGTTCCTATTGCGAACATCAAGCAGCGCCTGAAGTTGGACATCGCACGATCCTAGTTGAAGCTTCGCCCTTCTGGGCGCTGCTGTTTCTCAACAATAACCTGCATATTGCGCATCATGAGCGGCCACAAATTGCCTGGTATCGTTTGCCGCAATATTATGCATCGGAAAAGCAACGGCTGATGATCAAGAATGGCGGTTATGTCAAAATGGGTTATGGCCAGATTTTCCGCAGCTATTTCTTCCATGCCAAGGAAGATCTGCCCTATCCCAATCTCGACTGGCTGCGCCACTCGTGACGCCGCACTTCAGTGTCATCATCCCGACGCGCAACCGCGAAGCCTATCTCGCTGAAGCGGTGCAGAGTGTTCTGACTCAAACCGATGTGTCACTGGAATTGTTGGTGGTCAATGATGGCGACGCATTGACGCGCAGGTTTGAAGATCGGCGCGTGCTGGTGTTGGACAATGGTAAACGCACAGCTGTTCCGGCGCGCAACATGGGCGTTGCCCAAGCTGCGGGTAAATACATTGCGTTTCTGGATGATGATGACTTCTGGATTGACCCACAGCATCTTGCCAAATCGGCAGAGGCTTTCGGCAAGGGTGCCGATTTTTACTTTGCCAATGGGGAAATGCAATTTGCCGATGGCACACGCAAGGTTTTCGATCGCAATGCGACGGCAAAGTCCCTCGAACATGACAATACGATTTTGATCTCTGCTGTTTGCTATCGGCAGAGCATTCACCAAACGCTCGGCACGTTTGATGAGTCGCTGCCTTATTATTGGGATTGGGATTGGTATTTGCGTGTGGCCCGGGCGGGGTTTGGGCTGCATCACCAAAAACAGCCCGCGGTGGCCATTCGCGTTCACGCCAACAACATGTCCGGCCAGAATGATGCCGCACGGCGCGCCAATCTTGATGCACTGATCCATAAACATTCCCTCGGTCCCATCCTCCTGAAGAGCCACGTGGACTTTGTTTGAGTCGGTTTTTCGGAAGGTCTATTTCTCATAACACATTGTTTAAACGTGCTTTATCGGCGTTAACCAAAAATTAACCGCTTATTTATTGGCTTTTTTGCCTTGCGATTCAAAAGACCCGTGAAAAATAAGGGTTTTCAGGGGTGCTACTTGCGAGTAATTTGGTTACATCTTGATTCGCCAACATAAGGAGAGAACCATGGCTGACGAAAAGATTGTGACGATTGCGTTGACCAAGATTGCTGCTGATCTTGCCGAACGGCATGAAATGTCCAAGAAAGCCACCGCTGCTCTTCTGAGCGATTTTGTGGACACCACTGTGAAGCATCTCAAGAAGGGTGCCAAAGTGCGCGTGACTGGCCTCGGCATTTTCCAAGTGAAGAAGCGCCCTGCCCGTCTCGGTCGCAACCCGCTGACCGGCGAGCAGATCAAGATCAAGGCTTCCAAGAAGCTGGCCTTCCGCGCCGCCAAGGAAGTCAAAGAATCGATCTAAGCTTTTTTGCTTGGACGAGAGAATTTCAAACCCCGCTGGAAACAGCGGGGTTTGTTTTTGGGCTGGCTTGGGAATTTGTATGGCGAACTGCGCCTTGTCTTAACAGATCGTAATTTCGCAGACTCCTTTTTGCTTTTTTTGCGCTTCCTATTGGCCAAGTCACAAACCAAGGAGAATGACATGAAGAAAGCACTTCTTATTGCCAGCGCTGCGACATTTGCACTGGCGTTGACTTCAATGAGCGGGGCTCAGGCCTTTGCAGTCAAAGGCGTCAGTGTCGACAACGAAGGCCCGCATGGCATCGTTTTGGCCAAGGCCAAGCACAAATATGCGATCAAAGGCGTCATTGTGGATGACGACAGTGCCGATGAAGGCAAGGGCGAAGGAAAAGAAGGAAAAGAGGGCAAGGAAGGCGCTGACGGTAAAGACGGTGCAGGCGACAAACACTAATCGAACCCGCCTCCACTGGCCCGAGCGCAAAAGTTTGGGCCAGTGTTGAGTTCAATTCATCGCCCCTGGCGATTGCAGCGCGCCATGAAGGTGGTTAGTCTTGCCCCAAAAGAGGTGTGAGACATGAAGACTTCGGCGCGGGTGGTGGTGATTGGTGGCGGTGTGGTGGGTTGTTCGGTGCTGTACCACCTGACCAAGGCCGGCTGGAAAGACGTGGTGTTGGTAGAGCGTGATATTCTCACCTCAGGCTCCACCTGGCATGCCGCGGGCGGTTTCCACACGCTGAATGGCGATCCGAATGTGGCCAAGCTGCAAGGCTATACGATTGGGCTCTATGATGAACTCGAGAAAATTTCTGGCCAATCATGCGGGTTGCATCGTTCCGGCGGATTGATCCTGGCCGAAACGCCAGCGCGTTTGGAATGGCTGAAAATGGCCCATGCCCGGGCGCGTTATCTTGGCCTTGAAACCCAAATGCTCAGCATGAAGGAAGCCAAGAAGCTCAATCCCTTGTTGGAAGAAAAATATTTCATCGGCGCGATGTTGGATGCCGCAGATGGCAATCTCGATCCCGAAGGCACAACCCACGCCTATGCCAAATCGGCGCGGATCGGTGGCGCTGAAATCTATC
>JAYUEP010000242.1:0-2852 GCA_043739165.1 Hyphomicrobiales bacterium
CGCTTGCCTCTGTGATGACCTGCAAGACTATCTCACCCTTCGTATCTTTGCACAACGGGCCCGGGCTCACGGTCATGAACTTTCATTTGCATATCTCAAGGTCCGCCAACTCTTGCTTCGTCAAAGTTGATGTCATGCTGGCCAAACGCAAGATGCGGTCAAAAACTTTGGCCCAACTTGTGGGCATCACTGAGTAAAATATTTCGCTGCTGAAATCCGGCAAAGTGCGCGGCATGCGTTTTGAAACGCTCGACGCCATCTGCAAGGCGCTGGACTGCCAGCCCGGCGACATCTTGGAATATCGACCAGGCTAAAGTTTGGCGCGGTGGTTATCGGCTTCCCGCTCGGCCTTCCACCGCGCCAGCAACTTAAGGCGAGGCTCCCTATATTTCTGCTCCAGACGCTGCATCCCGGAAATGCGGTCAGTGCGGAAATGCCGGAAACCCTGGCGCATTTCACACCAGGCCACAATAAGACGCTGCACATCAAAATAGGAAATCGCAATCGGCCAGATGACGCGTTGCGTGGAGCTTCCAGTTTCATCGGCATAGTCAATGCTCAACTTGTGTTGGCCGCGAATGGCCGCCCGCACCAGTCCCACATCGATGCGCTCTGGTACAATGTTGTAACTTGGTGGCGTAATCAATGGCGCATCATAGAAAAAGGGGCGCATCGCCTCCGGCAACACCGTGCCAACCTTGGCAACCACATCCTGCGCAGCCCGCTGCAAGGCAAGATCGCCGCGCCGCGCCACCCATGAGAGGCCCAGCATGATCGCTTCCAACTCGTCCGATTTGAACATCAGCGGTGGAAGGTCATAACCCTCGCCCAAAACATAACCTACGCCTGCTTCACCACGAATGGGAACACCGTCAGTCATCAAGTCGGCAATGTCGCGGTATAAAGTCCGCAGCGAAACTTCCAACTCTTCAGCCATGCGGGCACCCGTCACCGGCCTGCGATGGCGACGCAAAAGCTGGATGACACGTAAAAGACGATCTGCTCTTCTCATTTCCAAAGTCTACTGCAACACTGCTGACACCATGTTGTCAGCAGCGTGTCAGTATAGCAAAGCCATCGCCGGAGAAAACTATGTTGCAGCTTTATGTTTACGGACCCAAATTTGGCCTGCCCGATGGCAGCCCCTTCTGCATCAAGGCCCTGACCTTGATGCAAATGTCGGGCCTCGCCTTTGAAACCAGGCAAATGAGTTTCAAACAGGCCCCAAAAAAGAAAGCACCTTATTTGGTGGACGGCAACGAGGTGATCGCTGACAGCCACTTTCTGATGCGCCATCTGGAAATTGCCCATGGCGTGGACTTTTCCGGCGGCTACAAACCGGATCAACTGGCCAAAGGCTGGACCGTGGCCCGCATGCTGGAAGAACATTTCTATTTTATCTCAATGAACATCCGCTGGCTGCGGGACGAAAACTTCTGGAAAGGCCCCTATCAGTTCTTTGAGGGAGTGCCCGCCCCGATCCGCCCACTGATTGCCCGCATGATCCGCAAGAAGGTTGCCAAAACCCATGACCTGCAAGGTCTTGGCCGTCACAGCGCCGCCGAGCGGCTGGACTTGGCCAAGGGAGATCTTGATGCCATCGAGTCCATGTTGAAAGGCAATCGCTTTCTGTTGGGTGACAAGCCCAGCGCTGTTGATGCCACCGCCCTGGGTTCGCTCTGGGCGGCGGAATGCTCCTATTTCAAGAGCGAGATCGCCGACCATATTCGTACCCGACCAGTCTTGATGAATTATCTGCAGCACATGCAGGAACGCTATTTCCCGGAGTTCAAAATCAGCTGATGTCTGATCAAGACGACCTCTTCTCCGAAACCATCGCGCCCTATTCGCCAAAGGTGCGCCGGCGGCTGGGTGAGTTGCGTAAGCTCATATTATCCACCGCGCGGAGCTTGGAAGGCGTCGGCGAAATTGCCCAGGCCCTGCGCTGGGGCCAATTCAGTTTTCTCACTTTGGAAAGCGGCAGCACCGTCCGCATCGACAGCAGGCGCAATGACATAGAAACCGTCGCCATCTATTTCCATTGCCAGAGCGGCCTCATCGAGCACTTCAAGGAACTTTATCCAGATCAGCTGAAATATGAGGGCCAGCGCGCCATTGTCTTGAATGTCAACGCTCCGTTGCCCGAAGCCACACTTCGCCATTGCATTTCACTTGCGTTGACCCATCATCTGCGCAAACTTCCTGCCAAAGGCAGGAAGACAAAACGTGCATAAACATTCCATCATCATCGATACCGATCCCGGCCAGGACGACGCACTGGCCATTTTACTGGCGCTGGCCTCGCCTGAGGTTGAACTGCTCGGCATCTGCGCTGTGGCAGGCAATGTGCCGCTGCACCTCACCGAAGTGAACGCGCGCAAAATTTGTGAGCTGGCGGGCAAGTCCGACACCAAAGTTTTTGCCGGCGCCATTCGCCCGATGCTGCGCCCGCTGGTGACTGCCGAACATGTGCACGGCAAGACGGGTCTTGATGGCCCGGTTCTGCCAGAACCCAAGATGCCGCTGCAAAAGCAATATGCGCCGGACTTTATTGTCGAAACCCTGATGAACCGCCCGGCGGGCACGGTAACGCTTTGCACCCTGGGCCCGCTCACCAACATCGGCCTTGCCTTGGTGAAAGAGCCGCGCATCGCTTCTCGCATCAAGCGCATCATTGCCATGGGTGGCGGTTATTCGGAAGGCGGCAACATCACGCCGACAGCGGAATTCAATATCTATGTTGATCCGCAAGCAGCACGGCTGGTCTTTCAATGCGGCGCACCCATCACCTTGATCCCGCTGGATTGCACCCACCAAGCCCTCTCGACCCGCGCCCGCGTCGAAAAATTCCG
>JAYUEP010000243.1:0-25398 GCA_043739165.1 Hyphomicrobiales bacterium
ATCGTTGAAGACTTTCATTGCTTCATAGTGGAAGCAGTATTTCGACTCTTGCGACTTCGAAGCCCAGATCAGGGTTTCATGGGCGTTGGTGAAACGGCGGCCCCGGAAATTCGGCATCGGATTGGTCTTGTGCCAGATCACATCGTTCAAGATCCAGAAGCCCAAGTCTTGCAGCGTTGAACCGACGCGGAAGATGTTGTGATAGGAACCGATCACCCACAGTGCGCCGTTGGGCTTCAAGACACGGCGGCATTCCGAAAGCCAAGCCTTGGTGAACGTGTCATAGGTGGCCAAGCTTTCAAACTTGTCCCAATCATCATCGACGGCATCAACCTTGCTTTCGTCCGGGCGCTTCAAATCGCCGCCGAGCTGCAAGTTGTAGGGCGGGTCTGCGAAGACGAGATCAATGGAGTTTGAAGGTATTTTCTTCAGTTGTTCCAGACAGTCGCCAATCAAAACCTGATCGACCAAGGGCCGGACATCGACCTTCGTTTCAAAACCCATAACGCAACTCCACACACATGCGACCCAAAGCCGTGAGGATCACGGGCGAAAGCTGGAGCGCATGGTGGGTGTTATGAGTCCTCGGTGTCGTGAAGTGAATCGAAAGGTAAATTTATGGTTAATTCTGCAGCTGCGCCGCAATCGGCTTGAAGCTCTTGCGATGCTCTGTGCACGGACCATGTTGTGCGAGGGCGCTCGCATGGGCGGCGGTGCCGTAGCCTTTGTGTTTGGCAAAACCGTAAGCCGGGAAGGTTTTGTCCATCTCGATCATCAGGCGGTCGCGGGTCACCTTGGCGATGATCGAGGCGGCGGCGATGGAAAGCGATTTGGCGTCACCACCGATGATGGTTTGCGTGGCACAGAAAAGTTTGGGTGCGCGGTTACCGTCGATCAAAGCTAGAGTCGGTTTTGCCTTCAATGCGGCCACCGCGCGGTTCATGGCGAGATAAGTGGCCTGCAATATGTTGATCGCGTCAATCTCGGCGGCGGAGACGAGGCTCACGCCCACTTCAGCTGTAGCCATGATCAATGGGAACAAAGCTTCGCGTTTGGCTTCGGTGAGCTTTTTGGAGTCATTAAGGCCTGCAGGGATATTGTGTTGATCGAGTATGACCGCTGCGGCGCACACCGGCCCCGCCCAAGGGCCGCGGCCTGCTTCATCCACGCCGCAGATGACGGCGTGGCCCTTGGCGCGGCCCATGTGTTCAAACGAAAAATCAGGCCGCAATCGCTTCCACCTCGCGGCGCAGCTTTTCTGTCATCGCCTCGCGGAACGCGATGATATTTTCTGCCGGAACAAGAAAGCAATTCGGTCCGCCAATGACGCTGCGTGCGTAATAGTCCTCAATTGTCGGTGAACCCGAGACGATCGGCAGGCCGTTGATGATGATGTTTGCAGCCAGTGCCTGCTGGCGCGCAAGGCCCACATCGCCGCCTTCGTTGTCTTCGCCATCTCCCGATATGTCGATGACGTGATGTGTTGCCTGCAATGGCAGGCTTTGGAAATGGCGCGCACAAACGTCAATCGCTGCGGCAAGGCCAGTGCCGCCCGGCACCCAATGGCGCGTGGTTTTTTCAATCGTGGCAGCCACCGCATCCGCCTGCGTTGCGGTTCCAATCACTGACCAATCCACAGAAATGGCCTGGCCCACTCTGTTGGACCATTGAATGAGAGACACGGCAATGGCCCCAAACTTGCCCGCCGCAATCGCGTCCTGGACTTCATGGTCGCGCAGCGCGCCGGCGATGCCTTCCATCTGCAGACGATAGTCTCCGGCATCGATGCTGCTTGAAACATCAACGGCCAAGATGAGCGCGAGATCGACTGCAAGGGCCTGCATCAAACCTCCCCGGTTAAGGCTGGAAACGATGATGGTAGAAGAAAGTTGCCGCCTTGCAAGAGCTTTGGTTGCCGCGGCTTTGCTGGCCCCTTAGCCTTCGATCTTCGAGAAATCCGCCACTTCTGATGTCGCTTCGCGGATGCGGTTCAAGAGGCGCAGGCGGTTTTCGCGGAAGGTGGCGTCCTTGTCGTTCACTGTCACACCTTCGAAGAATTCATCGACGGGCGCGCGCAGCTTGGCGATGGCCTTCATGGCACCTTCGAAATCTTCATGCTCCACCGCCTTGCGGGCGAGCGCCGAAGCTTGTGAGATGGCGGAGTGCAATGTTTTTTCCTCACCCTTGATCAATTGCGATGGGTTCACATCGCCGCGGTAGGCCTTGCCGTCTTTCTTCTCTTCGATGCGCAGAATGTTGGAGGCGCGCTTGACGCCTGCGAGCAGGTTCTTGCCATCTTCGGTCTCAAGGAATTTGGACAGCGCCTCGACGCGGCGCGTGACCATCAACAGATCATCCTGCCCGCCGAGTGAGAACACAGCGTCGATCAGATCATGCCGCGCGCCTTGGTCTTTGAGATAGACTTTGAGGCGGTCGGCGAAGAAAATGGCTAGGTCTCCACCTGTTACGGCGAAAGCATTCACCACAGAGTCGCGAAGTGTTTGGGCACCTTTCGCTTGCATTTGCTTGTCGCCGGTCTCCCGTAGAAACGATTCAGGAAAGCCTAGTCGAGCGCCTCGGAATGTATCGGTCAAACGAAGTCGAAGACTTTTTTCAAGCATGATTCTCACCGTGCCTAGCGCCGCACGGCGCAAACCATAAGGGTCTTTCGATCCTGTCGGTTTCTCATCAATCGCCCAGAAGCCCACCAGTGTATCCAGCTTGTCCGCAAGTGCCACGGCTTGGCCGACTTTGGAAACCGGAATGGAATCGCTCGGCCCCTGCGGCTTGTAGTGATCGCGGATGGCGTCGGCCACTTCGGCGTCGAGGCCTTGGTCCAGGGCGTAGTAGCGGCCCATGAGGCCCTGCAGTTCAGGGAATTCGCCCACCATGGCGGTGACCAGATCGGCCTTGCAGAGTTTCGCCGCCAATTGCGCCTCGGCAACATCGGCACCGATGGTCTTGGCGATTTCGCCGGCCAGCGCTTCGATGCGCTTCACGCGTTCGCCTTGTGACCCCAGCTTGGCGTGGAAGGTGATTGCGTCCAGTTTCGGCAACAGGTCTTCCAGTTTGGTCTTGCGGTCCTGATCCCAGAAGAACTTCGCATCGCTCAGGCGCGCGGCGATCACTTTATTGTTGCCACGGATGATTTCATTGCCGCCGTCCGAGGCGATCTGGTTGGACACCAGAATATATTTGTTGGCGAGCTTGCCATCCTTGCCCTTGAGGCAGAAGCATTTCTGGTTGTTCTTGATGGTGGTGATGATCACTTCTGGCGGAACGCTGAGGAAGGCTTCATCGAACGCGCCCATCAACACCACGGGCCATTCCACGAGGCCCGCCACTTCTTTCAGCAGCGCTTCATCTTCGATGAGTTCCAGCCCTTGCGCCAATGCCAAGTTCTTCGCGTCATGGCGGATGGCTTCCACGCGGGCCTTTTCGTCGACGATCACGTGGCGCTTGGCCAAGGCCATGTCATAGTCATCATAGCGCTTCACGCTCACTTCACCGGATGAAAGGAAACGGTGGCCGCGCGTGGTGTTGCCGGATCTGATGCTATCCACTTCCAAAGGCACCACTTCGCCATCAAACGTACAGATGATTGATTGCAGCGGGCGCACCCAGCGCAAGGTGCCAGCACCCCAGCGCATGGATTTTGGCCATGGGAAATTGCGAATGGCGTCGGGCAAAATTTCAGCGACCACATCTGTGGTGGCGCGGCCTGGCTTCTTGATGGTGGCCATGTAGAACTGGCCCTTCTTGTCATCCTGCTTGGTGAGCTGCTCAAGCGACAGGCCGGTTGATTTCAGGAAGCCGTCAATGGCGGCTTGGGGCGCGTCGACACGCGGGCCTTTGCGTTCTTCGCTCACATCTTTCGCCTTGTTGGCCAAGCCTTCGACGGAGAGCACGAGGCGGCGCGGTGTTGCGTGTTGGCGTGCACCTTCATAGGTGAGGCCTGCTTCGACCAGCGCGTTGGTGATGAGGCTACGCAAATCCTCCGCCGCCTTTACTTGCATGCGGGCGGGGATTTCTTCGGAGAAAAGTTCGATCAAGAGTTCAGACATGGGTGCCGATTACCAGCGCCATGCGGGCTTGTCATCCCGAAATGAAAAATCCGCCAGCTGGCTGCGGGCGGGTTTGAAACTTGTGACGATACCGACGGCTAGGCCAGTTTCTTGTGGCTGCCGTCGCAGAAGGGTTGGCCAGCGGTTTGCTTGCAGGCGCAGAACCACTTCTCGCCCGACTCTTCGGCCTTCCAGACAACAGGGCTGAACTTGCCTTCCTTCTTGTGGCTGCCATCGCAGAAGGGCTGATTCTTGGATTGGCCGCAGGCGCACCACCAATATTCCTTGCCTGCTTCGAGATTCACCGGGATGGGTTGTCTGCCTGCAATGTGACCTTTGTCCATGGTTCATTCCTCAAATTAATGTAATTTAGAAAGTTACATTAAATGAGAAAAGCTGCGCTTGTCAAACTGTAACTGCACCGCCTGCAGTTTTTGTCCAGGCCAGACAGCAGGCCTTGGCGAGATCACGCACCCGCAGGATATAGGCTTGGCGCTCGGTGACGGAGATCACGCCGCGCGCATCGAGAAGGTTGAAGGCGTGAGATGCTTTGATGCACTGGTCATAGGCGGGCAGGGCGAGCTCGTGCTTGTGTTCTTTCTCGCCAGCTTTCAACAAGGCAGCGCATTCCTGCTCGGCATCCTTGAAATGCTGCAAGAGGATTTCGGTGTTGGCGTGTTCAAAGTTGAAGCGGCTGTATTCCTGTTCGGCCTGCAAGAACACATCGCCGTAGGAAATCTTGCGTGGGCCTTCGAGGCCGTTGAAGTTCAGGTCATAAACATTGTCGACATTCTGCACATACATGGCGAGGCGTTCGAGGCCATAGGTGAGTTCGCCCGACACAGGATTGCAATCCAGCCCGCCAACCTGCTGAAAGTAAGTGAACTGAGACACTTCCATGCCATCGCACCAGACTTCCCAGCCGAGGCCCCAGGCCCCCAGTGTGGGGCTTTCCCAATCGTCCTCAACAAAACGTATGTCATGAAGTTGCGGGTCGAGGCCGATGGCTGCGAGTGATCCCAGATAAAGCTCCTGCAAATTGGGCGGCGAAGGCTTCATGATCACTTGATATTGGTAATAGTGCTGCAAGCGGTTGGGGTTCTCGCCATAGCGGCCATCCTTGGGGCGGCGCGAAGGCTGCACATAGGCGGCGGCCCAGGGCTTGGGGCCGATCGAGCGCAACGTGGTGGCCGGGTGAAACGTGCCCGCGCCCACTTCCATGTCGTAAGGTTGGAGAATGACGCAGCCCTGTGCCGCCCAATAGTTGTGCAGCGTGAGGATCAGGTCTTGGAAGGCTCTGGTGGGTTGCAGGCTCATGGGGCGGGAATTAGAGGGGCGATGAATGGAGGTCAACCTCCCTTTGATCCTCCCCGACAAGAGGAGCGGACAAGATCAAACCCGCTCGTAGACGTAGACCCGTGCCTGGAAGCCACTTTCGGTCTTCGAATGCGGCATGGGATGGTAGGTGGCGCTTTGCCAAATGGGTTTGAGCGCGCCTGACTTGCAGAGGTTTTCCAGCTTGTCGGCGAAGCCTGCCGGTTTCCAGACAGGTTCACCCACCGTGAAAATCAAGATGCCCCCGGGTTTCAGGATGCGCACCAGTTCGTCAAAGCCGGAGGCGGGGGCATGGCCTGTGGTGAAGGTTCCGGTGGAAACGATTGCGGCGAAATGGGCTGAGGGGAAATCCAGTGCCTCGCCCAAGACGCCATGATGCAGGCCGCGATAGACGCCGCGGGCTTTTGCTTTGGCCAACATGCCTTCTGACATGTCGATCCCATGAAGATTGCTGAAACCCAGAATGGAAAGAAGATTGCCGATATTGCCCGTGCCGACGCCGGCATCAAGAATGGGGGCAGAAAGGTCTGTCACATAGCGCGAGGTGAGGCCGCAGATGACGGCGGGGTGGGCATAACCCATGGCCAGCATGTCAGCGTCGTAACTGCTCGCCCAGTCATCATAGGTTTTGGAAAGTTCAGTGGGTGAGGCGGCCTGGTAGACTTCGGCTAAGCGCGCCTCAACGTCTTTGCTCACGCTTCCGGCGTGTAGACGCCAGTGATGGGATCAAGCTTCAGGCGCGGCATTTTGGCGGCCACGTCCTCTGCCTTGGCTTTCACCTTCACGCGCTGCGCTTCGGTGTTTTCAATGGCACGCTTCAGCGTTTTGATGGCGAGATAACCAATGCCCAGCATCAATACATTACGAATGAAACCCATTTGGCACTCCTTATCCCTTCAGTCTATCACAAGCCAAAGCGCTGCCACAAGGCGCGCCCTTCAACTGCGGCAATGGCAGCCTCAGCAAAATCTGTGGCCAAAGCATGGCGGCTGCCCAGGCCCAGCAAACGTGCGCCAAAGCCTTTGCCGGGCGACATTTCGTTCACGTCCAGCTTGTCACCGAATTTGGCTTTCAGGACAGTGTCGCGGTGGCCAATGGCGTCGATTAGGCCGAGGCTGAGTGCTTTGCGGCCTGTCCAGAAGCTGCCATCGAAAAGGTCCTGTTCCTTGGCCTTCAGCTTGCCAGCGCGCCGGGCCCGCACCATGGCTTTGAAGCTTTCATGAATTTCTGACAGCAAGGATTTGAGCTTGGCTACGTCCTTCGGGTTTTCCGGCTTGAAGGGATCATTGGTGCTTTTGGAATTGCCAGCTGTATAAACGCGTCGTTCCAGCCCCAGTTTGGCCAAGGCCTTGGGTGCGCCAAAGCTTCCCGCGATTACGCCGATAGAACCGATGATGGAATTTTCATCGGCGTAAATCTCATCAGCCGCGCAAGCCAGCCAGTAGCCACCAGAGGCCGCGACATCTTCACAGAAAGCGATGACGGGGATCTTGTTTTCATCTGCTAGCTGCCGAATGCGGCTGGCGATCAAGGCCGATTGCACAGGCGAACCGCCGGGGCAGTTGATGGCCAAGGCCACGGCAGTGGTGCCCTTCTTGAAAGCCTTCTTCAATTGTTGCTCCAATCCCTTGGCATTGAGCTGTGCCGAGGGACCGCGACCGGAGGCGATGTTCCCTTCGAGGCGGATGACGTTGACACTGGGGCGGGATTTGCCGAACAGGCGCTTCAGGCGTTTGAACATTGGCTACAGATAGGTTGCAGGTGGGCAGCTTGCAAGCCTAGCGCAGGCGCCAGGTGGCACCCTCACGCAGAACGGCTTCGGCATCTGGCGTGAAGCTGTTGTCTTCGTTGTGCAAGATCAGCCCGGGCAGAAGCTGCATGGGTGCGCGTGAGCCTTTTATCCCCTGCACAATCACGCGCGAGGCGGCGGAGCCATCGCGGGCATAAAGCGGGGCGACGCGGATATCGCCGAACTTCGGTTCCATCGCTGTGAGGAGTTTGCCCAGTGTTTCGGCGCGGTGGATCAAAGTCACTGAGCCGCGCAGCACGACCATGGAATGCAAAAGCTTGATCCAGGTATCAAGATCTTCCGGCCCGAAAGCATGGGCCTGGGCTTTGAGCACGCTGGGCGAGGCCGTTATCCGGTTTTCGTCAAAGAAAGGTGGATTGGCAAAGGCGTGGGAAAAGGAACCGTGTTCCGGCATATTTGCCAGATCACGGCGCATGGCATCTTTCACTTCGGTGTGAATGACGCGCAGCGCATTGCTGAAATTGTTGCGCTTGGCATTCTGCTCGCAGAGAACGGCATAGCGGGTGGAAACTTCGATGCCCGTCACATGCAATGTGGGGTTACGGGACAAGAGACAGAGCGAGGCCACGCCGGCGCCGATGCCGGCTTCGAATATGGTTTCGCCATCACTGGCTGGAATACATGCGGCCAGAAAAACGGCATCGATTCCAGCACGATAGCCCTTTTCGGGTTGCAGGATTTGCAGTTTGCCGCCGAGAAAGGCGTCATCAGTCATCGAGGCGGGCACTGCAGCTTGTGGCTGCAGGCGGGCTTCTCGGGCGGGGCTCAGGTCAGTTGCCAATTCCATCGCGCTCAAACTAAACACCTATGGTTATCGAAGCGTTACCGGAACCCATTTGGAATTGCCAGCGGCAATGCGCCACCTTCGGAAGGGCGGTGCGGCGCGGCATACTCCGCAGCTATCCGGCAGGAAGAGGACGATATGGGTGTAGTCATTGCATTTGATGGCAGCGGCGAGAAGCCACGAGCCAGTTTGGACAACCTGGTTCAACTTACGGCTGCCGATATGGCTTTGGTCAATGAGTTCATTCTTGAAAAAGCCCAGAGCCATGTGGAATTGATTCCCGAACTGGCAGGCCATCTGATCAATTCCGGTGGCAAGCGCATTCGCCCGATGCTGACGGTGGCGGCGGCGCGGATGTGTGGCTATTCTGGCCTGCACCATTTGAAACTGGCCATGTCAGTTGAGTTCATGCACACCGCCACGCTGTTGCATGATGATGTGGTGGATGAGAGTGACATGCGGCGCGGCAAAGAAGCGGCGCGGGTGATCTGGGGAAACCAGGCTTCGGTTCTGGTGGGCGACTATCTTTTGGGCCAGGCCTTCAAGACGATGGTGGAAACCGGCTCGCTCGATTGTTTGCGCATTCTGTCTGATGCGGCTTGCACTATTGCCGAGGGTGAGGTTTTACAGCTTTCGGTTTCGCAGGACACGGCGACGACGGAAGATTCCTATCTCAAAGTTGTGGGTGCCAAAACGGCGGCGCTGTTTCAGGCGGCGGCCAAGGTGGGCGGCGTGATTGCAAACCGCCCGCGCAAGGAACAAGAGGCGCTGGAATCATACGGGCGCAACCTGGGCATTGCCTTTCAACTCGTCGATGATGCGCTGGATTATTCCGGCAAGCAGGCAGACTTGGGCAAATCCATTGGCGATGATTTCCGCGAACGCAAAATTACGTTGCCTGTGGTGTTGGCTTTCCGGCGCGGTGAGGAAAAGGAACGTTCCTTCTGGCGGCGGGTGATGGAAAAGGGCGATCAGACGGATGACGATTTGCAGTATGCCACCAAGCTGATGGACCGGCACGGAGCACTCTCCGACACGATCGAACGTGCGCGCCACTATGGCGACATGGCCTGCGATGCGCTGGCGATTTTCCCTGACAGCCAATGGAAAGAAGCATTGGCCGAAGCCGTGGCCTTCTGTATTTCACGGGCCCATTAAGGGAGTTCAAATCTTCTGGCTGACCGCGCGCCTTTGTTCTCCATCCGTGGGCCTGACCTGCCGATCCAGCCTTGATCGAAAATGCAAAAGCTTAGGTGGCCGGGTCAAGCCCGACTATGGAGAAAGCACTGGGTAATTTCTAAGCTGCTATTTCTGCACTTGCAGTGTCAGCGTATCGGCGTGGCGGCAGCGCCAGAAGGCATCGGCATAGGTGTAGTTCCAATCGCGCATCCGCTGCCAGACTGATTTCCCAGCCAGTGCGCGATCATCCGCCTGACGTGCCGGCATATAAAACTTGGTGCCACCGGCGATGACCAGAACCTTGTCCGCAGCAGCTGATTCAAGTGCGCCAGCGGGCTGCATGATGTCTTTGGTGGCCTGATCGGCAGCGACAGTGGCAACTTGATCGCAGGTCAAGAAGCCGCTTGCCGCCTGTGCGGCAGTTGATGTGAGCAGAATGGCTGCAACAGCCGCTGCCATTTTCCATTTCCCAAACTTACGCATGACAAACCCAATTCGTTAAAACGCCGCATCGGGTTCATCCTGCAATGGCACAGGTTGTTAGTAAAGTATTAACTATGGTTAACAGCGTGATTTCAGCGGCTATTTTACCTTCTTGGCGCGTTCCAAGCCTTCGAGAATAAGGTTTTCGGCCTCAATGGCGTTGCCCCAGCCGAGCATCTTCACCCATTTGCCGGGCTCCAGATCCTTGTAGTGTTCGAAAAAATGTTCGATCTGCTTGATGGTGATATCGGGCAAGTCGAGATAGTTGTGCACGTTTTCGTAACGCCGGGTGAGGCGTGGCACGGGAACGGCAATGATTTTCTCGTCTCCGCCCGCTTCATCCTGCATCTTCAAAACGCCCACGGGTTTGCAAGCGACGACTGCGCCCGGCACAATGGCACGGGCATTTGCGATGAGAACATCGACAGGATCGCCATCACCAGAAAGCGTGTGCGGGATAAAGCCATAGTTTCCGGGATAGCGCATGGAGGTATAGAGAAAGCGGTCCACCACCAGGGTACCGGCCTCTTTGTCCATTTCATACTTGATCGGCTCGCCGCCTACGGGCACTTCAACGATGACATTGATTTCCTTCGGTGGGTTATGGCCGGCAGAGATGGCTTCGATGCGCATGATGGTTCCTTTGGGGCTGCAAATCAGATCATTGCTGTTCTTCTATCGCAGTTTGACGCGATGAAGAAGGCTCGATAGTCTGTTCCAAAAACCGGGAGAGAAACATGCTCAAAGCCATCCACCCCTTGCTCAATGCCGAGGTGCTCTATGCGCTGCGCCAGATGGGGCATGGCAATGATCTGGTGATTGCCGATACCAATTTCCCTTCGGATGCCATTGCGCGCGAAACAACCTTTGGCCGGATATTGCGCATTGACGCAGACATGCCCACGGTGGTGCGGGCGGTGTTGTCGCAATTCCCTTTAGATACGTTTGTGGATGATGCGGCAGCGCGCATGGAAGTGGTGGGCAAGCCCAATGAGATTTTGCCCATTCATGCCGAGGTGCAGAAGGAAGTTGATGCGGCTGAGGGCGGCAAGTTCAAACTTGTTGGCGTTGAACGTTTCGCATTTTACGAAAAGGCCAAGAAGGCCTTCGCTGTCATCCAAACCCATGAACGACGGTTCTATGGCTGTTTCATTTTCAAGATGGGGGTGATTGACCCTTCGCAGAAGTTTTGAGCCATGGCGAAATCCGGCGTTGCGATCTTGGGGATTTATGCGGCTGATCTGGCCTTCACAGCCCAGCGCCAACCCGCGATGGGGGAAACCTTGCTTGGTTCCCGCTTTGCCATGGGGCCCGGCGGCAAAGGCTCAAACCAATCGGTTGCTGCCGCACGGTCCGGAGCCAAGGTGACGTTCATTTCAAAGGTGGGCAAGGATGCCTTCGGCGATGTGGCCTTGGCCATGTATGCCAAGGAGGGCATAGCCACGCGCGTGCCGCAGGATGAAAACCATTCCACCGGGGCGGCCTATATCTTTTTGGAAGAAGGCACAGGCTCCAATGCCATCATTGTGGTGCCAGGTGCGGCGGGGCAGGTCGGAATTGCTGATGTCGATGCGGCAAGTGATGTGCTTTCATCCTGTGCGGTTTTCATGACGCAATTGGAAACGCCCGTAGCCGTGGCGGTTCATGCGCTCAAAGTGGCGAAGGCTGCCGGGGCGATCACGATCTTTAATCCCGCACCGGCGGCGGTACTGGATGACCCGATCTATCACTACTGTGACTACGCGACGCCCAATGAGAGCGAGGCCTCGATGCTCACGGGGGTTGCGGTGACGGATCTGGCCTCAGCTCGAAAGGCCGCGGATGTTCTGCTAGGCAAAGGTGTTGGCTGCGTCTTGATCACCTTGGGCGGGCAGGGGTCTTTGCTGCATGATGGCAAGCAGAGTCTGCATATTCCGATTTTCAATGCGGGCAAGGTCATTGATACGACGGGCGCTGGCGATGCGTTCAATGGCGGCTTTGCGGCGGCTTTGGCGCGGGGCGAGGTGCCAGAAAAGGCGGCACGCTTTGGCAGCGCCGTGGCAGGCATTTCGGTGACACGGCCCGGCACGGCACCATCGATGCCCTACCTCAAAGAAGTTGAGGCATTATTGGCGAAATGAGTTTGCAAACATTTTCACATGCCTTTGCGCGTTGCAAAGCAGATGATGTTTTCATCATTGGTGACGACGGGCGCACGTTCACTTTTGGAGCGTTCTGGGCTTTGGTAGGCAAGCTGGCGCAGGCGCTTGTGGTGGCAGGTGCAGAGCGGGGTGATCGTATTGCCGTGCAGGTTGAAAAATCAATCGAAGCCGTGGCGCTGTTTTACGCCTGCGCCCGGGCAGGCTTGATTTTCCTGCCTTTGAACACGGCCTATACGCCCAGTGAAGTTGGTTATTTTCTTGAAGACGCTGAGCCCAGGCTTTTTATCTCTGCACCGGGGCGAGATTTTGCTGCGCGTGTGAAGCAGCTCACCTTGGATGAGAATGCTGGTGGTACGCTGATGGATTTGGCTGCGGCGCAATCTGGAGATTTCGCTGGCGCACCTTCCGATGCTGAAACGCCCTGCGCCATTCTTTACACTTCGGGCACCACGGGGAAATCCAAGGGTGCGATGCTCAGCCAAGGCAATCTTCTCTCCAATGCTGAAGCGCTCATGAAAGAGTGGCGCTTCACCAAGGATGATGTTTTGATCCACGCGCTGCCCGTCTATCACACGCATGGACTTTTTGTGGCGATGAACACGCTGTTTCTAGCGGGCGGGAAAATGTTGTTCCGGCGCAAGTTCGACGCAGGCGATGTGACCCGCCTCATCCCGCAAGCAACGGCCCTGATGGGCGTGCCGACATTCTATACACGGCTTTTGCAAAAGCCGGAGTTGAATGCGGCGCTGTGCAAGACAATGCGGCTCTTTGTTTCAGGCTCCGCACCCTTGCTGGCAGAGACACACCGCGAATTCGAAAGCCGAACAGGACATGGCATTCTTGAACGCTATGGCATGACTGAAACAAATATGAATACGTCGAACCCTTACGACGGTGCACGCAAGCCGGGAACAGTGGGCAAGGCTTTGTACGGCATTGATGTTCGGGTGCGTGAGGGGATGATTGAAGTCAAAGGCCCCAATGTGTTTCAGGGCTATTGGCGCAATGACGAGAAGACACGGGCTTCTTTCACAGCGGATGGTTATTTCCTCACGGGTGATCTTGGATATTTCGATGAGGATCAATATCTGGTGATCAATGGCCGGGGCAGTGATCTCATCATCACGGGCGGATTCAATGTCTATCCCAAAGAGATCGAAGAGAAGATCGATGCCCTGCCGGGCGTTGTTGAATCTGCCGTGATAGGCTTGCCACACCCGGATTTTGGGGAGGCGGTGACGGCGGTTGTTGTTTCGCAGAAGGGTGTCGCACTTGATGTGACTGCGATGATCGCCACATTGCGACGGAGTCTCGCGGCGTTCAAAGTGCCCAAGGCCATTCATCTTGTTGATGAGCTGCCGCGAAATGCGATGGGCAAGGTGCAGAAGAAAGTGTTGCGCGAAACTTATGGGGTTTTGACGGGCAAGTGAATTCCGGCAAGACCCAGGAGATGCACGCCAGCCCCCAGCGCCAACAGCCCGCCCAAAAGCATGATCAGCGTTGTCGGCACCAGGCGAGGGCGTAAATCCTGACGGGGATGTTTTTCCAGCCAGAACATCCAACCAGAGAGGCTGAGGCTGCCAATGAAGGCAGCAAGAGTGAAGAGTAATTCGCCATTCCACATGATTTTCAGCGCCTTACAGGAAAGGTTGACAGGTGGAAAGCCTTCCCCTATGCGAGGCCCCAATCCGGGGCCATGCCCCATTATTGGGTAGAGCCATGAAAGTTCGCAATTCACTGAAATCGCTGGCCAAGCGCCACCGTGACAACAAGCTGATCCGCCGCAAAGGCCGGGTCTATATCATCAACAAGACCAATCCGCGTTTCAAGGCGCGCCAGGGCTAACACCTCTATGGGTTCAAGTTTTCGCCGCGCTGGGGCAACCCGGCGCGGTTTGTTTTGTTGCGCGAGAGCCTGTATGATGGCGCCATGCGATTTGTTTTTGTCCTTGGTATTTTGATTTTTCTCGACGCTCCGACCTTTGTTGAAGAGGTGCAAAGTTCAGCCACGGCCACGACGACGATTCCTGTCGCACCGGAAGTGAAAATCCCGCCTGCGCAAAAGCGCGCGCAAGAGTTGGACAAGTTGCTGGCGCGGCTGCACCGTGTGCCACATGTGATGGATATCTCAAAGACCGAGGCGGATATTTGGGCGCTATGGTCGCAGAATGATTCTCCCACCGCGGTGGTGTTGTTGCGCGAATCTTCCGCCGCGATTGATGCGGGCGATTATGATCCCGCCGAGCAGATGTTGTCGCAACTTCTCGAAACCTATCCTGATTTTGCCGAGGGCTGGAACCGGCGCAGCGCACTTTACTATGCGATGAAACGTTACGACGCGGCAATGGTTGATGTGGAACATGCACTCTCGCTAGAGCCGCGCAATTTCGGAGCGTTTATCGGCAAGGGCATGATCTTGCGCGCGCAGGGCAAGAGCGATGAAGCGATCGCCGCACTTAATGAAGCGCTTGCAATCAATCCGCACCTTGTGAGTGTGCGTGACACAATCAAGTTGATAGAAAAAGAAACACCGCATATCTGAAGTGTGTTGAGCGCATCGCTCGCACAGAATTTGTGCAAGCCATGATGCTTGGGCATGGGAGGCAATCGGCTACATTTTTTCGGAACGGTCTTTTGCCGTCAGGTCGTCTTGTCAATAACGACGCGATGATGTGCCGTAAAAAATGGAGAACTGAAATGTCGATGACCAAGATTGCAATGATTGCTGCTTCACTTGTGATGGCTTCACCTGTGATGGCGCATGCTTCGGCGAGCTTTGTGAATTGCTCTGACAATGGCCCTGATTGTGCTTCTGGCCCAAGTCTGGTTGGGAAGAAGGTCACTACATATGGATTGCTGGATAGCAGCAACGCTGGCGGCTTTGATCCGTTTGTAAAGTCAAACGGCCAGAAAATCGTGAAAGTTCTTGTGCCGGCGGACAAATTGTTCAGCGGCGGGAATGCATTCAACTAAGCAAGTGAATTTTACCACGGCACTTCATCTTCGGCGGCAACGCCGAGGGCGGAGTGCTGTTGACTATTGATTCAGGGAGCCCAACTTCATTGGCAATCGTGCAGGACCGAGATCGCCCTTGTCAGCTTCGTTGACGGTCAAATCGCCCTTGCCTTCTGCGGTCTGCTGGGGTTGGCTAATATCGGCGGCATAGGCGCTTGAGCCATCCCCTCCACCAATATTTGCGGCTTTGGGCAGACTATCTGGGTCGAGCGAGCCAATGAGTGGCGGCTGGCCATCACGGCGGATCGTGGCATCGCCTTGCAGGAAAAGCTGCGGCCACCAGTTGATATCGCTGCCACCGGCAGAAGCGATCATCGGCTTGATTACCGGAATGCCTTTGGCGCTGCCATTGCGCAGTTCATTGGCGAGGCTTGACTTGGCTTTGCCCGAAGGCTTTTGGGTTGGATCAGACGTGTCATCGGCTGCGGCCTGCATCAATGTTCCGAGGCTGTCAGCTACAGGCGAAGGTACGTCCTTGCCTGTTTGGCTTGGTGGTGGGGCGGAGGCCGCGTTGATGCGGATCATCTTCGGCTCTGCCTTCATATTGGCAGCGGCCATCAACATGATTTCATTTGGCTTGAGGCGTGGCTTGGGCACGACGCGACCCTGTTTGACGGTGGCATCGGGCACATCGACTGAATCTGCAGAATCACCTTCGTCGGCGACGTCAACTGCAACCGGGGGCTTGGCCAGTTTCGGCTTTGGCGTTGTGGCGGCATCCTGCGCCAGATCACCCAAGGAGGCCATCTGTTCGTCTGAAACAGCTGTACCCTTCGCCTTGATCCCTGGCTTGGCGGGTGGCGTTGCGGCGTCAGCGCTCAAATCAGCCATGTCATTCTGGCTGGACTTATAGGCGGCATTGGCAGCGGCATCGGTTGGCTTGGCCCCAGCTACTTGAACAGATGCTGCTGCTTGCTCATTGGGCTTCTTGCCAAGGCCCAGTAGCTTGCTGAAGAAACCGGGTGGGTTGTTGGTGGTATCGTTGGACGCCACTTCGGTTTCAGGCGCTGCATTGCCATGGTTCAAACGCATGCGGCGACCGATGGTCTTTTGGCCGTCACGGAAAATCTGGGCCAATTGATTGGGTGAAATATAAGGTCCCCAATGGCGCACATGGCCTGAGTCAACATGCAGGAAGCCCGTTGGCCCGCCGGCAGAGCGATAATAGCCGACGCCGCCCACTTGGCGCACCAGCGCGGTGTTGCGGATTTTCATGGTGGGAACATCGGTCAAATAGAAATCAATGGCCCGTCCCTGAATGTGCTGGCTTTCTCTGGCTACTTTTCGGCCCATGCGGTGCAGCAGGGCATTGGTTTGGGCGGAGCGATAGCCGCAGACGATGTTGACTGGCGCGTGAGAGCCCAAGTCTTCATGGAGTTCCCAGACCAAATCGATCGTGCGTGGATCGATGGTGATGGTTTTGTTGCGACGCCAATCGCGTAGCAGATAGTTGATCTGCTTCATCGCCGATGGAACATATCGACCGTCTTTCATATAGGTGACGGTGAGGCTTTCGCCTGTGTGGATGTGATAGAGCGCAATTGTGCGGGTTTCTCCGCCAGCGATGACTGGAGCCAGTCCGCTCAACGAGAAAACACCAAATACGGCACAAGCGGCCAGGGATTTTTTCAGGCGTTTTGACAATGTTCGAGGTTGTCCAAGCTCAACAATACTCTTACCCATACTCAACTCACCGGGCGGAAGCCCTTCCTCTGTGGGACCGCGAGAGCTTTAGACCCCAGCGATCACATTTACAAAGCATGCACTGGCCAAGATCGCAATAGTCTCTTGACTTTTGCACCAGACTGGTTTCCGTCAGGTCAAGTCACCTTAACCCTAGACGTAAACCGCACATCGAACAAGAATGCGGCCACCTGATGGCGGACACATCCTTAATCCACATTGCACCAATAGGCTTAATGCGGGCTTAATGGCATGGTTTATGACAGGATGGTAAGGTTGTTGAAAGTCCAGATTATGGTCGGGCAGACCAGCCTAGTTCTGGATGATGCCGCCCGTCAGACTGCTCTGGGCCACGACATCTGTGGTGTTTGACACCGTCTTTTTGGCGGTGGGGTCATAGGCGAAGGCCTTGGCCATTGCGCCATCGCGTCCATAGATATCCTCGTAATACTGCACTTTGCCCGTGTCATCCGTCCAGGCCGTGAAATAGGTCAGATGCACCGGCACTTTTTGCGGGAGCTGGACAGAATGTGTGTCCTCGATGGCCAAGCCCTTCTCAACCTGGTCCTTGTTCCAGCCCAAGAGTACCTGGGCAAACTCGCGTGGGTTCTGCACGCGCACGCAGCCATGGCTGAAGGCACGGACGTTGTCAGCGAAGAGCTTCTTGGTCGGTGTATCATGCATGTAAATGTCATGACTGTTGGGGAACAGGAATTTGAGCTCGCCCAAGGCATTGTCGCCACCGGCCAATTGCTGGATGCCGAAGTTCGGGTTCTTGCCGATATGCCACCAGTCCACGGCGTTTGAACCGATCTCATTGCCGCTTTGGTCAACGACGATAAAGCCATTGCGGTCAAGATAGCTTGGATCTTTCCGCATCTTCGGGCCATATTCATTCACAATGATCGATGCTGGCACGCCCCACTTCGGGTTGAACACCACAGTCTGAATCTGGTCGCTGAAGGAATAAGTCTGCTTCGTCGGCTGGCCGACAATGACGCGGCTTTTCCACACTGACTTGCCCGCATCCATGACATTCACGTCAAAGGCTGCCTGATTGACAAAGACATAGCGGGTTCCAAGGTTCTTGGGCAGCCAGCGCAAGCGTTCCATGCTTGCCACAAGCTTGCCATGATGATCGGCGGCTTCATCCTTGTTGAGAGCCTTGAGGGTTGCCGCGTCAACTGCACCATTCGGCTTCATCTTGTTGGCGGTCTGGAACGCCATGACGTCAATGACCAAATCCTGATCCAGCTTTTTGGCGTCCGGGCCGTCAATGGTGGCGGTACCGATATAACCCAAAGCCACCAAACGCGCGCGAACCGACGGAATGCGTTCGTCAACCTTGCCGGGCTTGATTGTGGGGCCGGGTGCAATCGGCACTAGTGTTGAAGGGCCGGATGCATCCAGCTTGGCCAACTCGGATTTGAAGATCGCATATTGTTCGTTTTTGGGTTCGAGGCCGGTGAGATAGGTTCCGGGGGATGGCCCGTCGGCCAAGGCTTTCAACACTTCATCGGCATTGGCCGATTCTGGTTTGATGTCGTTGTAGAGGGACAAGCGCCCCGGCTCAAACTGGCCACCGGAAAGCTGGCGGGCATAGTGGAGGCCCGCGAGCGTCAGGCCGATATCCAGCCGCGCCTGTTTGATGGCATCCCCTGCAACGGCGGCTTCGGCACCATCAAAGGACGTTAAAACCTCCGGCAGATAGTTCTTGGAAAGCAGGCCTTCAGTTGGGGCGCTGCCAAGGGCTTTGAGCAGTTCATCGGCGCGCGCAGTCAAATGGCCATCAACAGACCAGACGGGCTTGAAGCCATTGGCTTTGTAGAAAGCCAGAACGGCCTTGCGTTCCGCTTCCACGGCTTTGATCGGCGATGTCTTGTCGGCCAGCGTGACGCGAATGGCTTCGGCCTCAGGGGTTGCGGCTGACATGGCGATGAAAGAAGGGTCAAACACCGGAAGGGCAAGTGGTGGGGCATAATCCACCAAGCCCATGCCCAGGCCGACGATCTGCTGCTCAGGATCAGCGCTGTCGCCATAAAGGCCATTCGCGGCAAAGTCCGCTGCGCTGCCGTGCTTATTAAATCTGGAAGCTTGTTGGCCCTGCCACCATGGCTGCAAGTTTCGCTGCTGGAAGGTTGCCTGCTGGTTGTGATGATTGCCGAAGAGCAGATCCAAGAAGTTGGCTTGGCCAGCGTTGGCGGATGAGGTGTTCAGCGCCAAAACAGATAGGCCCAAGAAAAGCCAGGAAACGTGCTTTGGCATTTAAATTCACCGGATTGTTATGCAGATTGAGGGGATTATACTGCTGTTTGTGGCGATTCAATGAAATTGATTCAAGTTTACAACTTATGGGTCATTATGCTGTCGCTTCTTCGAGGCCCAGGTCGCGCATCTTGCGATAGAGTGTCGAGCGTCCGATGCCAAGTTTCCTTGCTACTTCAGACATTTGGCCGCGATATCTGTGCATTGCCAGCTTGATCATGTCAGCTTCCACTTCCTCCAGCGTGCGGATATGGCCGCCATCGGTCACAATTGAAACGCCCAAGGCGTTGCCGTCGCTGACCTGGCCTTGAACCGGCCGGACCGTTTCGGGCTTGCGGGCGAGGCTGGGGGCAGGGGGAACGGTGACTTCATAGCCATCCACCATTGCGGCGATCTGCGGGAAGTCGGCAATATCCAGTGTTTCGGTTTCACACAGCACGATAGCGCGGAAGATGGTGTTTTCGATCTGGCGCACGTTGCCGGGCCAAGCATAGGCCTTCAGCATTTCGAGCGCTTGCGGGGCGATACCGTGAACCTTGCGGCCCTCTTCGGCGGAAAGCTTGGTGATGAAGTGATTGACGAGAGCGGGGATGTCTTCGATGCGGTACCGCAACGCTGGCACCATGATTGGATAAACGTTCAGGCGATAATAAAGGTCCTCGCGGAACCTTCCAGCCTTGACCATCTCAATCATGTTTTTGTTGGAGGCCGAGATCAAGCGGATGTTGACCTTGGTGGGTTTGCGCGAACCCACGGCATCAATTTCGCCTTCCTGAATGGCACGCAGCAATTTGACTTGCATGTCGAGCGGCAGTTCGGCGACTTCATCCAAGAACAGCGTGCCGCCGTCGGCTTCGAGGAATTTGCCGAGATGTTTGGCAGTGGCCCCGGTGAAAGATCCCTTCTCGTGGCCAAAGAGTGTCGACTCCACCAGGTTTTCCGGAATGGCACCACAGTTGACCGCGACAAAGGCTTTGCCGGCGCGCTCGCTTTCGCCCTGAATGGCGCGGGCGATCATTTCCTTGCCGACGCCGCTCTCACCTTCGATCAGAATCGGAATGTTGGACTGTGCGCCGCGGCGGCCCAAGCGCAAGACATTGGCCATGGCGGGCGAAGAAGCAACGAGATCGTCGAATGTGAGAGAGCCCGAAACTTTCTTGTTGAGGCGTTTCACTTCCTCGGTAAGGGCGTTGACCTTGAGAAGATTTTGGATCGAAATGCGCAAGCGTTCTGGTGAAATTGGCTTCACCACGAAATCATCGGCCCCGGCGCGCATGGCCTTGATCACGGTTTCGATCGAGCCTTGCGAGGTTTGCACGATGACGGGCAGATCGCCGCGCAAGCCTTCAAGCTTTTCGAGAAATTCAAGGCCACCCATGCCGGGCATCATCAAGTCAAGAATCGCGAGATTGATGGTGGCCCCGCTGGAGCCGCCCAAGATTTCGAGCGCCTTCTGGCCATTTTCGGAAGTGATGACATCAAAGCCGAATCGTTTGACCATCTCCTCCAAAATGCGGCGTTGAGCTGGCTCGTCTTCGATGATCAATACGCGATTTGACATATATCTGCTTCACTCACCAGTTTGAGGCCCCTTGTTCTCTTGCACGGTTGGCTCCGTGCCTAAACTTTGGGCGTTGTTGCCCTCCAACTTGCCTCAGAGTGGTAAAGTTCCGATTAACGAGGTAGCCGATTTGGGCACAACTTAAGCAGCTGAGAAATTTACACTTTGTTTGGATTGTTGAATTGGCGGGCGAACTGCTCCATATCAACCACAAAGTGAGTATCAGCATGAACCAACACAAAGCCCTCGAAAATCTACCTGAATGGAACCTTGCCGATCTTTATGAAGGTCCAGACGCTGCCGCCTTCAAGGCAGACCTGGCGCTGGCCGAGGCTGATGCCGTGGCCTTTGCCGCTGCCCACAAGGGCAAGATCGCGCAATATGGCGGCGGGCAGGTTGCAACAGCGATTCGGGCCTATGAGACCCTCTCGGATTTGTTGGGGCGCGTGGGGTCTTATGCACAGCTCTATTATGTGGGGGACACAACGGATTCGGCGCGGGCCAAGTTTTATGGCGACGTGAATGCGAAGATGACGGATATTTCAACCCAGCTCCTGTTCTTTGAATTGGAATTGAACCGCATCGATGATGCCGCAATGGCGGTAGCGTTGAAAGTTCCGGCGCTGGCGCATTACAAGCCATGGCTTGATAATCTGCGTGCAGAAAAGCCCTATCAGTTGGACGACAAGACGGAGCAGCTGTTCCTCGAAAAATCGCAGACGAGTTATGGCGCATTCAACCGCCTGTTTGATGAAACGATGGCGGGTTTGCGTTTCACGGTGAACGGTGCGGCGCTGACATTGGAACCCACGCTGAACCTGATGCAAAGCCCCGACGAAGCGCAGCGCAAGTTGGGTGCGGAGGCTTTGGCCAAGACGTTTGGTGAGAACATCAAGCTGTTCACCTTGATCACCAATACTTTGGCCAAGGACAAGGAGATTTCAGACAAGTGGCGCGGCTTTAAAGATATTGCAGCGGCCCGGCATTTGTCGAACCGGGTTGAGCCTGAGGTGGTGGATGCCTTGGTGAGCGCCGTGCAGGCGGCCTATCCCAAGCTCTCGCATCGCTATTACAGAATGAAGGCCAAGTGGCTGGGTAAAGACAAGCTGATGTATTGGGACCGCAATGCGCCGCTGCCTTCTGAAGACACGCGTGAGATCGCATGGGCCGATGCCGAAGCCACGGTTCTCAAGGCTTATGGCAATTTTTCGCCGGAGATGGCGGCGATTGCGAAAGACTTCTTTGACAAGAAATGGATTGATGCGCCGGTGCGCATCGGCAAGGCACCGGGGGCCTTTGCGCATCCCACAGTTCCATCGGCGCATCCTTATGTCTTGCTCAATTATCTGGGCAAGACGCGTGATGTGATGACGCTGGCCCATGAGTTGGGACATGGCGTGCATCAGGTTCTCGCCGCCAAACAGGGGGCTTTGATGGCCTCAACGCCGCTGACGCTGGCGGAAACTGCTTCGGTGTTTGGTGAGATGCTCACTTTCCAGTCGATGCTTGCTGCCACCACAGACAAGAAGAAGCGCAAGATTCTGCTCGCTTCCAAAACTGAAGACATGATCAACACTGTGGTGCGGCAGATTGCTTTTTATACGTTTGAACGCAAGGTGCATGCGGCGCGGCGCGAAGGTGAATTGACGCCTGATCAGTTGAATGCGTTCTGGATGGATGTACAGAAGGAAAGCTTGGGGGACTCGATTGAGTTTGGCCCCGGCTATGAATGTTTCTGGACTTATATCCCGCATTTCATCCATTCGCCTTTCTATGTTTATGCCTATGCCTTTGGCGATTGCCTGGTGAACTCTCTCTATGCGCGTTACCGCGAGAGCGAGAAGGGTTTCCAAGAGAAGTATTTCGAGATGCTCAAGGCCGGCGGCACCAAGCATCATTCTGAATTGCTCAAGCCCTTTGGGCTGGACGCGACAGACCCGAACTTCTGGCAGAAGGGGCTTTCGGTGATTTCGGGCATGATTGATGAGCTTGAAACACTCTAACTCCGCTCCCATGTGCTGGGGCGGAGAGTTTCATGTACACAGAACAGAATATCGAGCCATCGATAGCACCTGTTGTTGATGATGGCGAAGTGCTGGATGCCTATTCCAATGCGGTGATTGCCGCGGCGGAAAAGGCAGGGCCTGCCGTTGTCCATGTTGGGGTGCGTAAGGGACGTTCACAAGGCGGGATCGGTTCTGGTCTCGTGCTGGCTTCCGACGGGTTGATCATGACCAACAGCCACGTGATTGCCGGCGGCTCCGAGATTGCCATTACCTTGGCTGATGGCCAACGCGGGCAAGCACGGGTGTTGGGCGATGACCCGCATACCGACATTGCCATCCTGCGCAGCGACGAACCATTGAAGGCCCCGGCGCTGGAGTTCTTTGATTCACGCAAACTGAAGCGTGGGCAATTGGCCATCGCGCTGGGTAACCCACTTGGCTTTGAGCAAACCGTCACCTCCGGCATTATCAGTGCGTTGGGCCGCTCCATGCGCTCCAGCACCGGGCAGTTGATTGACGACGTGGTCCAGACCGATGCGGCCTTGAACCCGGGCAATTCCGGCGGGCCGCTGGTTGACGCACGTGGTCGTGTCATTGGAATCAACACTGCGGTCATCCAAGGCGCGCAGGGCATCTGCTTTTCAGTGGCAGCCAATACGGCGCTGGATGTGTTGACGCAGATCTTGCGTTACGGAAAGGTGCGCCGCGCCACCCTTGGTGTTGAAGGCGCCTCGACGGAAATCCCCCGCCATGTCGCCCGCTATGCGGGCACCGAGCAGAAATCGGGCGTGCGCGTGCTGGCTTTGACCAAGCACGGCCCGGCACAGAATGCGGACATCAAGGTCGGCGATCTCATCGTGGCGCTGGATGATTTGCCCGTGACAAGCGTTGACGAGCTTTTGAAGCTGCTCAATCATGAGCGCAGTAGGACGGAAGTGAAAGTTTCCCTCCTGCGCAAGGGCGAGCGGCGCGAACGCTGGTTGATGACCGCCGAACGCCGTTGAGCCATCGTCACAGGGGGCAGGGGTGAGTGAAATCGCATATCGGAGGCCCCGGCCGGACGAAGCGGAGGCCTTTGCCGCGCTCCATGTGCAATGCTGGCGCGAATCTTACGTCGCCTTTCTGCCCCAGGAGTTGATGGCCTCCTTCTCGGTCGAAAAGCGCTTGCCCATGTGGCAGGCGGCGCTGGTCAATCCAGACCGTTTCATCATGGGGGCCTATGCTGATCGCCAGCCTGTGGGTTTCATCATGTCAGGCCCGACCGAGGAACACTTCATCGAACGCCAGGACGGGCACATCTGGGCGCTTTATATTGCTGCAACGCAACATAGACGGGGAATAGGGCGGGACCTGATGGCCCGGGCGGTGGCGGACTGGCTGGCGCGGGGCGGACATAGCATTACGATTGGTGTGTTGGCCCAAAATACACCTGCGCGGGCATTTTATGAATCGTTTGGTGCTAAAATGGTGCGCGAAAGCATCTATGACTGGAATGGCTTCCATCTGCCGGATTGCATCTATGTGATCGATGATTTGGCAAAGATTGCCAAAATTTGATCGATATGCTATATGATCAGCATGGCTACGATGAATGTTTCACTGCCCGACAAGATGCGCGAATGGGTGGACCAACAGGTTTCCACCGGACGCTTCGCCAATGCTTCTGACCTGATCCGGGATTTGATCCGAGATGCCCAAGAGCGGCACCTGAAGCGTGAGACCGGAGACAAGCCCCGGCCTGACGCTGGTTCCAATCAGAGGTAGATTCCGCCCGAGGCTTCGACGCGCTGGCCGTTCACCCAGCGGAAATCATCCGACAGCATGGCAGCGGCGAGAGCCCCAATGTCATCGGGCAAACCGACGCGACCCAAGGCTGTTTGTCCCGCGATCAAGGCGTTGATCTCCTTGTTGTCGCGGGTGCGGCCGCCGCCGAAATCAGTCTCGATGGCCCCGGGTGCCAGGGTGTTGGCGGTGATGCGGCGCGGGCCAAGCTCTTTGGCGAGGTAGCGGGTGAAGACTTCAATGCCGCCTTTCATCATCGCATAGGTTGAAGAACCGGGATGGGAGAAGCGGGCGAGGCCTGAGGAGACATTGATGATCCGCCCGCCATCGGCCATGTTGGGCAACAGCTTCTGGGTGAGGAAATAGGGGGCCTTGAGGTGGATCGTCATGATTTCATCGAAGCGCTCTTCCGTGACGTCCTTGATCGGCACATACATGCCCGTGCCGGCATTGTTGATGAGATGGTCAAACGTGTCGCGCTGCCAGGTGTTGGCCAGTGCGCTTTTTATTTCGGCCAGAAAGGCATCGAAAGTCGCGGGCTTTGAAACATCAAGCTGCAGCGCCACAGCCTTGCGGCCCTTGGCCGCAATAGCCTTCACCACCTCATCGGCGGCTGCTTTGTTGGCGTGATAGGTGATGATTGAATCTTGGCCCTTGTCGGCGAGATGCAAGGCCATGCTGCGGCCGAGGCCACGGCTCGCGCCCGTGATGATATTGATTTTCATGTTGTACTCCATTGTCTGAGAGACCAGATGTAGGGCGCTGGGCGGCCATGGCCAGAAGGCACTTTAAATATTCATAGGCACGCGAAGGATACCGTCATGGATGAACAGTTTGAATTTCCTGCTGTCCCTGCAACGGCTGCGGCTTCCTCCATTCCGGTCTATCCGCCGGAGATCGAGGCGCTGACACTGCAACTGCTCGGCCACATCGCCGATAAGTGGACGATGATTGTGCTGGAAGAACTCGGCGAGCATGGCACGTTGCGCTTCACCGAATTGCGCAAGAAGATTCCGGGTATCAGCCAAAAGATGCTGACGCAGACACTACGCCAGATGGAGCGTATCGGTGTTGTGGCGCGGACAGTTCATCCCGTCATCCCGCCCAAGGTGGAATATCGGCGCACGGAGCTCGGCCAATCCCTTGGCCCCGTAGTCTGTCAGTTGTGGGACTGGGTGGCGGACAATGCGGTGAAGATGGAAATGGCGCAGCAACAGTTTGAACAGGGCACCGTTTCGTCAAGCTAGAGAGTCCAACGGCGACGGCACGCTGGATTTAACGCAATTTTGTT
>JAYUEP010000244.1:0-8440 GCA_043739165.1 Hyphomicrobiales bacterium
CACCCTGGGGGAGCCTGCGGAAAGTCGTCATTTCCCGCCCCCGATGATTTCATTGGTTGCGGTGTTGCGCTTCAGCTTGAACCATTGGCGGCAGCCCAGCACATGGTGCCAATATTCCTCATGCGGGCCTTTGGGATTTTCAAACAAGAAAACATGGTCATGCCATTTGGCAAAATCCTTCTCGCCGTGGGCGGGGCGTTTCTTGGACGCATCGCTGCCATAGCGGAATTCGCTCACGTCTCTTTCACCGCAATGGGGGCAAGGGATTCTCATTGCTTGTAAGTCCAGTTGCCGATGCCGTGTTCATCAAGCTCGCGGCCCTTCATCAGGCGGTCGAGCGCAAAGCCAGCATTGAGTTGATGGGGCGCGTTGTTGGCGATGGTATGGGCGAACGTCAGCCCCGAGGCGGGTGTGGCCTTGAAGCCCTGATAGCACCAGCCGCCGTTGAGATAGAGGCCATCCACCGGTGTTGTACAGATGAAGGGTGAGCCATCGGGCGTCATGTCATTGATGCCGCCCCAATGCCTCAGCAGGCGCAGGCGCGACATGAAGGGGATGAGTGAGGCGGCGCATTCCATCACGTCTTTCATTTTGAAAAACTGTCCGCGCTGGGTGAACGTATTGAAGCCATCAAGATGGCCACCGAAGACCATGCCGCCCTTGTCAGATTGCGAAAGATAAAAAAGCTCTGCGCCCCAGCCCAAGACGTGATGCACCATGGGCTTCACAGGTTCAGTGACAAATGCCTGCAAGATGTGAGTCTCAACCGGCAGCTTGATACCCGCCATTTTCGCCAGCTGCGATGAATGGCCGGCGACGGCGATGCCCGTCTTGGCCGCGAGGATTTTCCCGCGTGAAGTTTCAACGCCTGTCACTTGATTGCCAGATTTCAAAATGCCAGTGACTTCGCAATTCTCGATGATATGCACACCGAGATCAGAGGCGGCGCGGGCATAGGCCCAGGCGACCGCATCGTGGCGCACGGTGCCAGCGCGTTGCTGATGAAGCCCGCCATAAACCGGGAAGCGCGCCTCTTTGGAATAATCAAGATAAGGCAGCTCCTTCTTCATCTGGCCCGGATCCAACAGTTCGGCATCAATGCCATGCAGGCGCATGATGTTGCCGCGTCTGGCAAATGTGTCCAACTGGACGGGGTTCACCGCAATGGCAATGCGCCCACGGTGCGAGACCATGCAGTTGAAATCCAACTCGTGGGACAGGCCTTCCCACATCTGCAATGATTTCTCGAAAAAAGCGGTGTTGGCGCCCAGCATGTAATCTGAGCGGATCAAGGTGGTGTTGCGGCCAACGTTGCCGGAGCCGATGTAGGACTTCTCCAGCACTGCGATGTTCTTGAGGCCATGATTCTTGGCCAGATAATAGGCCGTGGCCAGACCATGCCCGCCGCCGCCAATGATGATCACGTCATAAGACGGTTTAGGGGCTGGCTTGGCCCAAGCCTCAGGCCAAGGCTGCGACGGACGCAGTGCGTGCTTGAGAATCGAAAAGATGGAATAGCCCTTTGCCATGGTTTTTCTTAAACCAAATGCGGCTGAACTAGGCTACAGATTTTTTCAACATGGAGCGCCCGCCTTCGGCCCAAGCGGCAAAACCCATGCCTAAAAACCCGTAAGCGACAAAGAAAAAGGCCAGCGGTGTTAAAGTGCCATCGTAGAAACGACCGGCAATGCCGCCAAGGATAATGGCCATGCCTTGTGACAAGGCACCTGAAATGGCAGCTGCCATTCCCGCAATGTGCCCCATGGGTTCCATGGCCATGGCATTGAAATTGCCGAAGGTGAAACCTGCGCAAAAGAACCAGAAATAAAACAGCGCGGCGACAAGCAGCAGCGGCGGTTGGCCCGCAAAGATGAGACACAAAACAACCATAGCCAGCCACATGCCCACAAAACCCCAGAGCGCCCATTTAGAGAGATTCCGCATGCCCAGCCTGACAACCAGATTGCCGTTCAAGATCATGGCAAGGGCGATGGCTGTGGCCATGCCGCCGAACCAATATTTGAAGTTGGTTCCCTGGTGATATTGCTCGGCGAAGATTTGCTGGCACACGCCGAGATAGGCGGTGAAAACCGAGAACACCGCGCCTGTGGCCAGCGTGTACCCGAAGGCGACACGGTTGGTGCAGACTTCAACTGCACTGTGCCAGAGGTTGGCGGCAGCAAAGCGTTGACGGTTTTCCGGTGCAAGGGTTTCTTCTTGGTGGAGACCGAACCACAGGCCGACGCCCAAGGCCGCCACCACAAAGCCCCCGAAGATGTAGCGCCAGTTGGCGACATCTAGAACGAGCTGTCCGATTGAAGGCGCCAGAATTGGCACCAGCATGAAGACAGACATAACGAAAGACATGATGCGCGCCATGGCGGCACCCTTGGCACCATCCCTTACCATAGCCAATGCCACGATGCGCGGTGAGGCAGCTCCGATGCCTTGGATCACGCGGCCCAATACCAACATCGGAAAATTCCAGGCGAACATGCACAGCAATGCGCCAAGACAAAAAACGCCGAGGCCTGCGAATATCGCGGGGCGGCGTCCACTTGAATCGGACCAGGGGCCGAAGATCAAGGTGCCAATGGTCATACCCGCAAAAAAGCCGAGAATGACGAACTGGCGGTCGTTCGCATGGGCGGCTCCAAGATCCTGGGCCATGATGCCGATGCCCGGCAGCATGGTGTCAATCGACATGGCGGTGAGGGCCGTCAACACCGCCACCATGGCAATGAATTCGAATTCCGGCGTGTGATGTTCGGACTTGGCAGCGTTCATGTGGGGAGGTGCTTTCGGGGAAAAGAACGGCTTTAATAGCCGATCATGAAGATCGATTCCAACCACCGTTCCATCGACCTAGACCCGCGTCAGGCGCAGTTCTACGAAAATCCCTATCCTTATTATCAGCGGCTTCACGCTGAATGCCCGGTCTTCAAATGGGAGCAATATGGGCATTGGTGTTTTTCGCGGCATGAGGATGTGAATGCGGCTTTGCGCGACAGGCGCTTTGGGCGGCAGATTTTACATGTGGCGAGCCGCGCGGAATTGGGCTGGGCCGAGACGCCTTCTCATATCCTGCCCTTTGCGGCGCATGAGAAACACTCGCTGCTGGAATTGGAACCGCCCGTGCACACGCGGCTGCGGGGCTTGATCACGCGGGCCTTTCTGTCGCGGCAAGTTGAACGGTTGCGGCCCTTTATTGTGAATCTTTCCAATGAGTTGATTGACCGTTTTGAAGCGCAAGATGAAGTTGAAATTCTGGAACATTACGCCACGCCCATTCCAGTGTTTGTGATTTGCGAATTGCTGGGGGCGCCCACTGAAATGGCGCGGCAGTTTCTAAGCTGGTCTCACGATCATGTGGCTATGTATATGGCCAAACGCGACCGGGAGATTGAAGACAAGGCCGTGAAAGCCGTGTTGGAGTTTTCTGCTTACATGCGCGGGTTGATCGCCGAGCGTCGCAAAAACCTCGGCAGTGATTTGCTTTCGGAATTGATCCGCGCCGAAAGCGAGGGGCAGCAGCTTTCGGAAGATGAATTGGTAACAACCGCCATTCTCATTCTCAATGCGGGCCACGAAGCCACGGTTCATTCTTTGGGCAATGGGTTGAAGACGATGTTGGAACGCGGCATCACGGGACCGATCACACCGGAACTGGTCGATGAGATTCTGCGCTTTGACCCTCCACTTCATATGTTCACGCGCTATGCGCTGGAGGATTTGGAATTCGCTGGTGTGGGATTTAAGAAAGGCGAGGTGGTGGGCCTGATGCTGGGGGCGGCCAATCACGATGCAGCAAAGTTTGTTCAACCAAACCAGTTCATTCCGACACGCGACCCCAACCCACATGTGAGTTTTGGTGCGGGCATTCATTTCTGTATTGGGGCGCCATTGGCAAGATTGGAAATGCTTGTGGCGCTGGAAGTGCTGTTCAAGCGGCTCCCGCAAATGAAACTGGCATCAACGCCGCGCTACAAGGATGTCTATCATTTTCATGGGCTGGAGGATTTGAGGGTGAGGGTGGGCCGTTCGACTTAGATATTTACCCTTCCCCCTTGGGAGAAGGATAAAGTTTTGTGACTTCTTTAGGGCTTATCTCCCCGGCAACTGTTGCAAAAACCTGCGCTTTTCATCTTTCAACTGGGCTTGGCCATCGGCGATGGCGGCGTCGATTGCGGCCTTATAGCGGCTGGCATCCAGCGCGCGCTGGGCAGCGAAAACTCTTAACATGCGTTGTTGCAGGCGCAGCTCGGCGCGTTGTGATTGGAAGGCATCAAACTTGGCTTTGTCCTGCTCAGCCTGGACGGCGGCATCGATGGCGGCCTTTTCCTGCTCTTTCTGAATCTTGTCGAGCGCAGCCATATCCTTGTTGATCAAGACGGTGCCGAGCCTGGCGCTGAGTTCGGCCGTGGCCGCGTGCATGGTGACGGCACCGGGAGGGCCTTCAAAGATGACCTCCATCGGTGGAAAATCCGTTTGCGTCTTTGAGGCGAGGTGCACACGGGTTGAGACACTACCATTGGCAAGGTCTGCGCCGGGGGACACCGCCACTTGCGCTTCGGTGGTTTCGAGGTTGAGAGGCTGCACAGTGAAGGCCCCATCCTTGACGGTGAAACTCAGGCTGGCCTTGCCAAGGTGAACACCTTCACCATTGGTGAGGGCGGCAAAGGCGTGCTGAATTTCATCGGCTGATTTCACATCCTTGATGGCGGCGAAGAACGGGTCTGGTGCGAGTTTGGCGATGGCGGCCTGGTTCAAGCCCAATGTGCCGGAGCCTGATAGCCCACTCATGAGCGCAGACGGGCTGCGGCCAAGGCTGGTGAATTCACCATCCAGGACGGCATCACCGGAGGGGCCAATGGCCTTGCCATCATTGGCGAAAACCTGTTCCACTTGAAACGGGTAACGCACAGACGCTTTCATCTCCTGCGCATCACCCTTGGGTTTTAGTGTGACATCCAGCTTTACTTGCCCCGCATCTGCACGGCGGGCCACGAGACCGAAGGCCCTGCCATCTGTTCCATTGGTTGTGCCCATCACCGCCTCGCTTAATGGCACGCCCAGAAGATCGGTGAGTGAAGCAGGCCGCAACCAGATTTCACCGGAAAGGCCAAATGGCCAACCTTGTTGGAACGAGCCGTTGGGCCAAGCGCCGGGGCCTGTCCAAGGGGCGGCGGCGACACTTGCCACATCAGCAAGTTTGAAATTGCCACCTTGCAGATCGAGCGCCAGAACGCCCCCTTTGGCCAAGCGGCCACTGCCCTTGACCACCTGTTGGGCCAGGCTGAAGGTGAGCGACTTGATTGCCACGCCCTCATCTTGTGCCGCAACTGTTGCGCTGGCCTTCATTGGTCCCAGTGGCGCTGTCACCAAGGGAAAACCCAGGGTTTGCAAAATCACCTGGCCTTCATCGGCCGAGAGCTTGAAATCACCCGACAGGCCGAGGCCTGTGGCCGCTGGTCTGGCGGTGCCGTTGAACACCGCCGATGCACCGAGGGCCTCGAGATCAGCAACGGTCTTATAGCCGCTGGCCGCGTTGCCATTGGCGGTCAGAGACAGTTGGCCATCGCCTGTTGCTTGGCCTTTGGGATCCAAGCCCACCAGCCGCAACAAATCACGGGCATCGGGCGATGAGAGAGTGGTAGAGGTTCCGAGGTTTGCGCTGTCGCCCTTGCTTAAATCCTGCAACGTGCCTGAACTGACGATCAGGTAGGGGCCACTTGACCCGGTGACGCTGAAGCTCACCTGCGGCTCATCCTTGCCGGGTTTCAGATTCAGATCGGCATGCAAGTCGGTCTTGCCGAGGTTGCTGGTCCAGCGCGGGTCTGGCCCCTTAGGCAGGAAGCCCAGCAGATGCATCAGACCGAGGGGACGCTGTGCACCAATGGCGCATTTGATATCGCCCGAAGGCCCTTCGGGGCCCATCAGCACGAGTCCATTGCCTTTCACTTCCGCTCCTTCCACCGAGCCGATGCTGAAATCCTTCACTTCAAAGCCGCTAACGCTGGAATCAAAGTTGAGCGCCACATTCTGGGCTTCGACACCATTGAGGGTGAATTTGCCGAAAGCCAGTTGCACGCGTTTTTCAAAGCTGCCGTTGGAGGGAATGAGACTGAGCAACCCTTCCTGCGATGCCAGGCCACCAAGCCCGCCGGAGACATAGGCACCCAGATCAAACTGGTCGGCGTTCAGTTTCAAGTTGAAGGCCGGAAGCTGGCCTAGCGTTACCGCCAGGTCGCCCTTGCCCTGCAACCCATCCAACTCATATTGCAAGTTTTGAAAACCAAAGCGCTTGCCGCCCCAAGTGACATCGCTTTGCGATTTGAATCTTCCGCGCGCACCTGTCCAAATCTTGTCGACACGCTCTTTGCCTTCGGGCCAGAGCCATTGCGAAAAGGCCCGCGCATCGCCGGTTTCAAAGGCCAGCGTTCCGCCGAGTTCGGCAGCCCCCGGCCCCGGAAAAACAATGCCGCCAAACTTCATGCGTGACCGGCCCGGCAAATCGGCCTCAAGATTTTGCACACGCAAGGCCCCAGCCGCCGCAGTGCCATTGAGGATTACATTTTCAAGATTCTCGCCACCCATGGTCAGGGCGTTCGCTTCGAACGAGGTGGTGACATCCATCTCCTCGGGAAAGTGGGCCATCAATGTATTGACCACAGCCATAACCCCGCCTGCCTGCCAGATGCGCAAGGATTGCTCGCCTGCCAAATGATCGAGATCAATATGCGGTGCTGTCAGGTGCACATCCGCTTTCATACCGCGGGCCAGATCAACGGTGGCATCGCCTTCAATCAGCGTGCCATTGTCTTTGGGGTCTGCCGCGACGATGTGAATGGCGGAGAGTTTTGCCTTGTCGCCTATCACCTCAAATTTCGACTGTAACGTGAGGGGTTTGAAACTGCCACTGAGTCCCGTGCGGCCATCGGCAGTGACCACAGGTTCGACCGCCAGCTTGCCCGTGAATGTGGCTCCGTCTCCTTCACCATCCATTGCAAGAGAAGGCAGCGACCCATCTTGCGGAGTGATCTGAAAGCCAAATTTGAAGGCCTTCCCCGCCTTCCAAGCCATGGTGTTGACTGATACATCCAACGGCACGGCACCATCGCGTGCGGTGGCCTTCAGCTTCCATGGCCCTTCAAGTGCTGCGCCCGAAAGCACGCCATTCACCTTAGTCCAGTGCCGTGCCCAGCCGTGTTTGATATCATTCAGGCGCAGTGTGCCATCGCTCACATTGATCTGTTCAAGCAGCACATTGGCGAGAAGGCCGCTTTTCGACAGGTCCTGATCCGGCTTAAAATGCCAATTGCCCTGCCCTTTTTGATCAATGGCGAAATTGAGTGTCGGCCCGACAAGATCAATGGCCTCGACGCGGATTTGCCCAGAGGTCAGCCCCGCGAGGGCCAGATGAACGGTGATCTTCTTGGCCGCCAGAAAGGTGGTGCCCGCTGTATCGGTGGGGCCAGAAACCTGAACATCCTCCACCTCCAGCCGCGGCCAGGGAAACAAACGCACAGCCACATCGCCGTTGATTGCGACATCACGCCCGGTAATCTTGTGGCCATAGGTTTGAAGCTGCGGACGGTAGGCGTTCCAATCCACAATGAAAGGAGCGAGCAAAGCCGCGCCAACGACCAAGACAAGCAACAGGCCGAAATAGAAAACGGGTGATTTCAGGATGCTCATGGCCGCGTAGAATAAGCCCTCGGAAAACCTGTGCAAGCAAATGCCAACACCAATCCACTCACGAGCATTGCCACCGCATTCAAACGGGTGCAAGCTCAACGTCTTCAGAAAACTACGGGGGTAGTTCAACACACCGGAGGATGACCGTGACAACGATGCCTGACACTCCTGAACAAACAACCCCCGCGAAGTCTAAAACGGCAAATGCAGATATTTCCTGGCCACGGAAAACGCGTGAGCTGCACAGTTTTCACATGAACTCGACGGTCTGGAACGAGTTCAAGTTCCGCGACGATGACATTGTGATCGCGACCTATGCAAAATCCGGCACAACCTGGACCCAGCAGATTGTATCCCAAGTCATCTTCAATGGCGCTGAGGGGCTGAACCTCCATCAAATGTCGCCTTGGGTTGAAAACAGGATCTTGCCGCCGCCCGCACTTGCGGCGCTCGATAGTCAAACCCAAAGGCGCTTCGTCAAAACCCATCTGCCAGTGGATGCCTTGGTCTTTTCGCCCAAGGCCAAATATATCTATATCGGGCGTGATGGGCGCGACGCGGCGTGGAGCTTTCACAATCATCACTATAATGCCACCGAGCAGTATTTCGAAGACTACAATCGCGGCGCCACCCACGGTGCGCCACCGATGGTGCGCGGCACGGCAGACCCGCACGAATTCTACACGGCATGGTTTGAGAACAACGGATTTCCGATCTGGCCTTATTGGCAACACATCCGCTC
>JAYUEP010000245.1:0-8428 GCA_043739165.1 Hyphomicrobiales bacterium
ATATGAAAAAAGGCGCGAGGTTTGACCTCGCGCCTTTTCGATTTTCATGAGCCTATTTCGACATGTTGCGCAGCAAGTAATAGGAACCGCCGCCAATGCCCACGCCGAAGAACCAGCCATAGACACCCCACCAAGCTGGCAAGAGCGAGGTGAAGTTGGGGAGGAAAGTCGAGAACAGCCCGCCGATGATCAGCGCGATGAAGGCATTCACATGCCAGCCATTGCCGAATTTGAACTCGCCATCCTCTTGATAGAGCGCGTTCACATCCACCTTGCCTTGGCGGATCAGATAGTAATCCACCATCATGATGCCGAAGATCGGCCCCATGAACGAACCGATGAAGTTGACGAAGTGCGCAGCGCCCCCATTCCAAGGCGCGAAGGGATATAGCACCAAGGCAATCAGGGCCGCGATATAGCCGCCCTTCTTGAAGTCGATCTGCTTGGGAAACACGTTGGAGAAGTCAAAGGCGGGCGAAACGAAGTTCGCCACAACATTGATGCCCAAAGTGGCCACCGCAAAAGTCATCGCCGCCAATAGCGCCAGGAACCAGTTGTCAAACTTGGCCGAGATCTGGTCGGGATGCAGGAGCAATTCGCCATAGACGGTATAAGCCGCCGTGGTGGTGACGCCAGCAACGAGACAAAAGAGCAGCAGGTTGATCGGCAGGCCCCAGAGATTGCCTTTGCGCACCGTGGCTTCATCGGGCGCATAGCGCGAGAAGTCACAGAAGTTTAAATAAAGTGCGGCAAAGTAAGTCACCCACGTGGCCGCCACTGCGGCCAAAGCTGCGAAGGAACCGGGGGCACCGGGAACGCCAGCATCAGCCGTGGCCGCAGCCAGCTTGTCGGCGGGAATGTCGCTGCCAAAGGAAATGGTCCCAGCCTTCACCACCAAGACAATGGCGAGCACCAGCATCATCAACCACACCGCAGGCCCGGCCCAGTCCTGAAACTTGCGGACAGTTTCCATGCCATTCTGGATGATCAAAAGCTGCAGCGCCCAGACGATGACAAAGCAGATCACTTCCAGGGTCGAATGCCCCAACATGTGACTGTTGGTGTTGAAGTCGGCCATGCCTTGGTTACGCGTCAACAGCGCCACGATGGCACCCGATGCCGCTGATGTTTGTGCGCCATACCAGAAGCAGGCGACGATGGCCCTCACAAGTGCCGGAACATTGGCCCCGAAAGTACCAAAGGACGCGCGGGCGAGAACCGGATAAGGCACGCCCGTGCGTACACCTGCCATGCCCACCATATTCATCAGGAAGAAGATGATGACGGAGCCGATGCCGATAGCGATGACGAAATTAAAAAAATTGCCGCAGAGCAGGAAGAGGCTTGCGGCAAGGTAGTAACCCCAGAGGGAGTGGACGTCTGATGTCCAGACGTTGAAGATTGAGAACGCGCCCCAATTTCGTTGCTCCGCAGGCGCAAGATCGGCGTTGTGCAACGCCGGCGATGGATTGACCAGTTTCATTGTTGACCTCTTGTTTCTTTCCCCTTGGTCACCCTCTTTGCGGGGTTACCCAATTATGACGCAGTGTTGCAGCCACGTAATGATTTGGCAAGCGCCCATGGGTTGCTGACAGCAGATGTCAGCAGGCACCCTTCCCTGCTCCGGGTGCAGCGCCTATATCTACGCCATGGGTCACTCACGTCAGGAAGGCGGATTCGCCGAAGCACCGCAACCAGCGCTGGAAGGCTATGAATTGCCGGAAAGTGCCTCCGGCATCATGGCGGGGTTGCGCCCCGAAGTGCAGGCCTTGCCGATGTTTGCGCCGACGAAGCCCAACAAGCCGCCCAAGTCCGAAGGTGGCAAGCGGCTGGAGGTGGTGTCCCCATATGAGCCCAAGGGCGACCAGCCCACGGCCATCAGGGAGTTGGTTGCGGGGGTGAACGCACAGGAACGCAATCAGGTGCTGCTCGGTGTCACGGGTTCCGGCAAAACCTACACCATGGCCAAGATCATTGAGGCCACGCAGCGCCCCGCCCTGATCATGGCGCCCAACAAGACTTTGGCCGCGCAGCTTTATGGCGAGTTCCAGAATTTCTTCCCTAACAACGCGGTGGAATATTTCGTTTCCTATTACGACTACTACACGCCGGAAGCCTATGTGGCGCGGTCGGACACCTACATCGAAAAAGAAAGCTCGATCAACGAACAGATTGACCGGATGCGCCACTCGGCCACGCGCTCGTTGCTGGAGCGTGATGATGTGATCGTGGTGGCCTCGGTCTCCTGCATCTATGGCATTGGCGATGTTGAAACCTATTCCGCCATGGCCTTCCAAATCAAAAAAGGTCAGCGCACGGATCAGCGGCAGCTCATCGCTGATCTGGTGGCGCTGCACTACAAGCGCAATGACCAGAATTTCGTGCGTGGCACATTCCGCGTGCGTGGCGACACGATTGAGCTCTTCCCGTCGCATCTTGATGATCGCGCCTGGCGCATTTCGCTGTTTGGCGATGAGATTGAAGGCATCAGCGAATTCGATCCGCTTACCGGCCAGAAACGCGCCGAGCTGGAGCAAGTCAAAGTCTATTCCAATTCGCATTACGTGACACCCAAGCCCACGCTGGAACAGGCCGTCACCCGTATCAAGCATGATCTGCAATTGCGCCTGGCGGAGTTCAACGCGGCTGGCCGCATTTTGGAATCGCAGCGCCTGGAACAACGTTGCATGTTTGATATCGAGATGATGATGGCCACCGGCTCTTGCGCGGGCATTGAAAATTATTCGCGCTATCTCACGGGCCGCAAGCCGGGTGAGCCGCCGCCCACGCTGTTTGAATATCTGCCAGACAACGCCATCGTCTTCACCGATGAAAGCCATGTGACCGTTCCGCAAATCGGCGGCATGTTCAAGGGCGACTTCAACCGCAAGGCCACGCTGGCGGAATATGGTTTCCGCTTGCCCTCCTGCATCGATAACCGCCCGCTGCGTTTTGAAGAGTGGGACGCGATGCGCCCGCAGTCGATCTATGTTTCCGCCACGCCCGGCGGTTGGGAATTGGCGCAAACCGGTGGCGTGTTCTCCGAACAGGTCATCCGCCCCACGGGCCTCATCGATCCGCCCGTCTTCATCCGTCCGGTGAAGACACAGGTGGATGATGTGATTGCAGAGTGCAAGCAAGTTGCGCTCGGCGGCCAGCGTGTTTTGGTCACCACGCTCACCAAGCGCATGGCCGAAGACCTCACCGAGTATATGCATGAGCAAGGTGCGCGCGTGCGTTACATGCACAGCGACATCGACACGCTGGAGCGCATCGAAATTCTGCGTGACTTGCGGCTGGGCGCTTTCGATGTGCTCATTGGCATCAACCTGTTGCGCGAAGGCCTCGATATTCCGGAATGCGCTTTGGTGGCGATTTTGGACGCTGACAAGGAAGGCTTCCTGCGTTCGGAAACATCACTTGTGCAAACCATCGGTCGCGCCGCGCGCAATGTGGATGGCCGCGTCATCATGTATGCCGACAGCATCACCGGCTCGATGAAGCGTGCCATCGCTGAAACTGATCGCCGCCGCGCCAAGCAGGTGGCTTACAACACGGCCAATGGCATCACGCCGCAATCGATCAAATCCAACATCCGCGACATCATGGGCTCGATGTATGAACGCGACCATGTGCAAGTGGATGCCGGCGACGCCGAGCCACTGGTGGGCCACAACCTGCAAAAGGTTCTCGCCGACATGGAAAAACGCATGCGCGAGGCTGCCGCGAATCTGGAGTTCGAGGAAGCCGCCAGATTGCGTGATGAAGTGAAGCGCCTGAAGGCGGTGGAACTGGCGGTGATGGACGACCCGCTGGCCAAGAATTCAAACATCCAAACCGCTGAAGTGAGCTGGCCGAAGGGCGGGCCGGAGAAGCGGAAGGCTGGGAGCACGGCGGGGAAGCCGGGGACACGGGCCTATCGCGGGCCGAAGAGGTGAACAACCTGAATATGCCTTCAAACAATTCAGATTATCCAAAACTCCTTAGACAATTCTTCAAACTTTCCGGAGATGCAAAACTTGAATTGCAGTCATTCCTAAGGTTGGATCTCAAACCAACGAAAAATTTCGCAGGAGACTGCTATCCCATCGAGGATGATCTCGTTCTTGGCGAGCCTAATTTTGCAGGAAGTATGCATTGGACTCTTGGACAAAGTATCGTTCCAATTGTCGAACTTTCTACTGATCGTCGATCGGTCCGTTGTCTTGGAACTGGCTTTTACATACATACAAATGGGTTGATGCTGACCGCAGCACATGTACTGCAAGATTTTTTTGATCGCGCTAAAGAGGCTCCCTATGACCTCGATATTGAGCGCATAATTAAAGAAGAAGGCCCGTCACGACTCGGGGTAATGCTGAAGTACAATCAACTGTTTGGTGACAATGCGTTCGAATTTTTGCCTATCCGCTGGGCCCATGTCTTCGCGGGTCCCGATTCAGAAGTTTATCCCTGGCGCAAAATCAAACCAAAGTTTGTTGTTGATGTCGCAGTTTGCCAAACATTCGGCAGCCAAAGCGGGAAACTATTTCAGCCTTTGCCGATAATTCAGCCGGGAATTAAAGGATTTGGAACTTTTGTCGGGCGTCAGGTTTTCGCAATAGGATATGGCCAAATGCAAGACTTCACTACTATTGAAGGTACAGATAGCGGAGAAATGAACTTCGTCCCCTATCTCACTAGAGGCAATGTAACCAAGCGTTTGCCAAACAATCATATCGACAAACAGGTTCTATCACCCGGTCCCTGCTTCCAACTAGCCGCGAAAGTTCCATCTGGCATGAGCGGCAGCCCAGTGTCTGACGCAGAGGGCATTTACGTGCACGGACTCGCAAGTACCGGTTGGCAAGGAGTAAACGGCACCCTTGAGAGCGATAGCTGCTGTTCGATGATTGCTCCAATTTGCGAACTCCCTCTGGGTGCTTTGGGTGGCAAATCTATCTACGACATGCTTGCGGATCAAAACGGTGGAATGGTCAAGATATTTGCACCAGGCGACATGTAGCGCAAGTTGTCGTGCCGCTTCGATTTAATAAGCGCCTTGCGCGCCACAATCTCCTCCAAATTCCTTTTTAACTTCGATTGCGCGATTATCGTGACAGTGCATTCAACTTGCGGGATTACGGTGACAGTGCATGCAACGCACGCCGCCCTTGGCATGATGTCTTTCGAATTACGGTGACAGTGCATTCTATTAAACAACAACCTCACCTCGTCATGCCAGCAGATGCTGGCATCCCGCTTTGGACTCGTGCGCACGTTGCCCGAAGCTGGACCCCAGCATCTGCTGGGGTGACAGAACGATAACGTTGCAACCACCCGCCCAATTCATGCGCTGAGCCGAAGCGGGGTTCCCTGTCGCACACTTCCCCATGATCACCTTGCGATCATGGGTTTTCTTCGCAAAGTGCTTGCACGGAATGACGGCGAGAGAAATAATCGAGAACTATATGCTCACTGCGCCGTAAACCCGCACTGCTTCTGTTCCATGTCGATCTGCTTGGTGATGCGGATGGCGTTCTCTGCATAGGCTTCAGTCACTGAGCCATGGTTCACCGTCTTGTCCTTCAGCGGGCTCACGGCTTCGCAGAGGTGGAAGACATGCGGTTCGGAAGATTTCTTGGCTCCAGCTTCCGGCGCGATCCAATAGACAACATCCAGACCATTCGGATTCGCAGCGGATTTCGTCGCGGCCGCCACATCAGCGGAGTCCCGGGCGATGTCCTGCGCCTGCGAAGCCACTTCTGGCGAACAAGCGGTGGTAGGCTGACTCGCCTTGATCTGGGCGGCGCAGGCGTTCATGTCCTGCGTATATTGCTCAACAGACGGCGGTTTGAAATTCACGCCCATCAGCGTGGCGACCACCGCGAGGACAGCGCCGACGCCGCCAGCAATCTGCTTGTTCCTGGGGTCCATGTCCTTGTCCATGAAGATCAAGACAAGCAGGGGCAGGAAGGCGATCACTGTCATGATCGCACCAAGCTGGTTCTGCATAAAGAAACTAGCGGCGTTGGCACGGCTGGCGGGATCGTTGCGGTACGCGGCCTTCCACATCATGCTGCCGACAATGGCGAAGACGGCAATGCCCACCAGAAGGCCAATCAGCAGCGGCAGATTGCCACTGCCGTTGCCAGCGTCAAACTTGTGATGCAGCAGCTCGTAAATCGCATAGGCTTCACCAGCAATGGCCACAATCCAGCATAGCCAAGCATACATGCGGAGGCGGCTGGCCGCACCTTTCTGGCCTTGGTTGGCTTGCCAATCTTTGGTGACATCCGGTTTGTTGTCAGGCATTTTTCATATCCCCCAGTTCAATGTTTCTGCACGACACACGGCGATGGGTCATCCAATTCCGCCGCACTCTGCATCATTGCTCCAAGTTTGGCACAAAGTTGTGAGTTGTCAACAATCACCCAAACCCGAATACAGTTACAATGCAGAAGACTCCGCCTCCCATTGCGTCATGCCAGCGCAGGCTGGCGCACAACATTGGGATCACGAATGCGTTGCCCGAATCTGGACCCCACGCACTGGGGTGAAAACCGTTGTTGACCAGCAGGAAAACGTTGATCTGAGAATTTGACCAGGGGACAGTGTCTGTTATTGCCCTTCCTCTTGTCTGCCAATCCACCTAGTCTCTCTCAACAGGGAGAAACGTCATGACACTTCGCGTTATCGGAACTGGCTTTGGGCGCACCGGCACGGACTCCATGCGTGAAGCTTTGACTATTTTGGGTTTTGGGCCTTGCCATCACATGTTTGAACTTTCGGCCCATGAAGAGCAAAAGCAGATCTGGCGGGCCTTGGCGCTGGGTGCTGTCGCAGATTGGCCACGTCTATTCGCGGGCTATGCCTCCTGCGTGGATTGGCCCTCGGCCTCCTACTGGCGCGAATTGATCCTGGCCTATCCGCAAGCCAAGGTGATCCTCACCCATCGTAGCGCCGAAAGTTGGTGGAAGAGTTTTTCCTCAACCATTCTTCCGGCCATCGAGAAAACCACCGATCCGCAAAACCTGTTGCTGACACTGATCCGCGATCAGGTGTTCGGCAGCAAGCCGGGTGACAAGGCCCACGCCATGGCCTGCTATGAAGCCAATGTGAAAGCCGTATTTGAAACCGTGCCCGCCTCACGGCTGCTAGTGCATGAATTGGGCGATGGCTGGGCACCACTTTGCGTGCATCTTGGCGTTCCAGTGCCCGACGTGCCCTACCCTTCGCGCAACGCGACAGGTGAATTCCAAAACACACATACGAGCCCGCGTCCGTGACGCGACCGGTGCGGCTGTTCCATTCCTTGAGCAGTTAGCCGCACGGATATTGCAAATTGTGGCGACAGAATTACGCCGATACGGCGTGCAATGCGTCAACAGAAACCGTAGACTCGTTTACCATCGCTCGGTCCACCACGCCCGTAGCGTCATGATTTGAGCGCTCTGAAACTTCCGCCCATCGCCTCACGACAACCCACCCACATTCTGCCATCTCCCGCAACAAGGCCCCAGTCCCGCCACATCTTCGCCGTGAATCCGGATGAGTCTCCCCTTTGACGGCGACATGATCATCCACCCCGCCGCAAAGGCTGCCCAAAGCAGCCCCCGCGGCAACCAGAAGAGAGGGAACAAAAACATGACCATGCCGCAACGCCATTGGTGGCACGAACTGAATACTTGGGAACCGGAAACCGCCTTGGCTTTTTATGGACGCACCTTGGGTTGGGAATTTGAGCCCACCCCTCTGCCTGATGGCGCCGCCTATTGGATTGCCCGCAAAGATGGCAGGCCGGTGGGCGGAATATTCGAGCTCACCGCGCCCGAATATGATGGCATCCCCTCCCATTGGATGACGTATCTTTCTGTCAACGACATCAACAAGGCCGAAGCCAACACCAACAACGCCGGCGGCGAGGTGATGCGCCCACCCATTCGCATTCCCGGTGTGGGCAAACTCGCAGTCGTGACGGATTCAACCGGGGCCATGATTGGTCTCATTGAACCCGACCAAGCCCACGCTCTGGCCGTCGCCCACTAAACTCTTCCACAGCACCAAGCCCAAAGGTCCGCGTGGCCCTCGTCCTCCGAGAGCAAGGGCCGCGCGGACCGGCTATCAGACACCGGGGGACGTTCTGGGGCTGAGGATGCCTGAACAAAACTACCCTAATACAGCCAGGTAACTAAACTATTAATTGTACATAGACATTTATACATCTTATGAGTGATTTTAAGCGCGGACTAGGCAGCACCCTATCCTCCCTGCCCCCTTCATCCTCCCCGTTTGCCGGGGAGGAGAACAAGGGCACAGCTTCGCCCTTGTTCGCCGGATGTCATCTCCAGCGGTAGAAAGAAAACAGGAAGCGCGTGGGGAAATCCGACGCGGTGTGCCACTGGCTTAAAGTGGCGAAATATGCGTTGGGTTGCCCCACGCGCGGACA
>JAYUEP010000246.1:0-2792 GCA_043739165.1 Hyphomicrobiales bacterium
TGCTTTCCACCGTTCAGGAAATCGGCGGCGAACAGTGCTTTGACGTCGGCCACTTTCACGCCGCCATAACCCATGCGGCCTTTAGGCGTTTCAATTTCAACGAAAGGCTCCAACCAGGCAAGCCCGCGCGAGGAGTTGCGAATGATCTGTATACTGATCTTTTTGGCTTTCGCCTCTTTGGCTATGGCCTCTGCCACCTCATCAGCGCCCAGCGCCTTGGCCAGCATGTCGCGCGGAATGAAAACCTTCTGCATCACGCGAGTTCCTTCACAAGCTCTTTGACCTTGTCGGCTTTGATGGCCGCTCTTGGCTTTCCATCTATCAGCGCCGCCGGGCCCATGGGGCAGAGGCCCAAACAATAAACTGCTTCCAAAGTGATCTTGCCATCCTTGGTGGTTTCACCAAGTTTGATCTTTAAAGCTTTTTCCAATGCTGCAATCACCGCAAAGCCACCAGCACTCTGGCAGGCCTCGGCCCGGCAGATTTTGATGACATGCTTGCCCGCCGGTTTCAGATGATAGTCATGATAGAAAGTGGCCACGCCATAAACTTCGGCACGCGACAGGTTCAAGGCATTGGCAATAACAGGCAGGGCCTTTTCCGGCACATGGCCCAGCTTTTCCTGAACATCATGCAGAATTTCCAGCAGCGCATCTGGCTTGTTGCCGTGTTTAAGGCAAATCTCAGCCACGGGTCCTGTCTGCGGCGTTCCAAATTCAATCAGCGTGTGTTTTTTGGCCATGCAGAGTGATAGGGCCTGACATGCGGGAAAGCCAATCGGCGCTGGCTATGGTCTGATAGACAAATCCGATAAGGCGGCTACGCGGCTCTTTTCTTTTGCAAAGGGGCTAAGGCCCAGCCATTCTTGCACGGCACTGGCAATCACCTTGTCGCCATGGATGTCAAGCTGATCACCATCCACCTCCTTGTTGATCGTGGTGACGCCCATCCACACCGCCGTCATGGCGCGCAGCGAGCCGGTGATGAAAAGGTCGGTCTCGAAGCCTGGGTCAACGTTGCAGAGGTCGACGTTTCCATCTGGGTTCACAACCAGCCAATATTTCTGCCGTGCCTTTTCAACCTCGGGGAAATGAAAAGCAATCGTGCAGCGCCGCTTGGGCAGGGGCTTGGGGTCAAGCCAGCGCCGCATGTCCCACATCAAAAGCGATGGATCGAGATTTTTCAGGGACAGCTCACTTTGCACCCAGCGCTGGCCCCAGAACCCCAACGCCATGACGATGGGCTTCAGATCCTGTCCGGCCTCAGTCAGCACATATTCCGTGCCGCCGCCTGATTTTGACGCAACTTCCTCAATGATCCCTGCGTCACACATTTCTGAGAGCCGTTTGGAAAGCAGGCTGGGCGACATACGCGGAACCCCGCGGCGCAGTTCATTGAAGTGGGTGGAACCGCAAAACATTTCGCGCAGGACCAGCGTCGTCCACCGGGAACAAAAGATTTCAGAGGCCATGGCAACGGGGCAGAACTGGCCGTAACTCGCGTGATCGGACATGACATCCTCCGCTCTCAGTTTCCAGTCGGACGATAGCACTCGCGCAAATTTGCCCATAGTACATTTTCAGGACTGGAGAACGTTTGGCATTCGGCCCAGGATTGCTTCATCTTTAAGATTCCAGCAAACACAGGAGAGCATCATGAGCACAGTTGCCAAATTGAAAATCGAACCGGTTGACTTGTCGGCCTTGGCCGAGAAGTTGGGCACAGACTTTGCAGCGCGGGCCGAAGTTGCCGATGAGACAGATTGCTTTGTTGCTGAAAATTATGAGGCATTGAAAACATCAGGGCTGGTGGAGGCGGGGGTTCCCGTGGAACTTGGTGGTGGCGGGGCCAGCATTGCGGAGTTGGGGCAAATGCTGCGCGTTCTCGCTCACCATTGCAGTTCAACCGCCTTGGCCTTTGCCATGCACAGCCAACAGGTCGCCATTCCAGCCTGGCGCTGGCACAACCAGAAGATTGCCGCCGTCGAGCCCTTGCTCAAACGCATCGCGGCGGAAAAGATCATCATCCTCACCAGTGGTGGCTCGGATTGGGTTGCAGGCTCGGGCAAGGCGGAGCGTGTTGAAGGCGGCTACAAGATCACGGCGCGCAAGATTTTTGCCTCGGCCTCTCCGGTCGGCAGCCTTTTGATGACCAGCGCGGTTTTCGAAGAGCCGGGCCAGGACGCGAGCGTGCTGCATTTCGGCATTCCGATGAATTCGCCCCACGTCCATATTGATCCCACCTGGAAAACCCTGGGCATGCGTGGCACGGCTTCGCATGATGTGGTGATCGACGGTCATGTCGTGCCTGACGCCGGTGTTGCCTTGCAACGCAAGGCGGGTGAATGGCATCCGCTGTTCCACGTCATCGCCACCATTGCGATTCCGCTCATTTACAGCGCCTATCTGGGCGTTGCCGAAAGTGCCCGTAACATTGCGGTTGAACTGGCCAAGAAGCGCCGGACCGATCATCACACCCTGCAATTGGTGGGGCAGATGGATAGCGAGTTGCGTGGTGCGCAGATGGCTCATCAGTATATGATGGATGTTGTGGCGCGCAACGCACCTTCGGCCGAAAGCGTGAATGATGTCATGATCGGCCGCAGGTTGATGGCCACCCACGCCATTCGCGCCGTTGAACTTGCCATGGAGGCGGCAGGGGGGGCAGCTTTCTATCGCTCACGGGGGCTTGAACGCCGGTTCCGCGACATTCAGGGCGCGCGCTATCACCCGATGCAGGCAGGGCCGCAGGCAGAATATGCTGGCGCAATGGCGCTGGGCCTGCCGGTGGGC
>JAYUEP010000247.1:0-2789 GCA_043739165.1 Hyphomicrobiales bacterium
CGCGGCAACACTGCACCGAGCGCTTTGATGGAGCCCAGATAGTTCACTTCGTTGACGCGCCTGAAGGTTTGCGTGTTGAAAGTTTCCGGTTTGAACGGCTCATAAGCACCAGCACCGAAGATCGCCAGATCAATCGGACCCAAGCGTCGTTCGATTTCATCGGTAGCAACGCCGAGTGCCTGCTCATCAGTCACATCGACCGGGAAATGCGAGATATTGGGATGGGCAGGAATGCTGGGCAAATGGCGCGCGCTGGCTGCCACTTTCACGCCTGCATCCGCCAATTGCCTTGCTAGTTCAGCACCGATGCCACTGGATGCACCGGTGATCCAAACGACTTTCCACGGAAGGACCATGACCTAGATACCAATGAACCGTTGCACCAGCCTTGCGGGCCAGGAATGGAACCGCGTGGGCGCATCGTTGGCGACCAAACAAATGCATGCTTCACCATCTGCCGCAATCGGCGTGTGTGAAATGCTTTCATCCAAATCTGCCACATCACCACGGGCGAAATGACCGATTTCATCATGATAAGCGCCGCGCAGGATCAGCGTGAGTTCCATGCCCCCATGGCCATGGTCAGGCACCTTGTGGCCCGGCGCAATGCGCAAGAGGCCGAGGAAGCCCGACTCGCCTTTTGGCTGCGGTAGTTTGAACATGGCAACGCCGGGGCCTGTCTTCTGCCATTTCAGACTGCCCAGATCAGATGTGCCCAAGACAGCCTGCAAAGCGCGCGGCACTTCGTTTTCGGGACTGCGGACCACTGGCAGGCGGTGCAGCGTCGCCGTTTGAATGCGCGCCATCACGGCGTTTCTGCTGGTTAAGGCCACTTCCGCCTTTTGGTGTTGAGCCAAAAAGCCTCCACCAATTTCATCCGCCACAAGAGCCGCAGCGCGGCAGGCTGGGCAGAATTCCATATGGGCCTTCACAACCATGGCAAGGCCCGAAGGCAGCGTGCCTGCGCCATAGGAGACGAGCGTTGCGTGATCGAGGTGATGAGTGGGGGTCATAGTTCTTGTTCCAGGGCGCCGCGCAAATGGGCATAGGCCAACCGCATCCGGGATTTTACGGTTCCCAATGGAAGGCCAAGCTTGGCGGCAATTTCGGTTTGGGTGAGTTCTTCGTGATAAGCCAATTGCAACACGATCAATTGATCGGTGGGAATAGCCTTCATCGCAACTTGCAAAATCTCTGCGCGTTCTTCGCGCAGCAGGCGTTGCTCGCTGCCTTCGCTTTCATCCACCGGGTCCCATTCAATCATATCGATCGAAATATCAGGCTTCTGGCGGCGAATGCGGTCAATCATCGCGTTGCGGGCAATGGTGAAGACCCAGCCTTGGAGGCTGCCTCGGCTTGGATCAAACAGGCCAGCCTTGGTCCAAACATTCACCATCACATCCTGCATCACATCTTCTGCACTGGCGGAATCAAGTCCACGACGCATCAACAGGCCCTTTACCTTGGGAGCGAGCAGATCAAACAGCTGGCCGAAGGCTTCGCGGTCGAGATTTTGCGCCACTCGGTGGATGAGATGGGCGAGGCGGTCCTGACTCATGGCCGAGCCTGAGGGGGGAGAGATTGAGGCATGACGCCGGATGGTAAAGATGTTTTTCATGGCTTGCACGTGATTACGCAACGCTTTGCCCGGCGGATCACTCTATTGTTGAATGGTGATCCAAGCCCCGCGTTGCTGCGTATCCCTCCAAAACCCAAGCGAGAACACATGACCAAGAAACATATTGCAGTGATCGGTTCTGGCATTTCAGGGCTGTCAGCGGCCTGGCTTCTGTCCAAGTCTCATCATGTGAGCCTGTTTGAGGCCGACAACCGCTTTGGCGGTCATGCCCATACCGAAAATTTTGACAAAGTGCCGGTGGATGTGGGTTTCATCGTCTTCAATGAGAAGACCTATCCCAATTTCGCCCAGTTGCTGAAGGCACTTGATGTTGAAAGCTATGAAACCGAGATGGGCTTTTCGGTTTCGCTCGATGAGGGGCGCACTGAGTATTCGGGGGGCAGCCTGACGCAGCTTTTGGGCTCGCCCACTTCAGCCCTTTCGGTCAGCCACTGGGCCATGTTGCGCGATATTGCTCGCTTTTATCGGAGTGCCGTCGCCCTTTCAAAAAATATTGATGATGCCATGAGCCTTGGTGAATTTTTGAAACTGCACCGCTTCGGCAAGCCTTTTATCGAACGGCATCTTGTGCCCATGGCCTCGGCCATCTGGTCTTCACATCCGGGACAGATGCTGGCCTACCCGGCCAAGGCCTTTATTCGGTTTTTTGAAAACCACCAGCTGCTGCACTTCGGCACCCGTGACAAGTGGCGCAGCGTGCGCGGTGGTTCACGGCGTTATGTGGAACGCATTCTGGCCTCAGGCATGGAACTTCATCGTGGCGATGCGGTGGTTTCAATCATACGCGGGCCTGATGGCGTTTGTATTCGTCGCGCCTCCGGACACGAGGCGATGTTTGACGATGTGGTTCTGGCAACTCATGCCGATGAGGCGCTGGCGCTATTGGCAAATCCCTCCGCTGTGGAACGCAAACTACTCAGCCCGTTCCGCTATTCTGATAACAGCGTCACGGTTCACCGCGACAAGAAGATGATGCCCAAGGCCAGAAGGCATTGGTCAAGCTGGAACTATGTTGGCACGGCCCATGGCAAATGCAGCGTGGCCTATTGGATGAATCAGCTGCAAGATCTTGGTACCGATGTCGATTATTTTGTTTCACTAAATGCCGCCAAGGCGCCAGACCCGGCCCTCACGGACCTCAGTTTTGCGT
>JAYUEP010000248.1:0-24983 GCA_043739165.1 Hyphomicrobiales bacterium
ATGTCGGTTGGATGCCCCAGTCACTAAGGGCCGGGCACGTAGTCGTGGCGTTTACGATGGGTTGTTGGCTTAACGCCTTCGAGCTGTAACAGGCGCCCATCGCCCCTATCTACACGCTGATCCAGCTCCTTAAGGTGGAGTGTTCAGCAGGGGGTAAAAGCAGACGTGCATCATCCAGCAGGTGAACCAAGCCTGTCCGCGCGTGGGGCAACCCAACGCATATTTCGCCACTTTAAGCCAGTGGCACACCGCGTCGGATTTCCCCACGCGCTTCCCTACTTATTCTCCCGCCGGAGATGACATCCGGCGAACAAGGGCGGAGTTGTGTCTGGTCAACTGCGCTCCGGCACCAGACCTGCCGCGAGCATTCCCACACCCATGGCGGCCACAAAGGCGATACTCTCCATATGGCCCAGCACCAGTGAGGCGATGGCGGGGCCGGGGCAGAAGCCGGAGAGGCCCCAGCCCAGGCCGAAGATCGCGGCCCCACCGACAAGACGCGTGTCAATGTCCATCACGGTGGGCAAATGAAACATATCGCCAAACAGTGGGCGGGCTTGCGCGAAGGCGAGGCGGTAGCCGATGGTTGCCACAATCAAGCCTGCCCCCATCACAAAAATCAGGCTCGCATCGAACTGCCCGAAGAGATCAAGGAAGTTCAGAATTTTCATGGGATTGACCATGCCCGAGAAGGTGAGGCCCACGCCAAAGAGCAGGCCGGCCAGCAGAGCGGTGAGACGTTGCATCAACATGGCTCAAGCTCCCATCACATGGCGCATGACGTAAACCGTCACAATGGCGACCACCATAAAAATGACGGTGGCGATGATGGAGCGCACCGAAAGCCGGGCGATGCCGCAAATGCCGTGGCCAGAGGTGCAACCACGGCTCAAGGCGGTGCCGAAGCCCACCAGAAGTCCTCCGGCGATGGTGATGCTCAGGGATGGATAGCCCAAATGCTGGGCGTTGCTGGCATAGGGTGCGGCAATGAAGGTGCCGACCAAAAGGCCGAGAATGAAGAGCGCGCGCCAGATGAATTCGGCGTTAAAGTTCAGCGTGAGCAAGTGGCGGAAAATGCTGGAGCAGCCGGCGATGCGGCCATTGCCCGCCATTAAGAAAACGGCGGAAAGGCCAATCAATGCGCCGCCCGTGGCTGCTACCATCGGGGTGAATTCAGTTGGGATCATCACGTCGAACCTCGCAAAACAATTGAGAGGCGAAGCTTAGGCGATCAGGCGGGCAAAGGGAACTATTGCCGCAAGAGTCGCTTCAGGGCACGCAGCACTGACATCGGCAGCTTCTGATAAATCTTGCGGGCGCGGGGGCGCAGCAGGCCGAGATAGAGGTGGCCATAAAGCTGGCCCTTCAAAGAGAGCGGCAGGTAGTAATCATTCACCGGCTCAAAGGCCGAAGACCATGATTCCTTGTAAGGGTCATAAGGCACCATCAAGTCATAAGATGCCTGGCCCTGCTTCAACCAATGGCGCTGTGCCAGATCAAAATGCAATCGGCCGGGAGAGAGATCAATCAGCGTGCTGTCATGGGCCGTCATGTAGCAATATTGCACGCCACGATAGGCAAAACAGCCTTCCCAAGAAATGGGCCGGCCTGCAATCTTGACTATAGTCAGCGTCAGTACAACAGACCCATCCTTCAAGCGCGCCAAATGCTTGAGCATTTCGAGGTGGCTGGGGCAGGCCATGGTGGTGTTGAACCGGCCGCGTTCGCGCAGCCAGAGCAGCTTTTGTGCGATGGTCTCGGTCAACCCTTCATCAATGGCGGCGATGTCGGTCACCTGCTCAAAAGTCATGGGTCCCAAGGCTTCCAATGACTGGCGGGCGCGTCTGCGGTGTTTGCGTTGGCGCGCATCGTAGCGCGCATCATAATCCGCTTCGGATTTGAATTGGGTGAGGTCCATGGTGGCCGCACGCTCGTTGAGTTTGCCATCAGACCAATGCAGTTTGGCATAGGGTGCGAAATTGCTGGTATCGCGCACATGACGCAGATGGATTATATCTGCCGCCCGGTGATGTTTCAGATATTGAATGGCTTCGCCAAACCAAAGGTCTGGGTTGTGATCCTTGTCGACCAAGGCATCGCCATATTGGCCAATGGGTTCGGTCAGCCAAGTGAGGGTGGTCAGGCCAAAGCGGCGCTGCCGCATCAGGGGCAGAAGAAAAACCAACTTGTTTCCCGTGAAGCCTGCCACCACATGAAGCTCACGTGAACTGTCGGGCTTGCCGTAAACCTCATTCCAGCTTTTGACCCAGTCAAAACTCTGGAACACAGTGGGCGAGACGTGGCAGCGGGTTTCAAGATCGGCCCAGGCTTCGGCCAGTCGGTTGAGTGACTTGGTGGTGGTGATCATGGTGAGGTAGCTGGCCAGCGGCAAAGACAAGGTCTCGGTCTTGGCCACGGCCAAAGTTTCCCTGCCCCGCTCAGACTTGTCCAACACCTTCAGCATCATACCCCGCGATCCGTGCTGATTTCTAACTGCAAATTCGGTGTAAAAGCTGAAGCCTGCCTCAAGAATTCCGCAAATGGTTATTAGGCTGTTAATTCTGCTGGGCTGTCGGAGTTTCGTCTTCGGCATCTTTGGCAAAGGTGGCGATTTCTTTCGCCAGAGCCGTCAGGGTTTCGCGCTTTGAACTTTCCTTGGCGATGGGGCGGCACACTTCACAAGCCGCAAGCCCGATCCGCGCCGTGAGAACGCCATTGATGGCGCCCTCGCCAAAGCGCGATGACAGCCTGCCAAGCAATCCCTTGCCGACAAACAGATGCAGGAAATTGTCGGTCAGTGCGAGACCCGCCGCGACTGCCAGATGGGTGATGACCATGCGGGTCAATCGCAGCGTGGCGATGAAAGAGGGGCGGCCACCGTAGAGTTCGCCCAACTCGCGGATCATGAAGAGATTCTGCCCACCGACCAAAAGCATATCCAAGGCCGCCGTTGGCGTCACTGTGGTCAGCAGTGTCACCCGGCGCGCGCGACGCGCGATGATGCGGTGGGCTTGTTCGTCGAGGGGATCGAGCAGCAGGCGCTCAGCCAAGCGCATGGCGGATGGCGGGTCGATGATGTCCGCATCATGCTCGGCCCAGCGGCGCAAGGCCCAAACCATGTCGGGGCGGCCCGCGTAGAGTTGTTTCAACTCCCGTGTTGCTGTGGCCGAAGAAACTGTATCCTTCTGGTTGATGGCGCGGGCACTAGCCACTTGCAACCTCTCAATCTGGCGCAAGCGCCAGAGGCCGAAGAATTCGCGCAAGGCTATGGCTGCGAAGGCCAAACCTGCCACAGTGGCGAGAGCAACCGAAATCCAGCCCAGAGTCAGAGACCAAGCGAAGAAATCGGCGATCATCTTGGTGATCGTCAATCCAAACCACAGCGTGATGAGCGTCAGCACGCTCACCAGCAGGAGATAGCCCCAGGGTGTGCGGCGGCGCTTGGCATTGGCCTCCGCCATGGGCGCTTCGACCAGCGCTTGGGTCTCTGGTAGCGGCGCAAATTCGATTTGCGGTTGCTTGGTGCGACTGGCGGGCCTGTGTGGCGCCAGGCGAAACGCCTGAGGGGCACGGATCTTGTCAGTCATGGGAAACCGTCTCCGAGCAGGAACTCAATGGCCCGGTCCAACCGGATATGGGGAAAAGTCTCGGCAGTCAGAACCGGTGGGCGGAATTTGACGAATTGCAACGTGCCTTGCGCCAGGCCTTGGAGTGCGGCTTGGGGGTGTACAGGCAGGTCGCCGGGGAAGATCGCTGCTTCCGCATTCCCATTGAAGCGTTCGTCGCCAATCTTCTCGCCTGCCTCGGGCGTGCCTGCAATACAGGCAAACTCGCCCTTGGCCTGCTTGACCACTGCCTCCTGCGTGGCCCGAATGGCAGACAGGGCCAAGGCATCAATCTGCGCGCCCTGAAACTCAGCCTTGTGGGCAGCCTCCGAAACCAGCAGGCGTAAAATGGATTCGAGCTTATCGTGGCTCTGGTGATGCAAAAGGTCAGCCTTGGTTGCTGCGAAGAGCACCCTGTCAATCCGTTTGCCGAAAAGATTTGAAACGAGATTGTTGGCACCAAGCCTGAACGAGCCCAGTACATCTTGCAGTGCGCCGCGCAGATCATTCACTGCATAAACCCCGGCATTGAGCGCGCTCATCAGGTCGACCAGAACAATCTGGCGATTGAGCCTTGCAAAATGGCCAAAGTAAAACGGTTTTACGACGCGTGAAACATAGGATTGATAGCGCCGCTCCATCAAGGCGCCGAGGCTGCCTGAGGCAAAGACATCATCCGGTTTCACATCGAAGGGTGCAAAAGAAAGAAGCGGTGAGCCTTCCAAATCACCCGGCATGAGAAAGCGGCCCGGTGGCAGGCTGGACAGTGAGACTTCCTGTTTGCGACAGGCAGAAAGATAATCTGTGAACAGTGCGGCGGCCTTCACAGCCGCACCTTCATCAGCGCGGGAGGTGGGGTCAAGCGTGGCGAGAAACTGGTGCCAATCCACTGCCAAGGCGGCGCGTGGTTCAGCGCGGCTGGTCGTCAGCATGGCATGTGACCATTGTTGGTAAGTTTGATGCATCAGGGGCAGGTCCAGCAACCACTCGCCGGGGTAGTCCACGATATCGATGTGAAGCTTGCCACTGCCAAAGTTGCGGGCGAAGAAACTTTCGGGTGCATATTCAATGGTGAGGCGCAGCTGGCTGATTTGGCGGGTGCTCTGCGGCCATTTGCGGTCCTTGCCCGTCAGGCTTTGAAGGTGCTGCTCATAGGCAAAGCGGGGAAGGTCGTCGTTTGGCTGGGGTTCAAGATAGGCCCGCAAAATGCGGCCCTCGTTCTGGGCCTCGAACACGGGAAGACGCGCCTGCCTCAGAAGGGCGTGAACCAGGGCGGTGATGAAGACGGTCTTGCCGGCGCGTGAAAGTCCAGTGACACCCAGCCGAATGGAAGGCTCGGTGAGTCCGGCGGCAAAATCCACCAGCCCGCCCGCTGCGATGCGGCTTGTATCAACGATGTTGTTCCAACTCACGCACTTTGCCCTTTGATCCTCACATAGTTGGGATGAAAGCGCCCGGAAAACAAGAGGTTCGAAGGATCAGGCCTTGTTGCCAATTTTGGTCAGATCATAAGGCGTTGATTGGTAGACTTCATTGATCCAATTACCGAAGAGCAGGTGAGCATGGGCGCGCCACCGATTTTGTGGCGCGCGCGTTGGATCATCACTGGGGAAATAGTGGGCTGGCTTGTTGATGGGTTTGCTAGCGGCCATGTCCCTGCGATATTCATCGCCCAGGCTTTCCACATCATATTCGATATGGTTGAACATCAAGAGCTGGCGGTGTTTTGCATCGTTGATGAGGCAGAGGCCGATGTCATCGGACTCGAGCAGGATTTCAAGCTTCTTGGCTGCGGGAAGATCGCTTTTGCGCACCTCTGTCCAACGCGAAACAGGCATGGCGAAATCATCCGAGAAGCCGCGCAGGTAGGGGGAGGAGGGATTCAGGTTCTTGTGGCTGTAAACGCCGAAAGCCTTGTCCGCGAGCGCATATTTCGGAACTTTGTAGAAATGATTCAAGGCTGCCTGTGCGGCCCAGCAGATGTTGAAGGTGGAATGAACGTGGGTCTGTGACCAATCATAGATTTCTGAAAGCTCCTGCCAATAGTTCACATCTTCAAAAGGCAGCAGCTCAACAGGTGCACCCGTGATGATCAAGCCATCGAAATACTGGTCCCGAACATCGTGCCAGCTTTCGTAGAAGGCCAGCATGTGTTCTTGCGACGTATTCTTGGGTGTGTGACTGCCGGTCTTGATCAAGGTAAGTTCAACCTGCAAAGGCGATGCACCGATCAAGCGGGCAAACTGCGTTTCCGTCTTGATCTTATTGGGCATGAGGTTGAGCAACCCGATGCGCAAGGGGCGGATATCCTGTCGGTTGGCGGTTGATTCCGTCATCACATTCACGCCTTCTTTTTCAAGAATTTTGCGTGCGGGCAGGTTGTTGGGAATGCGAATTGGCATGAGGGTCAGGCTTTGTCGATCGTGTCGGCAATCAGTGCCACGAGGTCTGTTTCATTCTTGACCAGTGGCACGGCAGACATGGGTATTGTGTAACCAAAGTTCTGGGCAATTTGGCGGTACAGCGGAATACGGTGGTGCAAGAGTTGTTCAAAGCCCCAGACTGCGAATCCATCTGGATCAACATCGCTGTCGCGGGAGATAGAATTCAGCTTCTTATACTCTGCCCATTTCTGATCGAGAAATGCGGGTTGATAGTACATCGGCTTGGGATTTTTGCGGAAGCGTTCCACCAACATGCGGGCGTGATCCGGCGTGCCTTCGATGTAGAGGAGAAGGGTGTTATCGGCCAAGGCTTTCAGGACGGGATCAGTGGGGTCTTGTGGGTCGACGACTTCGCAGAGGCTGCCGCCGCTATCACAGATGAAATTATCATAACCATAGATTTCTTTGGCGCGCGTGATGAAGCCTGCCACATCCTGGAGCGCGTGAATTTCGGCCTCGCGGTGCTGGGCCTGGCGCCGCTTGTATTCGGCAAAAGAAATCCCGTGTTTGCTGGCATCGCCGGGCTTGCCCAAATAGGTGGAGAGCGGCGCCAGATTGTCGAAGGTGATATTGGAGCGGATGTAAATTGAATCGCTTCGCAACAGCTCACTCAGAAACGGATTGTGCATCGCCTCGCGCTTGAAATTGTCGACGATATGCTCATCCATGTAACGCGTGCCAATGCGGTAATCGACGGAGTATTGGAACCAGTTTTGGCTTTGCAGCAGGGCGGCAAGCGTGGTCTTGCCAACGCCCGACATGCCCAAAACGGTGACGGATTTTGAGGGGAGGGACTTGAATTCTTTGCCGGAGTTAAAGCGCATGGCAGGGGTTTAGCCAGTCAGGCCCACAGACACAAGGATCAGAACTTTTTGGTCAAGCGGAAATCCACCGCGTGGGCATCATAGTCGTAGACCGCGATATTGGAGACGTTGCGTGTGTAGGTATAGTTGAGCGAAGGTGCGAGGCCCATGAAATACCAATCGCGCTTGGTCAAGGTGAGAGAGCCTGTGTAGTTCTCATCTTGACGGGTGAATCCAGCGAGTGGATTATCTGCATCGAAGCCTGCAAGGCGGGCCGTGCCCTGACCTTCCAGCGTCATCCCGTGTGGCAGTTCCTTGTAGAAGCCGAAGCCGATGGTGCCATCGTGGTAAGAATTAAAGTCGATCTGCTGCAATACGTTTTCGTAGCCGAGGATGACAGCTATATTTGAACTGGAATCGATGGCATGGGTCAGAACGGAAGACAGCATAAGGGCCGTGCCATTTGAACTCGGCGCGCCCGGATAGTTGCGCCACTCGAAAGTGGCACTTCCGGTGAGCTGATTGCGTGGTGTCAGCGTTGTTTCAAACGAGCCACGAAGGCCATAGCTTGAATATGCGAGGTTGCGATGGATGGGATCGATCGCCTGAGATGACACCCCCCCGATGCCCACATAGCCATCGGGGACCAAATAGCGCAATTCAGCAGATTGGCTGAGACCCAGCGTTGCCGCTGACAGGGTCGGATAGTAAGTGCCCACAGCACCACCTGCCAAAACACCTTGAAAGTGATCGCCCAGATGGTGGGAAAAGCCGAGGTTGGCACCGGCCGTAATTCCGGTTCCGGTTTGTTTTTGACTCGCTGGGTCAATCTGCCAGGTGGCATCAGCGCCGCCGATGCCAGCGAGGCCCGATGCGGTGACCGTTTGATGAGATGAACCTAGATTGATGTTGGTTGAGGGTGCGATTGACACAAAGCCGGAGAATTTTAACGGGTGGTTTGCATCCAACTGCTGGATGAAGGACCGGATTCCTGCTGCTTGTTCTGGTGTTGGCGCTTCGGCGACCAGAAGTTCCAGGTGGTGTTTGGCGCTGTCTGTCTCATCAAGGCGAGCCAACACTTGCGCAAGTTCGGCGCGCACCATGGTGAGCTTTGGATCATTGGCCAATGCGGAACGGAACTTCGCTGCTGATGCCGTAAGCTGGCCACGGTTTTCCAAGATGAGGCCTTGCAGGAACAGTGTCCGGTTTTCAGCAAGATTGCCTTGGAGTGGGAAGCGTTTCAGCAATTCCTCGGCCATGTCAGTGTGGCCGGAGCGGATCATTTCAATCAGCAGGCGCACGCGGGCACTTTCGGTGCCGGATTGGTAGTAGGCGATCTGATCTTGGGTCAGTTTTGCTTCTGCGGCCTGCGCGGTACTTGCAAACAAGGCAGTCAATGAAAGCACAAAAACTGCACCGGCGAACCGATGCAGTTTCAAACCTTTCCATTTTAAAGAAAGGCCCAATTTCTTCCTATGGCGTGGTGCCGTGGAACATGCCACTCATCGAGAGGAAGCCGCGGCGGTCATTGTTGATGGCATAGTTGCCGCCAATCGGCTCAGGAACTGCAGTATCAACTGCGAAAACGCCAGCAACTTCAGAAGCGCCAGCACCAAAGAATCCACCATACATTGGGTTGGAGCCAGTGGTCGTAATCCAGCCTTTTGCGGGATCTACATTGGCCGTGCCGACAATCTGGTTCGGGTGTGCACCCGCGACTGCACTTGTCGAAATTTTACCGCCAAGCACAACGTCTGAAGACATGACCGGCTGCAAAACATTGAGGGACGCGCTCAAGGGGTCGACGTGAGTCAATATACCGTTCTTGTCAACACCGACCCAATCTGTTGAGGTCAAGCGCCCGCTGAAATCGGCGGTTCCGAAGTTGGCGTCAAGACTGGATGTGCCTCTGACTTGCCAATTGTTATTGTAGGATACAGTCTGAGCCGCGCTGGTGGTGTCGACCCAGTTCGAAGTTTGCGCCGTACCTGTCCAAGAACCATGGTAGTGAACATTTGCGTTTGCTGTTGGCATGGTGGCCACTGGTGTGTAGTTGCCGCCGAAGGACCAGGCTTGGTGAACAGGAGCGGTGCCGCTGTTGGTCACATCACGATATTGTGTCGTATATGAATTGGCCCAGGACCAAACCTGCAATTCCTCATCATATAATCCCTTTTGGAAGTAACGGTATTCCGCATATTTGGGGGTATCCGCCAGCGTTGATGTTATGCCGGCTGGGGCAAAGAAATTCATGGTTTTTGAGACGGGCCAGGACGAGTTGCTCGCCGTATTCGTGTTGATCGAAAAACTGTTGGTGGCGGGTGCAACAGCCAGGAAGGGGTCGGCAGCCAATTTCGAGACTGCGGGGTTGGCGGTGGTGGACACAGCCTTGTTGCTTTCCATTGCCAAAGTCGTGTCGCCCGTTGTGAGCGTGACGGTGTTGCCGGTATTGGTGTTTGTTGGCGCTGGGGTGGTTGTTGTAGTGGTTGTCGTTGTCGTTGTTGTGCTGGTCGGCGTCTGGGCGCAGTTGACGCTGATGTTTGTGGTTGAACAACCCGTGCTGAGGTTGGACAAAGAGTTCAGCGTATTGCTCACGCAGCCCGAAAGGGCTGTGCCTGTTGCCACCAACGCAAGACCAAACAAAAGACGCATGTCACCCACCCACTCAATAGAGATTGCTTCAAAATGGCGGGTTTGTTCTAAGATTACGTTAAGCTTGAAAAAAGCAAGTGTCCCAAAACCAGACAGCTTGTTGAACAAGTGTTAGTTTCAGGTCGTGCGGGCAAGGCAAATGGTGCCTCCGCGCTGTTTCAGGACCGAATCGGAGCGCTGCTCCATCACGAGATTGATAAGATTTACAACTATTGAAGCGCAAGGGAGCCATCGCTATAAGCCCGGCCACCGGCTCGCGCGCGGTTGTTCCCAAAAGGGTCTGGCCGCTTTTTTGCATCGTGCGCGGGGGAACTTGGCCAAGTGAGAGTGATTGATGTCTGACGTAATGGAAAAAGACTATGTTCCTTCCGAGAAGGAACCCTTCATGAATGAGAAGCAGCTTTCTTATTTCAAAGCCAAACTGATGAATTGGAAGGACGACATTCTGCGCGAAAGCAAGGAGACAATTTCGCATCTGCAAGATGAAAATCACATCCTGCCAGACGTGGCGGACCGGGCTTCGTCCGAAACAGACCGTTCGCTGGAGTTGCGCACGCGGGACCGACAACGCAAATTGATCTCCAAGATCGATGCGGCCTTAAAACGGATCGACGATGGGTCTTATGGCTATTGTGAAGAAACCGGCGATCCGATCAGCCTGAAACGGCTCGATGCAAGGCCAATCGCCACGCTTTCGATCGAAGCCCAAGAGCGTCACGAAAAGCGCGAGCGGGTTTACCGCGACGAATAGTTTTAGACGAAGAGATCCACGGGCTTGAACGTGGTTACGTCGATCAGGCCCTTGTCTGAGATGCGCAGTTCTGGGATCACCACCAACGCCAGCAGCGAGTGTTGCATATAGGCGTTGTTGAGAACGCAACCGCAAGACTTCATGGCATCGATCAGATTATCGGCCTTGGCCGCGACGATTTCTGCAGGCGCATCTGACATCAACCCGGCGATGGGCAGTTCAACGAGGGCGAGTTCCTTGCCTTCACCGATCACGACCACGCCGCCGCCGACTTCACGCAGGCGATTTGCGGCCAGTGCCATATCCGCCTTGTTGGTGCCGACGATGATCATGTGGTGGCTGTCGTGGGCGACTGTTGAGGCGATGGCGCAGGGCTTGTCATAGCCGAAGCCGGAAACCAAGGCGTTGGTGACACGGCCTGTGGCAGCGTGACGTTCCACGAGGGCGATTTGGCAAATATCTGCCTTTGCATCCATCGCCACCAAGCCGGAGTGCACTTGCAGATCTGTCAATATTTGTTTGGTAGGGGCTTGGTTTTCAACGACCCTGATCACCCGGGCCTTGACCTGATTGGCACCCGTTGGAGCCTTGATGTCAAAGTCCTTGCCCGTCAGGTCGCGCAGCATGTTGACGGTGTTTTTGGCGCGCGGCGGATAGGTGAAACTTGGGAATTCTGCCAGTAATTTTCCGTTCTCAGCAATGACGTTGCCTTGGGCGATGACCATCTCGATGGGCAATGTGATGAGATCGGACGTCAGCACTAGATCTGCGCGGCGGCCCGGCGTGATCGATCCCAATTCACGTTCAAGGCCGAAATGCGTCGCCGTGTTCAACGTGGCCATTTGGATGGCTGTGATGGGTTTGAGGCCTTGGGCAATGGCGTGGCGGATCACACGGTTCATGTGGCCTTCATGGACCAAAGTGCCTGAATGGCAATCATCCGTGCACAGAATGAAATTACGCGAGTCCAATCCCTGTTCGGTGATGGCTTTGACTTGTGTCGCGACATCGTACCATGCAGAACCCAGACGCAACATGGCGCGCATGCCTTGACGGACGCGCGCAACGGCATCTTCAGCGCGGGTGCCTTCATGATCATCGGCGGGGCCGCCCGCCACATAGGCGTGGAAAGGATTGCCCAGGTCGGGAGAGGCATAGTGGCCACCCACGGTCTTTCCGGTGCGCTGCGTGGCCGCGATTTCGGCCAACATTTTGGCATCACCATTGATGACACCGGGAAAGTTCATCATTTCACCAAGACCAATGATACCCGGCCACCCCATGGCTTTGGTTACATCATCCACCGAGATAGTGGCGCCCGGCGTTTCGAGGCCGGGGGCCGAAGGCACACAGCTTGGCATTTGCACGTAAATGTTCAGCGGCAAGCCTTGGGCTTCGTCATGCATCAGGCGCACGCCCGCAAGGCCGAGGACGTTGGCGATTTCATGCGGGTCGATGAACATGGACGTTGTGCCATGGGGGGCGACAGCCCGGGCAAATTGCGTCACGGTCAACATGCCGCTTTCCACGTGCATGTGGCCATCGCAGAGACCGGGGCAAGCGTAGCGGCCTTGGGCATCGATGACTTTTGTGTTTGCACCGATCGTATGGCTGGCTTCGGGGCCGACATAAGCAAATCGGCCATGGATGATGGCGATATCCGTCTTGCCGATGATCTCGCCCGAATGGACGTTGACCCATTTTGCGTTGCTAATGACGGTTTCGGCCTTGGTGCGCCCCATGGCGACGGCGACAAGATCTGCGCCGCATTCTGCCCAGGATTTGAGTGTGCTCATGTTTCACCATTCATGATGGCCTTGGCCTGTTCAAACAAGGCTTGGCACGATGTGGCCAGAACATTTCCGCCTTTGGTTACGTCTGCCCCATCCCAAGTATCGACAATGCCTCCCGCACCGCGAATAATCGGAATGAGTGCCGCTATGTCATATATTTGCAAGCCAGCGTCCATGGCGATGTCCAATTGTCCTGCCGCCAGAAGGCTGAAAAAATAAGCGTCACCACCATAGCGCATGAGTTGGACGGCGTTTCGCAGTTTTTCTAACCGCGCTTCGTCGGCATAGAGGTGGGGGGAGGTTGTGCCCAAGAGCGCGTTCGACATTGGTTTTGCTGGCGCGCACTTAATCTGGCGGAGGCGCCCGCGATGATTGAGATAGGCGCCTTGCGTGCTGCCATAGAACATATCGCCGACGAAGGGTTGGTTCATGAGGCCCAAGAAAGGAGCGCCGTCGCGGTACAGCCCGATTAAGGTTGCCCATGTTGGAAGGCCCATGACGAAGGCCCTTGTGCCGTCGATGGGGTCAAGCACCCATGTATAGGCGGAGGTTCCCGCTTTCGTGCCATATTCTTCGCCGATGATCCCATGGCGGGGGAATTTTTTTTCTATCGCATCTCTAATGACGCGTTCCGCGGCTTTATCGCCCTCAGTGACGGGATCCCAGCCCTGAACCAACTTGTTGCCTACGGCCAAGGCCTGACGAAAGTGGGGGAGAATTGCTTTGCCAGATACTTCGGCGAGGTGTTGGGCGAAAGCCAACAGCTTTTCGGCCTCATTTTGGCTGGTCATCGGGGTAAATTCCGCTCATTTATTGTGCAATGCAACATCGACGGTATGCCCTGTGCATTTTGCATATCTCTATTAACTTGTTGTTATTCAATGGTAATTGTATTGCAACGAATACTCTATGATAGATTTTGATATATGTTGACTGTAATTGGCGCCGAAATCACTTGAAATCACTTTGTTGCAGCGCCAAATTGACTTCAGTGAGATGACGGGCTTGCCCCTCTCTCGCAGCCCTTCTTGGGCGTTTCCTCCCTAAACTTGGGCTGATCACGAAAGTCGATCAGCCCTTTTTTATTCTGCAGCCCTGCCGTATTCCTGCAGGCTGCAATAATCTGAAATGATATCACCAAGATAGACGGAAATCTGCGAGAGTGTTGATTGCAGGGCCGCGAAGCCCGAATGATGGCCCAACTGTCGTTCATCCATATAGAGGGCGCGGTTCAATTCGACTTGCACTGCGTGGTAGTTTTTGTGCGGCGCACCATAGCTCTCGGTGATGAAGCCCCCGGCATAGGGTCGATTGCGCACTACGTGAAGTCCCTTGTTGGTAAAGAACGCCTCCACTGTGTCTGCCAATTCGCGCCCACAGGCGCTGCCGAAACGGTCACCCAGTACGATATCGGCTGATCTCACATTGGTTGCATTCTGCCTGGCGGCTGATGAGGGCATTGAATGACAATCAATCAAGAGCACGAAGCCCGTGGCGGCCTGGGCTTGGTTCAACAGGTTGGCTAGCGTGCGGTGGTAGGGGTGGTAGAAGCTTTCAATCCGGTCAAAGGCTTCCTCGAGCGGCAAGCGGTTGTGATAGATTTCTGCGCTTTCGCCTACAAGGCGCGGAATGGTACCGAACCCCGCAGCCACCCGCGGCGAACCGGGGTTCATGTAACCCGGCAGGTTTTCGACAAACATGCGCGCATCAAGCTCATAGGGTTCGCGGTTGAGATCGAGATAGGCCCGCGAGGCAAGGGCGCGAAGCATCGGAGCGCCGTGGCTGATGCATCCACCAAAGAGCTCATCGACATCGCAATCTTCCGATTGGCGCAAGGCCTTGCCACTCAATCGCGTGTGCTTGAGCAAGCCCGGCGGCATGAAGCGGCCAGAATGGGGTGAGTTGAAAACAACAGGGAAATGCCAGTGCTCCGGGGCCAAAACTTCGAAGAGAGGTTTGTCCAAAGAGCCCACGCTTTCTGTTGCTTGCGCTGGCGTTGGCCAAGGGAAATCCTTTTTATGATCGAAGCGGATTTACGCCTCCCTTGCTTTTGGCAATTCTCAAGACCACGTTCATAGGTTTGGAATATGCGGGTTCGGCAGGCACTTGTCTATCATTTCGCTGGCTTTCATCACCTGTTTACCGCTGTTGCCTATTGATTGTAAGGGCGCACGATCAAATGCCAATTGGCTTGACGCTGGCCGCCAAGGAAGACAAAAGGATCGCATGGTGAAAATACTTCTGGCGGAAGACGACGATGACCTTCGCGGGTTCCTGGTGAAGGCGCTGGAACGTGCGGGCCATCAAGTGCGACCTTTCGCCGAGGGCGCGTCTGCCTATGAAGAAATCAAGCAGGATAATTTTGACCTGCTGCTGACCGACATTGTCATGCCGGAAATGGATGGCATTGAACTGGCGCGGCGCGCGGCTGAGCTTGATCCGGCATTGAAGATCATGTTCATCACGGGTTTTGCGGCGGTGGCGCTCAATCCCGATTCCAATGCGCCCAAGGATGCCAAGGTACTGTCCAAGCCATTTCATTTGCGCGACTTGGTCGATGAAGTGAACCGCTTGATGGCGGCCTGAGACTCACAGTCACTTCCAACCAGCCAAAGGCTAACCTTGTACTCTTGAGGTATGTGCTTGCGGGTTTTTGCCTTGGCCGAATGATTGTATTCGCGTGTAAATCATCATCCGCTCATGAGACTGGCCCGCGAGTGGCACATGGGCTAGGCTGTAGGCTTGTCGGTTTGGCCGATGATGGGGGCAAGTCAATGCGGTGTGGATGGATTGCGCAGGCCGGCACCTACCGGGAATTTCCAACCCTTGTTGGGGAGCAGACGACGGATTGGCTGATCGTCGGGGGCGGATTCACGGGCCTTTCAGCGGCGCGTGAATTGGCGCAGCTGCGGCCGAATGACAGGATCATTCTGATTGACGCGCAACGTCTTGCGCAAGGAGCCTCTGCCCGTAACTCTGGCTTCAATGTTGGTTATGATCTGCCAGGTTTTACGCCGGACGCGCCGCCCGAGGCGATGGCGAAGTTCCTGGCTCAGACCGCAATCGACAAGGCCGGGGCACTTGAAAACCAGCGATTGATCGAGACGCTGGGCATTGATTGTGATTTCCGCGCCGATGGCTTTTTCTACGCTGTCCATGATCCAGCGCGGTTGCAAAAGGCAGCGGCCTATGCCGAAGTGCTGGCCAATGCGGGGGCGGCAACGCGCATTTTGGACGCCGATGAATGCCGAACACAGTTCGGCACTGAATTCTACACGAAGGCCCTGTGGATCGGGGGCGGTGGCAATGGTTTCCTGCAGCCCGCCAAATTCAGCAAGGGACTTGTCGACCATCTGCCTGCACAAGTCGAGGTATATGAAAATACAACCGCACTTGGCCTACAGCCGGGACCCAATGGTGGCGCTGTGGTTGAAATTGCTCAGGGGCAGATCAGAGCGGGCAAAGTCGTCCTTGCCTTGAATGCCTTTCTGCCACGCTTTGGTTACATGAAACACCGGATGCTGCCGCTGGCGATGACTGCCAGCCTCACGCGCCCACTGACACCTGAAGAAGACGCAGCGCTGGGCAATCCAACGGCCTGGGCCATTCTCTGCCCCATCAAGGGTGCCACCACGGCGCGGCTCACTGTTGACCGGCGCATTCTCATCCGCAATACCGCCGAATACCGACCAGGTGGTTTGACGGCGGCACAGGTGATGAAGCGTCGGCCCACGCATCTTGTCGCCTTGCAGCGCAGGTTTCCGTGGCTCTCTGAAGCAGATATTGAATATAGTTGGTCAGGCATGCTGGCGGCCAGCCGAGGCTACCGTTTTGTGTTGGACCAAGTGTACCCCGGTGTTGTCCTTACAGGGTGTTGCAATGGCAATGGGATTGCGCGTCTCAGCATGTTGGGGCGTCTCGCGGCGCGATTGGCGCTGGGTGACCAGAGTGAGCTTCTGACCGCGGCTTTGTCCATGGACAAGCCGGGGTTGTTGCCGCCCGATCCTTTCCTGCGCATTGGCGTCTCCTGTCGCTTTGCGCTGGACCGGATGAAGGCTGCCGCAGAACTATAGGACTGGGATAGTCTGCATAACCAAATGGATCAGACACTGTCTCGACGCAGCGGTGTGGTGGAACAATGGATGCCCCCGCCGTTTTTATGATTGGCATCGAATGGCAAGACTGTCCAACTCACGCCATGTTTGGCCAGTGTGTCAAAGGTGCGGTTGGAAGCTCCTTCCGGCATCAAAAGCTTTCCCGGCGCGATCGCCAGAGAATTGTTGATCCATGAATCATCTGCCGGGTTGAGTTCGATCAAACGCAGGCCACGCGCTTTCAACTCTTCCAAAAAGGTATAGGGCAGGCCAAAAGGATTCACCAATGCCAGATCCTTGTCGATCATCAGGAATGAGACGTCGAGATGGATGTCATAACCCGGAAGATCGACGATCAACAGATCCACGCCTTGGCGTTTGAGAACTTCGCCCACTTGTTCGGCCCCTTCGCGGTTAACCCGGATGCCGACACCAATAGCCGCAGTTTTGCTGTTGATCCAGGCGAAGCTGCCGCCCTCCATGATCCCTGTGCCGGAAATCGTCCGCAAAATGGGGATTCCTATTTTGGCCAAGGTGCGGGTGATTGAAAGCTCTTCACCACGACGGATGCGCGCGCCCATGCGGCAGACGATGGCACCGCCTTTGACCATAATGAGAGGATCGCGCGTGTAGGTGGATTTCAGACGCGTTCCATCAACACCCTCGACGTGATGTACTTCGATACCAGCTTTCTGAAACGCCGCCACCATGCCGTCATGTTGGCGCTGCATCGCTGCAATATCAGGTGGCGTATCGCTCTGAAAATACCAGCCGGATTTGGGGTCTCCGAAGGATCCAATTTCGGCGATGCGTTTGGTGGGGTCCACAATTTCCATTTCAGGACCGGGGCGGTGCACCAAGATGCTGCGGATTTGGCCCACATCATTGTCGATGCCCCAAACCTTGCCCCAATGTTTCTCAAGTTCACCTTCGTCTTCAAATGGTGGTGAAGCGGCGGCGGCAAACATCTTGATTGTCTGATTGTAAACCCAATGTGGATCGGCATCAGTCATCATGGCTTCCTTTTGTCTGTGGTGGGAATGGGTGGTTCATTTTTACGGCGCGGTGGAATGATGCCATTGGTTTTCAGGCCTGTTTGTCTGTGAGGCTTGAAGGCACAGTTCTGTCGAGTATCTGATGATAGGCTTCTGGGCGTCTCGTGCGGAAAATGCCCCAACTTTTGCGGTATTGTGAAATCGCCTCCAAATCCAGTGAATGAACCTGAACTTCTGGATGATCTTCGCCTGCCTCACACAGTTTTGTACCCATGTGATCGGTGATGAAAGAACCGCCATAGAATTGCGTTTGAAAATCATGGCCTGCCTCAATGCCGATGCGATTGGCGGCGGCCACAGGCACCATATTGGCCCCGGCATGGCCTTGCATGGTCTGTTGCCAATGGGGTTTGGAATTGCGGAATTTCTCACCCGACGTTTCTGTCGGCCGGCCTATTGCGGTGGGATAGAGTAGAATTTCAGCGCCCTTGAGCGCCAAGATTCGCGCTGTTTCAGGGAACCATTGATCCCAGCAAATGCCCGCACCCAATTTTGCAAATTTGGTGTCAAAGACCATGAAGCCCGTTTCTCCGGGAGAAAAATAGAAGGCCTCTTCATATGCCGGAAAATCGGGGATGTGGGTTTTACGATAGACGCCCAGCACTTCACCCCCAGCGTCAATCATCGCCAGTGAGTTGAAATATCGCTCCTCATCACGCTCAAAGAAGGAGACGGGAATCACAACATTCAGAGCCTTTGCAAGTTTGCGCATGGCAATGATGGCCGGGTTGGCCGGCGGCTTTGTTGCTTCTGCGAAGAACTTCTTATCTCGATCGATACAGAAGTAGGGTGTTTCGAAAAGTTCCTGGGGCAGCACGATCTGGGCCCCCTTTGCCGCAGCTTGCTGCACCAATTCTTCGGCCTGCCTGATGTTCTGTGCGCGGTCCCAGCCGCAAGCCATTTGAGTGACGGCAATCGTGATCATGCGCATGGATTGTGGCCTCCGGTTTTGCCCATTGCAATTAGGCAGTGACTTAGCGCGAATTACATACGAACTTATTTACCTGAACTGACACAACACCCAAACTTGACAAAAATCTGCGGGTTAGCCGCATAAGAAGCTTAAAGGTGAAGGTTGCGCAACTCCCGATATGACGTTTTGTTCGAATCCGTTGCCATCGGCCCGCTGAAAGCGAAGAACAGGTTCTTCCAGGTACCGCATTGCAATGGCGGCGGTTACCGCGACCCTTCGGCCGCCGCGGCCATGCGGGGCATCAAGGCCGAAGGTGGTTGGGGCGTGATTTTCACTGAACAAACCGAAATGCATCACACTTCGGAAATCACACCATTCATTGAGCTGCGCCTGTGGGACGATGATGACATCCCAGCCTTGCGCAAGATGTCCGATGCCATGAAAACTCATGGCGCACTGGCCGGCATCCAACTCGCCTATTCCGGCATCAACGGTACTAACTTTTACAGCAAGGAAGTGCCGTTGGCGCCGACGGCCTTGCCTATCCGCACTTTCACCAATGATCCGGTGCAGGCACGGGCACTTGATAAGACTGATATTCGTAATTTGCGCCGTTGGTTTGTCAATGCCGCCAAACGCTCGCGTAGCGCTGGCTTTGATTTGATCTGCCTTTATGGCGCTCATGGATTTGGTATTTTCCAGCATTTCCTCAGCCGCGCCACCAATCAGCGCACAGACGAATATGGTGGATCACTTGAAAATCGCTCACGCTTTGTTCGCGAGGTGGTGGCCGACATACGCGATGCGGTGGGCGATACGATGGGCATCTCGCTGCGCGTTTCACTCGATGAGCCCATTGGTAATCTCGGCTTTTCCAATGCAGAAGTTCGTGACTTCATTGCCATGAACAAGGATTTGCCGGATCTCTGGGATTTGGCCCAAGGCAGTTGGGAGGAGTGCTCTGGCCCCTCGCGTTTCAAGGAGGAAGCCGCGCAAGAGCAATTGGTAAAGGGCATTCGCGATCTCACAACCAAGCCTGTAGTCGGCGTGGGCCGCTTCACCAGCCCAGACGTGATGGCGCGCATGGTGAAACAGGGCGTGCTTGATTTTATCGGCTGCGCGCGGCCTTCGATTGCTGATCCCTTTATCCCTTTGAAAATTGATGAAGGCCGTGTTGAAGACATCCGTGAATGTATCGGATGCAACATCTGCATCACGGGAGATATGACGATGTCGATCTCGCGTTGCACGCAAAATCCGACGTTCATGGAAGAGTGGCGCAAAGGCTGGCATCCGGAAAAAATGAATGCCAAGGGCAGTAGCAACACTGTTCTGGTGGTGGGGTCCGGCCCTGCAGGGTTGGAAGCGGCACGGGCCTTGGCCTTGCGTGGCTATGATGTCGCCATTGCCGAAGCGCGGCGTGAGATCGGTGGGCGGGTGGCACGCGAACGGCTGCTGCCGGGCCTTTCGGCTTGGGGCCGGGTCGTTGATTATCGCCGATACCAACTGAGCCAACGGCAGAATGTGCAGACCTATTTGGAAAGCGCGCTGGATGTTGATGCCATCATGGAGTTTGGCTTTGAGCATATTGCAGTTGCAACAGGTTCGACGTGGCGGCGGGATGGTGTGGCGCGGCAGCATGTTGTGCCTATGCCCACCGCCACCGGGATGACCGTCTTGACGCCGGATGACATTATGGCGGGCAAACTGCCTAGCGGGCGCGTGGTGGTCTTCGATGATGACCACTATTATATGGGCGGTGTGTTGGCAGAATTGCTGACCATGAAGGGCTGCAAGGTCACGCTGGTCACACCTTCCGCCTTTGTTTCCGATTGGACCCGCAATACGTTGGAGCAGGGGGCAATTCATCGGAGGCTAGTTGCTGCCGGCGTGACAATCAAGTTGAACACGGGCGTGGCCGCTATTCATGATAGCCACGTCGAAACCAACTGCACCTATACCGATGTTAGGGACCGCTTGGAATGTGAGAGTGTTGTTCTTGTCGCGTCACGCGGCGGCAACGATGCGTTGTACCATGGGTTGATGGCGCGGCAGGGCGATTGGGCCGATGCTGGAATCAAAAGCGTGAAGCTCATTGGCGATGCGGCTTCGGCTGGTCCGATTGCCTGGGCGACCTATGCCGGCCATCGTTATGCCCGCGAACTCGACATGCCGGACTTGGGCGATGCATTGCCCTTCCGGCGCGAACTTGCGGCCTTGGCAAAGGATTGAATGGTGTTTCAAGCCGCAACAGCAACGGAAGAGATTCTTGCGACATTGGTGGGATTTCCATCTGTCAGTTCTGAAAGCAATCTTCCGATTTTGGATTGGATAGAGCGGTATCTGCTGGATTGTGGGTTCGCTTGCAAACGTTTGCCCAATGCTGATGGAACAAAGGCTGGATTGTTGGCGCGTTTCGGCCCCGCTAAAGATGGTGGCATATTGCTCTCTGCACATAGCGACGTGGTTCCGGTTCAGGGCCAGCGTTGGACGCATGAGCCCTTTGTGCTTTCCAGAGATGGCGACAGGCTTTTTGGCCGGGGAACCTCTGACATGAAGGGCTTTCTTGCTTCAGTCTTGGCAATGGCTTCGGATTCCTCAGGGAGAGAATTGAAGCATCCACTGATGATTTCGATTTCTTATGATGAAGAGGTTGGGTGCCTGGGCATTCGTAATATGCTTCCCGGTCTCTTTCCGTTTTTCAATCGACCGCGCTGGTGCCTGGTGGGTGAGCCGACGAACATGGTGATTGCCACAGGCCACAAGGGCAAGGCAGTTTACCGGGCGACGTGCATGGGCGTGGGTGGGCATTCGGCGATGGCACCAGATTATTGCAACGCCATCCACCTTGCGGCTGATTTCGTTTTGGCTTTGCGGAACGAGCAACGCTGGCTGCAAACATCAGGCGTCAACGACCCCGCCTATGATATTGGCTATTCCACAGTTCATGCCGGGATGATCAAGGGTGGCGACGCCATCAATGTGGTGCCGGCCATGGCGACAATAGATTTTGAAATCCGGCATCTTGCTGAGGAGCCCGCGTCGGAAGTTCTGGCGCGCATTGAGGCCGCAGCGCGCAATATCGCGGCGGCAAGCCACCCTGCTGCCGCCATCACGATTGTTGAAATCAATGCCTATCCGGGACTGGAATTGCCCCCTGATGATCCGGTTGTTGCTGAAGTGGGTGCACTGTTGGGACATTCGAAGACACGGAAAGTGGCCTTTGGAACAGAAGCGGGTTACTTTGCGGGTTTGAGCATTCCGACTGTGGTTTGTGGACCTGGATCGATGGCTCAAGGCCATCAACCTGATGAATTTATTGATGAGCTGGAACTTGTGCAATTTGATGAATTTCTTTCACGCCTGTTAGCGAGCCTCATGTGAACTGAGACTTGCAAAGGCTTGTCTGGTGCATCAATTTCAGGTCGTCAATTGTTTTTACTAAATAGGGAAGGCCCAAGGCAATGCACACTACGTCGTTCTTCCATGATGAGAAATGTCTCTGGCATACAGGTGCCGCCCATGCGCTGGTGCTGCCCGTGCGCGATTGGGTGCAGCCGCCCAATGGTTCTTCCTACGCCGAATCTCCCGACACCAAACGCCGCTTGAAAAGCCTGATGGATGTTTCAGGCCTCACCACTTTGTTGAAAGTAAGTTCTGCCCCGCTTGCAGAAGAGGAAGACCTGTTGCGCGTCCATACCGCTGATTACATAAAAAACTTTGCGGCACTAAGTGCTGCTGACGGCGGCAACTTGGGCGAAGAAGCAAGTTTTTGTAACGGTGGCTATGAAATCGCCAGGCTTTCTTCCGGACTTTCAATCGCGGCGGTCGATGCAGTTTTGACGGGTGCCTCGCGAAATGCCTATGCCCTGTCGCGGCCCCCCGGCCATCATTGCCAGCGCGACTTTGGCATGGGTTTTTGCCTTTTGGCCAATATTGCCATCGCCATTGAAAAGGCCCGTAGCAAACACAAACTAACGCGCATTGCGGTCATCGATTGGGATGTGCACCATGGCAACGGAACCGAAGCCATTTTCTATGACAGGCCAGATGTTTTGACAATCTCGCTGCACCAGGACCGTTGCTATCCTACCAACAAGGGGGCAGCGACCGACCGAGGTGCGGGTACTGGAACTGGCTATAATCTGAACGTGCCGCTTCTGCCCGGCGGTGGACACCAAACCTATATTGACGCGATGGAAATGATCGTGCTGCCAGCGGTGCGCCGCTACAAGCCTGAACTCATCATTGTTGCCTGCGGCTATGATGCCAATGGCTTTGACCCGTTGGCGCGCATGATGGCGCACAGCGAGACCTATCGCTGGCTCATGCAGCAAACCATGATTCTGGCTGACGATGTCTGTGGCGGGCGCGTTATGGTGGCCCATGAAGGGGGTTATTCGGAAGCCTATGTGCCGTTCTGCGGGCACGCTCTTATGGAGGCTCTTTCCGGACAGAGCACAAAAGTGGTTGACCCCGTGCTGGAGCTTTTCGTTGCTCAACAGCCATCCGCCGAATTTGTGAATTTTCAAAAATCAATTTTGGCCCAGCAAGCCCAAGCCGTACCGATCTTATGAGAATTTAACGCCCTCGCGAACCAAGCCATCGGCCACAGCATGAATGCTGTCGCCTAAGGCTTGGACCAACACATCGATCTGCCCCTCGGTCATGGTGAGGGGTGGCGACAAGATGTTCAGGTGGCCGACAGGGCGCACCAAAACACCCAGGTGTTTGCACGTGTCGGCAATGCGATTGCCGATGGCAATGTCCGAATCGAACAGGGCCTTGCTTTCCTTGTGGGCGACATTTTCGACGCAGAGCATGAAGTGACTGCCGCGAATATCGCCCACCAGTGGCAAGTCCTTCAGTGAGGCAAGGCGCTGTTCAAAATAGGGGCCGACCTTGCGGACATGGCCGCATATATCTTCGCGTTCGATGATTTCAATATTCTTGAGACCCACTGCACAGCAAATCGGATGACCGGAGTAAGTGAACCCATGTGAGAAATAGGCTCCCTTTTCTTGTGGCACACTCAACACATCGTAGATTTCGTCTGACAGGATTGTGGCTGAGAGGGGCGCATAGGCTGAGGTTAATCCCTTGGCTGTAGTGATCATGTCCGGCACCATGCCAAACACATCGTCCGACGCAAAGAAGTGGCCGAGCCTGCCAAAGGCGGTCACCACTTCATCGGCCACGTAGAGCACGCCATATTTGCGACAGATATCCATCATGCGCTTGTGATACCCTTTTGGCGGCATCATCACGCCGCCCGCGCCCATGATGGGTTCAGCAAAGAAGGCGGCAACGTTTTCTGCGCCAAGTGCTTCAATTTTGACCTGGAATTCGGCAACCAGAAATTCGAGATACTGGCCCTCGCTCATGCCTTCCGGACGACGATACATGTTGGGGGCCGAAACGCGATGGATGAGCCCGCCCTTCACCAGATCAAAACCGATGTGATCAAAGGCCACGCCCGTCAGCGACATCGCGAGATACGTGCTGCCGTGATATGCGCTGTGGCGCGTGATGATCTTCTTTTTCTTCTTCTTGCCGAGGCGATTGAAATAGAAATGGATCATGCGCACGGCGGTATCATTGGCCATCGAGCCACCTGTGCCATAGAAAACATGATTGAGAGAGCCCGGCGCCAATGACGCCAGTTTTGCGGCCAGTTGTGCGGCGGGCACCGATGTATAATCACCAAAAGTCGAATAGAAGGCCATCTGGCGTGCCTGGTCGGCCATCGCTTGGGCCATTTCATTGCGGCCATAGCCAATATTGACACACCAGAGGCCCGCAACGCCATCGAGATAGCGCTTGCCGTCGCTGTCTGTCAGATAAACACCTTCGGCATCGGTGAGAATCATGGAGCCTGTGTCTTTGAATGTTGCGAAATCGCTGAAAGGATGAAAGTGATGTGCAAGATCCTGCTTGTGAACGAGTTCCGCGTCAAAAGGCTGATTGCTTCGCATTGTTTGAGACCCCTGTGTCAATTCCGCTTTTGCGATTACACTCACAAATCCACACAATCTTGGCAGCTTGCCCATTTATTAGCCAGTGGCCACGCCCAAGTTTAGTTCGTGTCCAGTGCTCAGGCCAAAGTCCGGAATGAATGATTTTATCTTAGACTCCTCATTTGGAATGGCTAAGGTCGCCAACCATGCCTTTGCGTTTCACCCTTCGCCAATTGGAATATCTTGTCGCGGTTGCTGAAACTGGATCGATTGCGGCTGCTTCGGACCGCGTCAATGTTTCTTCGCCTTCGATTTCTTCAGCCATTGTTCAGCTCGAGGAAGAATTCGGGTTGCCCCTCTTTGTGCGCAAACATGCCCATGGATTGTCGTTGACCCATGGCGGGGCTTTGTTTGCCCAGCAAGCGCGTGTGGTGTTGGCAGATTCTGCAAAACTGAATGAACTTGCCAATGATATCACGGGTAAAGTGCGCGGACCCTTGCGTGTGGGATGCCTTTTGACCTTTGCGCAGGTCGTGTTGCCGCAATTGCGTCGGCAGTTTGTTGACCTCCATTCGGATGTGGAATTTCGACAGACCGAAGGCAATCAGGTGGAATTGTTCGAGGGCTTGCGCAAAGCGGAAATTGATGTGGCCCTGACCTATGATCTCAATCTTCCGTCTGATCTGGAGTTCATTGAACTGGTTAGCTTGCCACCCTATGCCGTGATGGCAGCGGATCATGTCTTGGCCAAGTTGAAAATGGTCTCGCCGATTGAACTTGTTGAGCATCCGATGGTTCTGCTCGATTTGCCATGGAGCAACAGTTACTTTTTGTCGGTTTTTTCCATCACCGGACGCGAACCAAAAATTGTAGAGCGGACACGCGACATTGCGGTGATGCGTTCCCTGGTTGCCAA
>JAYUEP010000249.1:0-24975 GCA_043739165.1 Hyphomicrobiales bacterium
CGCCAGTGGCAGGTGCAGGAACAGAAGTCCTGCGGCGGCTGCGAATTTGAGTGGCAAGCCGGCTTCAGAGCGCATCAAATGCCCCCATGCGCCGCGCAACAATGAGATAAATCCCCATAATGATCATGGGCACCACGGTGAAAGCGGCGGCGAGTGGAATGTCGCCTGCCGTGCCTTGCAGCGTGTAAACTGCTTGACCGATCATGGCGCGGGAATTGCCGACAATTTGCGGCACGATGTAGTCGCCCAAGGTCAGAGAGAAAGTGAAGATTGACCCTGCGATCACGCCCGGCAGAGCCAAAGGCAAGATAATGTCGCGGAAAGTTTGCCGTGGTGTGGCCCCCAAATCGGCGGCGGCTTCCACATAGTCATTGGGCACGCGTTCCAGCGCCGCCTGAACGGGCAAAATCATGTAGGGCAGCCAGATGTAGAGGAACACGAGAAATGTTCCAATATAGCTGAACGACAACGAAGAGCCGCCTATCACAGGGATGCTGAGCAGCGCGTCCAATAACCAGCCAAGATGTAATGTGCCCGCGATCCAACTGATGATGCCTTCCTTGGCGAGGATCAGTTTCCATGCGTAGATCTTGACGAGATAGGACGACCAGAGCGGCATCATCACTGCCAAATAGAAGAGTGCTTTCCATTTCCCGCGTGCAAATCGGGCCGCATAATAGGCCACAGGGAAGGCGATGATGCTGGCAGCGAGTGTAACCAGCGCGGCCATTGTCACCGTGCGGAGAATGATTTGCACATTCGAGGTTGAGAGCAACTCGGCGTAAGTGGAAAGTGTGAACTCGTGGACCACGGTGCCGGAGAAATCGTCGAGATGATAGAAGCTTTGCAACAACAGGGCCAGGAGTGAACCGATATAGACAAGCGCAATCCATGCCAGCGGCGGAGCCAGCAGCAGCGCCGTCAGCAATTTCGGGCGGCGGTAGAAGAGATCGGAAAGGGTGTTGAGCATGAAAGTCCACCCGCCACCCTTTCGGGCGGCGGGCTTGGTTGCTTATTTGCCTTGCACGGCCAAATAATCCTTGGCCCATTGCGAATATGGCACACAGGTACCTTCCGCTTCGCATTTGCCAATGGGTGTGCGCCAGAACCAAATCTTGTCGAAGTTGGCAGCGCCATTGGTGTCGCACCCGACGTCGGTCAGCAGTTCATTGCCTTTACAGGCTGTTGGCACAGCGGGCACTGAACCAAACCAAGCGGCCACATCGCCCTGCACTTTGGGCTCGAGCGAATGGTTGAGCCAAGCATAGGCGCAATTGGGATGCGCTGCTTCGGCATGCATCATGGTGGTGTCTGCCCAGCCCGTGGCCCCTTCATCAGGGATGGTTGAGGCAATTGGAGTCTTTTCCATTACGGCCTTGTCGGCTTGCAATAGGCTTACTTGGAAGGGCCAAGAGGATGAGGCGACAACACCTTCGTTCTTGAAGTCATCCACCTGCACGTTGGCATCGCCCCAATAGCGGCCCACAAGGGCGCGTTGCTTAGTGACGACATCGAGGGCGGCCGCATATTGATCCTTGTTCAACTCATAGGGGTTCTTGATCCCGAGTGCAGGGTTTTTCTTCATGAGATAGAGTGCGGCATCAGCAATGTAGATCGGACCATAGTAGGCCTGAACGCGGCCCTTGTTGCTCTTGCCGTCGGGCAGGTTCTGCTCTTCGAAAACCACGCTCCAGCTCTTTGGCGGATCCTTGAACACCTTGCTGTTATAGGCCAGTACATTCGGGCCCCACTGGTAAGGTGTGCCATAGTGCTTGCCATCCACCGTATGCCAAGGCGCGTCCTGCAGGCGTTTGTCCACATTGACCCAATTGGCCACCTTGGTGACATCAATCGGCTGGACCTTCTTGCCAGCGATGAGACGCAAGGAAGCATCACCCGATGCCGTAACGAGGTCAAAGCCTCCTTGGTTCATCAAGGTGACCATTTCATCTGAAGTGGCGGCGGTTTTGACATTGACTTTGCAGCCGGTGTCTTTTTCAAACCCCGTCACCCAATCATAGGCCTTGTCGCTTTCGCCGCGCTCGATATAGCCGGGCCAAGCCACGATGTTGAGTTCGCTTTCCATGCTGGCAGCGCGCGCCGGCATTGTACCCGCGATGCCAGACAGGGCGAAAGCTGCCAGGGCGGCAAGTGTTGTGGTTTTTCTGGTTTTCATTCTATTCTCCCTCGAACTGTTTTTTGAAAGGTTAGTCCTGAATGCGACTGTGGATCAAGAACCCGATGGCGATCTTGGCCGAAGGGGCTGAGGGCGGTTTTGTGGCCGAGGGTGGCAAAATCGTCGAATTGGTCGGCAAAGGCAAAAACCCAGCGCATGATCATGCGTTTGACGCATCAGCCCATGTGGTTTTGCCCGGCCTGATCAACACCCATCATCATTTCTATCAAACACTTACGCGCGCCCATCCTATGGCCATCAACAAGGAGCTGTTTGATTGGCTGAAAGCGCTCTATCCCATTTGGGCGCAGCTCAATCCGCAAGCCCACGGGATTGCCACGCGGCTGGCCTTGACGGAATTGCTGATGTCCGGCGTTACAACATCCTCGGATCATCACTATGTGTTCCCGCCCGGCTTGGATGATGCGATGGATATTCAAGTCGATGAGGCCCGCAGCCTTGGCATGCGGATGACGGTCACCCGTGGCTCGATGAACCTTTCGCAGAAAGACGGTGGCTTGCCGCCTGACAGCGTGGTGCAGGACCATGACACCATTCTTGCCGATTGCGAGCGGGTGATCAGCCGCTATCACCAGCGGGGTGATGGGGCCATGGTGCAAATTGCGTTGGCGCCTTGCTCGCCCTTTTCAGTGACACGAGATTTGATGCGCGAGACTGCGGCGCTGGCGGCCAAACATGATTGCCGCTTGCACACGCATCTCGCGGAAACCCATGATGAGGATGATTTCTGCATCGCCACTTTCGGCATGCGCCCGCTGGATTATCTTGAAGATTGCGGCTGGCTTTCGAACCGTACGTGGCTGGCGCATGGGGTTCACTTCAACGAGGCAGATATTGCCAAGTTGGGCAAGCACGGCGTTGGTGTATGTCATTGCCCAACCTCCAACATGGTGTTGGCTTCGGGCCAATGTCCCACCTGCGCGCTCGAGGCTGCGGGTGCTCCAGTTGGGCTTGGTGTTGATGGTTCGGCATCCAATGACTCCTCCAATCTCATGGAAGGCGTGCGCCACGCCTTGATGCTCAACCGACTCACCTATGGTCAGAAAGTGACACATCTCGATGTGTTACGTTGGGCCACCAAAGGTTCGGCGGGTTGTCTTGGGCGCGATGACATTGGCGAGATTGCAGTTGGCAAGCAGGCCGATCTGGCGCTGTATAAACTGGATGAATTGCGCTTTTCAGGCGCGGGCGACCCTCTGGCTGCCTTGGTTCTCTGCGGAGCACACCAGGCAGACCGTGTGATGGTGGCCGGTCAGTGGAGAGTGCTTGACGGCATGCCACTGGGAATGGATATTCAAGCGCTGCGAATGGAGCATGGTGAAATCGCGCGGAAATACGCGATGGCATTGTGATTGACTCAAGAATTGGGCGGGTCTGGCAATTGGATAACGCGATTTGAACGTCACCCCTGCAATTGAAGTGAAGGACTTGCACAAGGCCTTTGGCCCTTTGGAAGTGCTGAAAGGGGTGAGCCTGTCGGCACGCAACGGTGACGTTGTCACATTGATCGGCGCTTCGGGCTCCGGAAAAAGCACATTTTTGCGTTGCGTCAATTTACTTGAACCGCCGACGCGCGGGCGAATCATTGTTGGTGGAGAAGAACTGCTCCTAGAGCCGCGCCCCAACGGCAATCTTTACCCGGTTGATCGCAAACAATTGGAACGCGTGCGTACCAAACTCGGTATGGTTTTTCAAAGCTTCAATCTCTGGCCACACATGACAGTTTTACAAAACCTGATCGAGGCCCCGATCCACGTGTTGAAATTGCCAAGGCGCGAGGCGATAGCGCGCGCCGAACTTCTTCTGCAAAAGGTTGGGCTTTTCGACAAAAAGGATACGTATCCTGCCTATTTGTCTGGCGGGCAGCAACAGCGGGTGGCGATCGCGCGGGCCCTGTGCATGGAACCAAAGGTGATGTTGTTTGATGAACCTACTTCGGCGCTGGACCCAGAGCTGGTCGGCGAGGTTCTTGGCGTGATTCGCGGCCTGGCAAATGAGGGGCGCACCATGATCTTGGTCACCCATGAAATGAAATTTGCGCGGGATGTTTCTTCGCATGTGATCTACCTGCATGAAGGGAAAGTTGAAGAAGAAGGGTCTCCGGCGGAAGTGTTCGGGGCACCTCACAGCCTTCGCTGCCGACAGTTTGTAGGAAGTTTGCGAGATTAGCTGAATCTAATGGGACCAGAATTCTCTCTAATCGGAGCAGGCTGGGGCCTTTGTGAGGTTTAGAATTTAGCGTACAATATTCAGTGATACTCTGACTCCGTCCCCTGATTCGCGGTGGCCAGAAGGAAACGAAGGGCGGGGGCGCCTTTCAGAGCACGTTAAGACGGGCGATGAAAAGGAACGTAAAATGGAAAAATATGTGAAGGTCTTGTCTGGAGTGGTTCTTGGGCTGAGTTTGGCTGGGCCGGCTCATGCTGATCTAAAATTGGGCGTAGCTGCTGAACCCTATCCTCCTTTCACTTCCAAAGATGCTTCCGGTAAATGGGTGGGCTGGGAGATTGATTTGATGACCGCATTGTGCGCGGACATTGGCGAGAAATGCGCTGTGGAAGAAGTGGCATGGGACGGCATCATTCCGGCGCTTCAGGCCAAGAAGTTCGATGCCATCATGGCGTCCATGTCCATTACCGAAAAACGCAAGGCAACGATCAGTTTCTCCGACATGTATTACATCGGTCTGCCGACGGTCATTGGTGCCAAAGGTTCCGACAAGGACATTTCTCCCGAACATTTGAAAGGCAAGAACCTCGGCGTGCAGGCTTCCACAATTCATGCCGCCTATGCCGCAAAATACTTCGAACCCAAAGGCGTTGCCATCAAGACTTATGGGAAACAGGACGAGGTGAATGCCGACCTTGCGGCTGGCCGTCTGGACTATGTGCTGGCCGATGGTGTTTCGCTGGATGATTTCCTGAATTCCGACCAGGGCGGTTGTTGTGAAGTGAAGGCAGCGGTGCCCTATGATGCAGAGATCTTGGGTGTTGGTGTGGGCTTTGGATTGCGCAAAGAAGATACGGCCCTCCAAACCAAGCTCAACAAAGGCATTGCCGATCTGGCAGCCAATGGCACTTTCAACCAGATTTCCGACAAGTGGAAACTGACTGGAAAGCTCAAACTGCCGGGTTCCAAATAGGTGCGTCTGCTTTGGCGGGGACGGTTTCGGCTTTGAATTTGATCATCTTGGCCGTGTCCCCGTTGGCAACTCTTTTGTCCTTTGGTGACGAAGGCTACGGCGATGAATTGTTCTGGGGAGCAGTTCGTACGCTTGAGATTTCACTTTTTGGCTATGTGCTGGGCATAGGCCTTGGGTTGCTGGGAGCTATGGGCAAGCTTTACGGGCCCGTCATGTTTCGCCCAATGTTTTCTGGTTATACGACGCTGTTTCGCGCTGTGCCCGAACTCATCCTCATTATGTTGCTTTATTATGCGGGCACGGATGCAATCAATGCCGGGTTGGCCAAACTTGGTATAGGCGCTGTTGAGGTCAACGGCATGGTTGCTGCAATTTGCGTTTTGGGTGTGGTGCAAGGTGCCTATGCCACCGAGGTTTTGCGGGCTGGCATTTTGGCCATACCTATCGGCCAGTTGGAAGCAGCGACAGCACTGGGGATGTCTCCGGTGTTGCGATTTCGGCGCATCATGCTGCCTGCCATGTTGCCTCTCGCCCTGCCGGGGCTGGCAAATCTGTGGCTGAACATTACCAAAGACTCTGCCCTTGTTTCCGTCGTCGGGTTTACTGAACTGGCCTTGGCCACGCAGCAGGCGGCGGGAGTGTCAAAGCGCTATTTCGCGCTCTATGTTGTGGCGCAGGGGGTATATCTCTTGATCTCGCAATGCTCACTGTCGATCTTCGGATGGCTCGAGGACAACGTGCGTCGCGGTCAGCCTGGACCCGCGGCGGCGCGCTGATGCAGTGGGCTTGGCTGCCGGGTTATCTGCCAGCTTTGGTGCAGGGTTTGGGCATTACGCTTTTTGTTTTGGTGGCGTCCGTGATTGGTGGATTTAGTTTGGCCATTCCCCTGGCTTTGGCCCAAGTGCGAGGGCGGACATTGCCACGAAGCTTGTCGCGTGGTTTTTGCAGCTACATTCGGGGCACGCCTCTGCTGATGCAGCTTTATCTTTTGTATTACGGGATTGGCTCATTGTTTCCCTTTATCCCAGGCGTGCGCGAAAATTTCCAATGGCTGGTGCGACTTGATGCCATTTACTATGTGCTTGCGGCTTTCACCCTGAGTTTCGCTGGCTATGAGGCTGAGATCATGCGCGGCGCCTTTTTGTCGGTGCCGCGTGGTGAGTTGGAGGCGGCGGAGGCCTTGGGTTTGAGCCGAGCGCAGGTCTTGTGGCGCATATGGCTTCCCAGTGCCTTTCAAAGGGTTTTGCCGACTCTGACCGGCGAAGTCATTGGCCAGTTGAAATCTACACCTCTGGCCTTCACCGTCCCTGTGATGGATTTGATGGGGGTGGCCCATAGGGTGATGCAGGATACGTATCGCATTTACGAGCCGTTGCTCTTTGTCGCTGCGGTCTATCTCGCTTTGACATTTCTGATTGTGCAGCTTTTCGCGTTGGCAGAGCCCAAGCACTTGAAACGGTGAATGCGACAAATGGTGAGCCCAGCGGGATTCGAACCCACGACCCTCTGATTAAAAGTCAGATGCTCTACCGCTGAGCTATGGGCCCACAGGAGGGTTGATTCAACCCTTCCAAAAGTGGGCGGACCATAGTTGTGCACCGCGTCATGGTCAAGGGCCGAGGACCGGTTTGGGCATTAAGGATTGTCTTCACCAAATTTGTCTTAATTCCAAGACAAAGGGTGAATCGTGCAGCTATAAGCTGCACTGCAAAAAGGGACAGACATGAGCGAACTGGCACTGGTGGTTTTGGCAGCGGGCATGGGCACGCGGATGAAATCCGCCTTGCCCAAAGTCTTGCACAAGATTGCCGGACGCTCGATGCTTGCCCATGTTTTGCATGCGGGCAACGCATTGGGGGCGGCCAGAGTCGTTGTTGTCCATGGCCCCGATATGATTGCAGTTCAGAAGGAGGCGGCAAACGTCATCACCGACTGCGCTTTTGCCGAACAAAGCGAGCGGCTGGGCACGGGCCACGCTGTTTCCATGGCGAAGGACGCGTTGTTGGGCTTCAAAGGTGTTACGCTGGTGCTCTATGGCGATGTGCCGTTGATTACTGCTGAGACACTGAAGGGGCTGATGACGAAGCTGGATGCCAAGCACAAAATGGCGGTTTTGGGTTTTGAAGCGGAAAACTCGCATGGCTATGGCCGCTTGATCACCAAAAACAAGGACGTGCTCGATATTCGTGAACAGCTGGATGCCAGTCCACGTGAACGAAAAATCAAACTGTGCAATTCCGGAATCATGGCTTTGGACAATGCTTTGCTGTGGCAGATCATGCCCAAACTTTCGAATAAGAATGCCAAGGGTGAATATTATCTCACAGATCTGGTGAAGCTTGCCAACAAGGCCAAGACAAAAGTGGCGCTGGCCATGTGTGGCGAGACGGAAGTGGCAGGGGTGAACGACCGCAACCAACTTTCAGTTCTGGAGCGGGCTTTCCAACGCGAGGCGCGCTGCGCTGCGATGGAGCAGGGTGCAACGCTGATTGATCCGGACACAGTCTATTTCTCTGCCGATACAAAATTGGGCCAAGACGTGGTGGTTGAACCCAATGTCTATTTTGGTCCCAAAGTTATCGTTGCTGACGATGTTGAAATTTTGGCGAACTCGCATCTTGAAGGCTGTGTCATTTCAAGCGGTGCGCGCATCGGGCCCTTTGCGCGACTGCGGCCGGGGGCTGAGATTGGCGAGAATGCGCATATCGGCAATTTTGTTGAGATCAAGAAAGCGAAGGTCGGCAAAGGTGCCAAGGCCAATCATCTTTCATATATTGGCGATGCCGTGGTTGGACCTGGCAGCAATATTGGGGCAGGTACGATCACTTGCAATTACGATGGCTATGAAAAACATCTCACCGAAATTGGCGAGAATGTTTTTGTCGGGTCCAATAGTTCACTTGTCGCGCCCGTCAAGATCGGGGCAGGAGCAAATATTGCCGCCTCCAGCGTGATCACATGCGATGTGCCTGAAGACGCCTTGGCCATGACCCGGCCAGAATTGCAGATTAAAGAAGGCTGGGCGAAGCGATACCGCGCGGTCAAGCAAGCGGCCAAAGACTCCAAGCGAAAGTAAGAGGCAGAATTCATGTGTGGCATTGTTGGCATCCTCGGTACCAAGCCTGTGGCGCTGGATATTGTGGAGGCACTTCGTCGTCTGGAATACCGTGGCTATGACTCGGCAGGCGTTGCCACATTGGAAGGCGGACAGATTGAGCGGCGGCGCGCGCCGGGCAAGCTGCGCAATCTCGAAGAAAAGCTGCGGGAATATCCGTTGCTCGGCACCAGCGGCATTGGCCACACACGTTGGGCCACGCATGGCGTTCCCAATGAGGTCAACGCCCATCCACATATTTCCAGCGACGTGGTGATTGTCCACAATGGCATTATCGAGAATTTTGCCGAGTTGAAGGCTGGACTCATTGCGGCGGGTTACAAGTTTGACTCGGAGACGGATACCGAAGTGGTGGCCCATCTTTTGGCGCAGGAGCGCGCCAAAGCTGCGAAGCCGGTGGATGCCGTGCGCAAGGTTTTGGCGCGGCTGCATGGGGCTTTTGCGCTGGCCATCATGTTCAAGGGCGAAGAGGATTTGCTGATCGGTGCCCGTAATGGCCCGCCGCTGGCTATTGGCCACGGGAAAGGTGAAATGTACCTGGGGTCTGACGCCATTGCGCTTTCACCCTTTACCAACCGCATCACTTATCTTGAGGACGGCGATTGGGCGGTGCTTAGCCATTCGTCCTTCCAGATTTTTGATGGCGAAGGCCGCCAGGTGATCCGCCCTATCTCTTATAGCCAGGCGTCCTCAATGATGGTGGACAAGGGCAACCACCGCCATTTCATGGCCAAGGAGATTGAAGAACAGCCCGAAGTGGTGGGCCACACGCTGGCGGAATATGTCGACTTTGCCACCCGCACAGTGAAGGTTCCAGCCTCGCTGCCGTTTGATTTTGCCAAGCTGGACCGGATCACCATCACCGCCTGCGGCACAGCTTTTTATGCCGGGCTTGCTGCCAAATATTGGTTTGAGAAAGTGGCGCGGTTGCCCACGGAAGTCGATATTGCTTCCGAGTTCCGTTACCGCGAAGCGCCGCTGAGCCAGAACGGTTTGGCGATGGTGATTTCGCAATCGGGCGAGACGGCGGATACTTTGGCGGCGCTGCGCTATTGCAAAACCAATGGGCAACATACGGTGGGCATTATCAACGTCCCTGAAAGCACAATCTCGCGTGAATGCGAAATGGTGATCCGCACTTATGCTGGCCCCGAAATCGGTGTTGCATCGACCAAGGCTTTCACCTGTCAGCTTACAGCATTGGCTTGCTTTGCACTGTTGGCGGGCAAATTGCGCGGCACAATCACGCCGGAGCAGGAGCGGGAATATGTTTCGGCCCTCATTGAAGCGCCGCGCCACATGGCCGAGGTGTTGAAGGAAGAGAAGAATATCGCTGCCGTGGCGCAGGAAATTTCCAAGGCACGGGACGTGCTGTTTCTTGGTCGTGGCATCAATTATCCGATGGCGCTTGAAGGAGCGCTGAAGCTCAAGGAAATCTCCTACATTCATGCCGAAGGCTATGCGGCGGGCGAGTTGAAACATGGGCCCATCGCGCTGGTGGATGAACATGTGCCAGTGATTGTGATTGCGCCGCGCGACGAGCTTTATGAAAAGACGATTTCGAACATGGAAGAGGTTGCGGCGCGCGGCGGCAAGATCGTTCTGATCACGGATGACAAGGCGCACAAGCAGAACGCCCACAAGACCTTTCGGCACATTCATGTACCACACGCCCATGCCTTCATCAGTCCGCTGGTCTATGCGATCCCCGTGCAGCTTCTGGCCTATCACGCCGCCGTGTTCCTCGGCACGGATGTGGACCAGCCGCGCAATCTGGCGAAGAGTGTGACGGTGGAGTGAGGCCTGTGCGCCGCATTAATTTTTGCTGATCAAGCAAAGTCTGAAGATCTGATACCCATCAGTTCGGCTTTGGACCGGAGCTTCAATAGCCTAGTGCGCAGCCATCCTTGCGCGGATCTGAACCAGCTGTAAGGGTTCCTCGCGCATGATCGAGCAAGATTGCCTGGCCGCCGCCGAGCGGTTCTGTCGCGTCAATCAGTTGGTGTCCCAGCCTAGCCAATCCCTCACGCGTGCTGGCATTGATCCCGTGCTCCACCTCAACTTTGTTACCCGTTGCGAAAACGCGTGGCGCGTCGAGCGCGGCCTGTGGGTCCATGTTAAAATCGAAAATGTTTTGCAGCAAATGAACATGGCCAAACGGCTGATAGTCTCCGCCCATGACACCGTAAGGCATGAGACACTTGCCGTCGCGCGTGACCATGCCGGGCATGATCGTATGCAATGGGCGCTTGCCCGGCGCGATACAATTGGGGTGACTTGGATCGAGCTTGAAACTCATGCCGCGGTTTTGCAACAGCACGCCAGTGCCCGGGCTCATGATGCCGCTGCCGAAAGAGTGATAAATCGAATTGATGAAACTGACGGCATTCAAGTCCTGGTCGACGATAGACAGGTAAATCGTGTCGTTCTTTTTTAGATCGAGATGTCCAATCTCAGGTGCGGCTTTGGTGAGGCTGATTTGGCCCCGCATCTGTGTGGCAAATTCCTTGCTCAGCATGGTCTCAGTCTTGACCCGCACTTTTGACGGGTCAGCGATCCAACCGTTTCGCACATGATAGGCAAGGCGACCGGCTTCGATCTCAAGATGCAATCGCTCTGGCGACAGTGCCGCGAGGTTCTGCATGTCAAAGCCTTCAAGAATGTTGAGCATCATCAAGGCTGTCACACCCTGATTGTTGGGTGGGATTTGGTGAACCCGAATGCCACGATAGGTCGTTGCAATGGGGTTCACATAGTCCCCGTGCGCCGCCTCGAAATCTTCCATCGCGTGCAGCCCGCCCAGCGCGCGCAGATGCTTCACCATGCTTTCGGCCACGGGGCCCTTGTAAAAACCATCGCGGCCTTGCTGTGCGATTTTCGTCAGGGTTGCCGCCAATGCGGGTTGGCGATGAATGTCTCCGGCGTCTGGCAACTTGCCGTTTGGGATGAAAATACGTGTGGCGTTTTCATCGTGTGAAATTGTTTCAACCGCATTGTGCCAATCAAAGGCCACCCGGTCGGCAATCACATAGCCATTCTCGGCATAGTGAATGGCATCTTGCAGCAGGGCGCCCAACTCCTGCGTTCCATGGTCGGCGAGGACTTGTGACCACATGTCGATGACGCCGGGAATGGTGACAGAATGAGGGCTGTGCCCCGTGATTTCACTGATGCCTTTGGCCTGAAACCAGCCCAGTTCTGCCTTGGCTGGCGCGCGGCCAGAGCCATTGAAGCCGATGACGTGATCGCCCCCCTTGGGCGCATAGAGCATGAAGCCATCGCCGCCGATGCCGGTGGATTGCGGTTCCACCACGGCCAGAACTGCGGCGGCGGCAACCGCTGCATCAATGGCATTGCCACCGCTCTTGAGGATGCGAAGTGCTGTGCCGCTGGCCAGAGGATGGGAAGTTGCAACGGCCGCTCCAGCAACGCGCAGGGGGGAACGACCGGGTGATTGAAAATTGCGAAGCATTGTCATGGGTGGAGAGTGGAGAGGACGCAGCTCAAAATCAATAGAATTGTGGCTGCTTCTTGGCGGACGCAAGTAAACCACTTGAGATTTTCTGTATTGCTTTGCCGAGTGGAATGGGGCGCCAGTATTTCCCGGTGGTCACGCGGTGTTGAAGGGGTGTGATTTTACTTCCGGGCGATGCCGCGCCATGTTGATGCGACGAACAGATTTTGTTTCTACTTAAGGGAGAACCACATGCTGAAATTCAGGGCTCAAACCGCTTTCGCCGCCGTTGTATTGGCCGCGTCACTATCGACAGGTTTGCTCACCGCGCGCGCGGTGGCGGAGAATGCCGTTGTTGTTCCGCCTGCTGCCATGACGGAACCCGTCACGGGCGCAGGAATGGAAAAGGCCGTGTTGGCGGGTGGTTGTTTCTGGGGTGTGCAGGGCGTGTTCCAACATGTGAAGGGCGTGCAAAATGCTGTCTCAGGCTATGCTGGCGGCAAGGCCGACACGGCGGACTATGAAACCGTGAGCGGCGGCCAATCCGGCCATGCTGAATCGGTTGAAATCACTTTTGATCCGCAGGTGATCAATTATGCCACGCTGCTGCAAATTTATTTCTCGGTGGTGCATAATCCAACCGAACTTAATTTTCAGGGGCCGGATACCGGCACGCAATATCGCTCGGCCATTTTCCCCGAAAGCGATGCACAGGCGCAAGTGGCCAAAGCTTACATTGACCAGTTGAACAAGGCCGCCGTGTTCAAGGCCCCGATCGTCACCACCATTGAGCCCGCGCAGAAGTTCTATGCGGCGGAGGGCTATCATCAGGATTATCTGACACTGCATCCCAATCAACCCTACATCGCGTTCAATGACATCCCCAAGGTGGAAGATTTGAGCAAAGTGTTCCCTAGCCTCTACAGCGCCAAGCCGAAGCTGGTGAAGGGGTGAGGGAAGGGAGATGGTGAGGAATTGAATGCACTGTCGCCGTAATTCCTGTAATCCCTGAAACTGACCGTAATCCGAAGTGGGAACGATTCCGAGTTACGAATTGAATGCGCTTGCAGCGCAATTATTGCACTGAGTCCGTCACCTATTGTTCGACAAAATTGATGAATTTGGCTTCTGGATGTATTTCCCTGAGTGCCGCGCGAAGTTTGCGAAATACCTCGCGAGAAGAGGCAACGTTCTCATCAATGTTTTTTATGATTGCTGCTGTTAGTATTTCGAGCTGCCTGACGGTTCCGATAGTCAAGATATTCTTCACAATATTTGCATCGACCTGCTGACCAATGACAAGTCCCGCAGCCGACAATCGGGGAAACACCTCAGAGAGAACGAGATTATTCCGTTGGTCAATAATTTGACTGATGCTACGGAAACGATCAGCTTCTAAGATTGCGAATTGAAAGACTGATCCCTTTTTTTGTAGCACAAACGAAAGCTCTTTCAGATCAAAAATCAATGAATTGTCACCAATTGACATAGTGGCAGCCAAGTTCAGCCATGCATCTTCTTTGTTTCTATATATGGCCACCACATCATTCTGATATTGCTTTTGCTTGTTCCAGATTTGCAACAATATGAAAAGTGCGCGATTTCCAGAGGCCACGTCAGTTTCAACTCGATCTCTATCTCTCAAACTCTTTTCAAACCGAAAAGCAAACCACGCTCCAAAAAACGTTCCAACAAGCGCTGAAGTTGCATCAAACGCTCTGAAAGTCTGGAGAAAAGCTACCAAATCTAACCAGTCTTGCTGTGGGGTGATGTTAGTCACTCCGCCGCCTCTTTCCTCGCCCGTTTCAGCACGTCCTTCAGATAATGCCCGGTGTAGCTCTTGGCATTTTTCGCCACGTCCTCTGGTGTTCCCACGGCCACGATTTCGCCGCCGCCGTCGCCGCCTTCGGGCCCCATGTCGATGACCCAATCGGCGGTTTTGATGACTTCCAGATTATGCTCGATCACCACCATGGAGTTGCCTTGGTCCACCAGCTCATGCAGCACTTCGAGAAGTTTCTTCACGTCATGGAAGTGCAGGCCAGTGGTGGGTTCATCGAGCAGATATAATGTGCGACCGGTGGCGCGCTTGCTGAGCTCTTTGGCCAGTTTCACGCGTTGGGCTTCGCCTCCGCTGAGTGTCGTGGCCTGTTGGCCCACCTTGATGTAGCCCAGGCCCACGCGCTCCAGCGTGGTCATTTTATCGCGCACGGAGGGCACGGCGCGGAACATGTCTGCGGCTTCGGCCACAGTCATATCCAGCACGTCTGCGATGGACTTGTCTTTGAATTTCACTTCCAGCGTTTCGCGGTTATAGCGGTGGCCCTTGCATTCATCACAGGTGACGTAAACATCGGGCAGGACGTGCATCTCAATCTTAATGACACCGTCGCCCTGGCATGTCTCACAGCGCCCGCCCTTGACGTTGAAAGAAAAGCGCCCCGGCCCATAGCCGCGGGCCTTGGCTTCCGGCAGGCCGGCGTACCAATCGCGGATGAAGGTGAAGGCGCCTGTATAAGTGGCGGGGTTGGAGCGCGGCGTGCGGCCGATGGGGGATTGATCAATGTCGATGATCTTGTCCAGGTGTTCTATGCCCGTCATCGCATCATGGGCGAGTGGCGCTTCACGCGTGCCCATGAGTTTGCGGGCGAGCGCGCGGTACATGGTATCCACCACCAGTGTGGACTTGCCGCCGCCGGAAACGCCAGTGACGCAGGTGAAAACGCCCAGCGGAATTTCTGCCGTGACATTTTTCAAATTGTTGGCGCGCGCACCTTTGACGGTGATGCTGCGGCCTTTCTCAGGCTTGCGGCGCTTGTTCGGCACAGGCACTTGCTGGAAGCCGGTGAGATATTGGCCGGTGAGGCTTTCGGGATTTGACATCACCTGATCGGGCGTGCCTTGGGCCACGATGTGGCCGCCGTTGACACCCGCACCGGGGCCGATGTCGAGCACATAATCCGCCAGTCGAATGGCATCCTCATCATGTTCCACCACAATCACCGTGTTGCCGAGATCACGCAAATGGGTGAGGGTTTGCAGCAGGCGCGCATTGTCGCGCTGGTGCAAGCCGATGGAGGGCTCATCCAACACATAAAGCACGCCAGTGAGGCCCGAGCCGATTTGCGAGGCGAGACGAATGCGCTGGCTTTCACCGCCTGACAGCGTACCGGAAACGCGGCTGAGGGAAAGATAATCCAGCCCCACATCAACAAGGAATTTCAGGCGATCGCGGATTTCCTTCAGAATGCGGACGGCAATTTCATTTTGCTTTGAGGTGAGTTTGGCTGCCAGCGTGCCGAACCACTGATCAGCCTGGCGGATGGAGAATTGCGAGACCTGGCCAATGTGCAATTGGTCAATCTTGATGGCCAGGGTTTGCGGTTTGAGGCGATAACCCTTGCAGGCCTGGCATTCATGGTCTGACTGGTATTGCGACAGTTCTTCGCGCATCCATTCAGAATCGGTTTCGCGCCAGCGCCGCTCAATATTGCCAACCACGCCTTCGAAAGCTTTCTTGTTTTTGTAAGTGCGCAAGCCATCGTCGTAAGAGAAGGTGACTTCTTCTTCGCCTGTGCCGTTCAGGATCACATCGCGGACCTTTTTGGGCAGGTCTTTCCACGGCGTGGTCATGGAGAATTTGTAGTGTTTGGACAAGGCTTCAAGTGTCTGCGTGTAATAGGGCGATGTGGCGCCAGTTTTGGCCCAAGGGGCAATGGCGCCATCACGCAGGCTTAGGCTGCCATCGGGCACCACCATGTCGGCTTCGAATTTAAGTTCCGTGCCAAGGCCATCGCAAGTGGGGCAGGCACCGAAAGGGTTGTTGAAAGAGAAAATGCGCGGCTCAATCTCATCAATGGTGAAGCCTGAGACCGGGCAGGCGAAGCGCTGCGAGAACATGATGCGCTCATGGGTTTCATTGGCGCTTTTGTTGGCGCTGTCTTCCTGGGTTTGCGATGGGGGCAAGGGCTTGTCGGCAAATTCGGCAATGGCGAGGCCGTCAGCGAGTTTCAGTGCAGTTTCGAAAGAGTCTGCAAGGCGGGTGCCGAGGTCTGATTTCACCACGAGGCGATCCACCACCACGTCAATGTCGTGCTTGAATTTTTTGTCGAGCACGGGCACCGCGTCGATCTCATAGAAAGTGCCATCGACCTTGACGCGCTGAAAGCCTTTTTTCTGGAACTCGGCAAATTCCTTTTTGTATTCGCCCTTGCGGCCACGCACCACGGGGGCCAGCAGGTAAAGCCGCGTGCCTTCGGGCAAAGCCAAAGTGCGATCCACCATCTGGCTGACGGATTGTGCCTCGATCGGCAGGCCCGTGGCGGGCGAATAGGGAATGCCCACGCGCGCATAGAGCAGGCGCAGATAGTCATAGATTTCCGTTACCGTGCCCACGGTGGAGCGCGGATTCTTGCTGGTGGTTTTCTGTTCGATGGAAATGGCGGGGGAGAGACCGTCGATCTGATCCACATCCGGCTTCTGCATCATCTCCAGAAACTGGCGGGCATAGGCCGAGAGCGATTCCACATAGCGGCGCTGGCCTTCGGCATAGATGGTGTCAAAAGCCAGTGACGATTTGCCGGAGCCGGACAAGCCCGTGAACACGATGAGCTTGTCACGCGGCAGCTCAACAGAGACATTCTTCAGATTGTGCTCGCGGGCACCCTGAATCGAAAGATATTTTGTGGACATGGCACCTGACTAGAATAAAAGGTGAACGAGGGCAATCGGTTTTGCAGAGGTTAGCGTTGCAGGCTTGCTGCCAACTTATGCGCGAAGGCTGCGTCCATGCCCGAGAGTGGCTTTGGTCATGGCGAACCTCTAAACTCTTCAGATGGGGCCGCCGGAGCCATTCGGCAATGATTCAGGCGGAAAGAACAGTATCCACCGCAATAATGATATTGCCGCCATAGCCATTGAAATGGGTCATGGTCGAAATGCCGTAAGCTCCCAACATGCCGAATTCAATGAAATCGCCATCCCTGAGATCAGCTGGGAGATCAAGCCGATGCGGCAGGACATCCATTGGGTCGCAGGTGGGGCCAAAGACTTTCCAGCTCTTGATCGGACCCGCGAGAACGCTGCCTGCCCGGATGACGCGCAACGGCGGTTTCAATTCCGGCACCTGCCAATATTCCATCAAGCCGCCATAGACGCCATCATTGATGAAAATATCATCGCCGTCAGTGCAGACGAGTTTCACCGCTGTAAGCAGAGACATGGAACAGGCCACCAAGCCACGACCCGGTTCGCACTCAAGCTTTGGTGTCGGCAGGCCCGCAAAATGCGTATCGCGTGCCACTTCGATCATGCGGAAATAGACATCCGGCTCGGGCGCTTTGGAAAGTTCATAATCCGCCGGGAAACCGCCGCCAACGTTCAGGGTTGTGATATTGACCCCCGCCTGTTTGACAATGCGGGCCGCAGCTTCAATGTGGCGCACGTAAACTTGTGGGTCTTTAGACTGTGAACCTGGATGGAACGTGAGAACGGGCACGAAGCCCAGCGCGTTCACTTTTTTCAAAAGCTCTACGGCGATGTGCTCGGGTGCACCGAATTTTGTTGAAAAGTCATGGGCCGATGTGCCGCGATCGCGCGGCAGCACGAAGCGCACGGCGATTTCAATTTGGCGGTCCTCACCCACGACGGCTGCTACTTTTTCCAGTTCCTCGCGGCAATCCACACAGAAGCGGCGGCAGGCGTGATTGCGGTAAGCCGATTCAATCTCACGGCGCGATTTGACTGGATTGTGATAATGAAAATGTGCGTCACGCTGAACGGAATTGACCAACTGCATTTCCTGTACGGAAGCGACATCCCACTGTGTGATCCCGGCCTCGGCCAATGTGGCGATCACTTCGCGTGAGGGATTTGATTTAACGGCGAAACTCACTTCACCCTTGAAGCCAGACATGAATGTATTGGCCCGTGCTTTCAACGCGCGTTCTGAAAAGCAGAACACCGGTGTTTCCCCATCCAAGCTCAGCGACAAAGCGGCCGCATCAGCTGGAATGTTGGGTCTCGGGGTGGGAGCAGGGGATGAATTCATGAATCACTTCCATTTTGCAGCGAGCATAGTTGGCAAGTGGCAATAACGGAAGCGCCGGGATTTGTTGCCCAATAGGACGCGCCCCGTCATAATGTACTCGAACATCGTGTCGACACAATGTGATCTGAGTTGTTATCTGGGACATTGAAATGAGGGAATTGATGAAGAGACTTGTCGTTGGATTGCTGATGTGGGGACTTTTTGCAGGCCATGGGATTGCTGACCCGCGTTTGGTGCCGACCGATCGCCAGCAGATGTTGCTGTCATTTGCGCCACTGGTGAAACGGACCGCGCCGGCCGTGGTGAATGTCTATGCCAAGACCATTCAGCGTGAACAATCCAATGACCCCTTTAACGATCCATTCTTCAGGCAACTCTTTGGGCAGAACAGCCCCTTTGGGCCGCCACGTGAGCGGGTCGCCAATTCGCTGGGGTCTGGCGTGATTGTGGATTCTAGTGGGATTATAGTCACCAACAATCATGTGATCAAAGGGGCTACTGATATTCGCGTGGCCTTGGCCGACAAACGTGAATTTCCGGCCAAGTTGATGGTGGCGGACGAACGCACGGACCTTGCAGTGCTGCGCATCGATGTTGCTGACGAAAGGTTGCCGACTTTGGCACTTGCCAATTCCGACAATCTGGAAGTAGGCGATTTGGTTCTGGCGATCGGCAATCCCTTTGGCGTAGGGCAGACGGTGACCAGCGGTATTATTTCCGCCTTGGCGCGCACCGACGTGGGCGGGTCAGACTATCAATCATTCATCCAGACGGACGCCGCCATCAATCCCGGCAATTCCGGTGGGGCATTGGTCAACATGCGGGGCGAACTCATTGGAATCAATTCGATGATCTTTTCCAAATCCGGCGGGTCAGTTGGCCTGGGCTTTTCTATCCCGGCAAATCTGGTGGCCACTGTTGTTCAGTCAGCTGAAAGCGGGCAGAAGATCGTGCGACCTTGGCTGGGGGGCACTTTCCAGAACGTGTCGCAAGACATCGCTGACAGCCTCGGTCTGGCGCGACCCGAAGGGGTGCTGATCGTTGACCTAGACGGGAACAGCCCTTTGGCGAAAGCGGGACTCCGGCGTGGTGATGTAATCATGGCGATGGATGGAAAATCGCTCGAAAATGCACAAGAACTCAATTACTTACTAGGGACTTCTCATATTGGGGATGCGAAGTTGTTGGAGTTTCGTCGGGGCAATCAAAGCCAGCAGGTGGCGATCAGCCTGATGGCTGCGCCTGAAACCGTCAACCGACAGGATACGACGATTACAGGAAATACCCCGCTTGCCGGTTTGGTGGTGGCCAATCTTTCGCCAGCGGTAGCTGATGAACTTGGGATCGCGACAGGTGCTCAAGGCGTGGTGGTCACGGAAATCAAATCGGGGCCTGCACAACAGTTTTTGGCGAAGGGCGATATTTTGCGCGAGGTGAACGGGGTTGCCATTGATCAGGTCGATACGCTGCGCGGTGTGTTGCAGAAGGGTGGGCGCAGTTGGCTCATTGGTTTTGAGCGCGGCGGACAAAAAGTCTATCTTAGGCTCGGCTGATGACATCCTTGTTTGAAGCAGCAGCGCTGGACAAACAGGGGCCGCGGCCCCTGGCAGACAGGATGCGACCGACGCGGCTTGCCGACGTAGTGGGGCAAGGCCAACTGGTGGGCGCGCAAGGCAGTTTGACCAAGATGTTGGCTGGCGGGCGTTTGCCTTCGATCATCTTGTGGGGCCCCCCGGGGACGGGCAAGACGACGATTGCACGGTTGTTGGCAGGCGAGACCGGGCTGGTGTTTGAGCAGATGTCGGCCATCTTCTCTGGCGTTGCCGATCTCAAGAAGGTTTTTGACCAAGCCCGGATGCGCAGGATGCAAGGCCGCACGACGCTATTGTTCGTCGACGAAATTCATCGCTTCAACAAGGCGCAGCAAGATGGGTTTTTGCCATTTGTAGAAGATGGCACGATCACATTGGTGGGGGCGACGACCGAGAACCCGTCGTTTGAACTTAACGGGGCGCTTCTCTCACGGGCCCAGGTTCTGGTTCTCAATCGACTTGATATTTCAGCGTTGGAGTCGCTTTTGGAGCGTGTCAGCCTGTTTGAGAAGCGGGCCATTCCTTTGACTCCAGAATCGCGGGCAGCCCTCCTTGACATGGCCGATGGCGATGGGCGGTATTTTCTCAACCTGGTCGAGGAGATTTTGGCAGCGGTGCCCGAGGGCGGCGCGGCGTTGGCGCCCGAAGCCATGGGGCAAATTATCGCCAAGCGGCTGCCGCTTTATGACAAGGCGGCCGAGGGTCACTACAATCTGATTTCCGCTTTGCACAAATCTGTGCGGGGGTCTGACCCTGACGCCGCGCTTTATTATCTGGCGCGCATGCTAACGGCGGGCGAGAATCCATTGTTTTTGGCGCGGCGCATTGTGCGCATGGCGATTGAAGATGTGGGGCTGGCGGACCCACAGGCCGTGCAACAAGCTCTGGCCGCCAAGGACACGTATGAATTTCTGGGCTCTCCTGAAGGGGAATTGGCCCTGGCGCAGGCGGTGGTTTATGTGGCGACGGCACCCAAGTCCAATGCCGTCACCATGGCTTTTGGTGCGGCGATGGCTGCAGCCAAAGAGACAGGCTCCGTGCCGCCGCCCAAGATCATTCTCAATGCGCCCACGAAGCTGATGAAGCAACAGGACTATGGCGCGGGCTATCTTTATGACCACGACCAGCCGGATGCCTTTTCTGGGCAAAATTATTTTCCTGACACTTTGGGGCGGCGCAAGTTTTATGAACCGGTGGAGCGCGGATTTGAACGCGAAATTCAGAAGCGCCTCGACTACTGGGAGCGCCTGCGCGGTGAAAGACAAAAAAAGCCGGATCGTTCCTGATCCGGCTTTCTGGTATCAAATTGCGGCCAGTTAGCTGCGTGAAGCATCCACGCTATAAGGGCCCGCGCCTGTAGCTGCGAAATACAGAAACACGAAGCAGAAGAAGACGGCGGCTTCGCCCTGGTTGATCATTGGGAAGATGCTGCCCATCATGCCAAAGTGCACCAACCAGAAGGCAACGGCCATCATGCCGGAAAGGATGAAGGCGGTGATGCGGGTGAATGCGCCAATGATGATCAAAATGCCGCCAATAAATTCCAACTCACCTGTGAAGGTGGTCATCGCACCCATCTGGGTATAGGCACCTTGCCACATGTCGTTAATTGGGAAGTGAAGTATTTTGGATGTCCCATGTTCGAGAAACATGAGGCCGGTGACAACACGCAGTGCCGCGTGAAGTTGAGGTTGCCAAGTGCTTGGGATGATTCCAGTTAACATTTATTGCTCCTTGATTGATGTAGATATGTTGCGATGCACTAATATGTAATAAATAATATTACATATTGCAAGCACATATTCTTTCTTTCAACGTGGAAAACCCTCTGCTATAGGCGCGAGCAACCAAACGGCCCACCCGGGTTTGTTGCCGCAACAGGCGGGCGTGGTGAAATTGGCAGACACGCAGGATTTAGGTTCCTGTGGGGAAACCCGTGGGGGTTCAAGTCCCTCCGCCCGCACCAAGCCCTCAGTTGTGGCTATTATTGAGTGAGAGAGAACATGCAAGTTACCGAGACGTTGAACGCCGGCCTGAAGCGCGAATTCAAAGTGGTGGTCAATGCTGCCGAATTGAACAAAGAATTGGATGCGAAACTGGCCGACATGGCTGGCCGCGCCCAGATCAAGGGCTTCCGCCCCGGCAAAGTTCCAGTGCAGCACTTGCGCAACATCTACGGTAAATCGGCCATGGCTGAAGTGATCCAAACCACCGTTGATTCTCATTCACGCCAAGTGTTTGCCGATCGTAATTTGAAGCCTGCCTATCAACCGGAAGTGAAACTGCCGGAAGACGAGAAGGAAGTGAATGCGGTCATTGATGGCAAGGCTGATCTCGCTTTTACAATTGCCAGTGAAGTTGTGCCGGAATTTGAGGTGAAGGATTTCACGGGCCTCACGCTGGAAAAGCATGTTGTTGCGGCAGGTGACGAACATATTGCTGAATCCCTCAAGACGCTTGCTGATCAATACAAGGGTTTTGAAGCCAAGGCTGAAGGTTCCGAGGCCGCCAAGGGCGACCGCGTGAACATCAATTTTGTTGGTTCGATTGATGGCGTCGAATTTGACGGCGGCAAGGGCGACGACATTCCCCTCGAAATTGGCTCGAACCAATTCATCCCGGGCTTTGAGGATCAATTGATCGGTGCCAAGGTTGGCGATAATGTCACTGTGAAGGTGACGTTCCCCGCTGAATATGGTGCGGCCAATCTTGCGGGCAAGGCCGCGACTTTTGCCGTCAAGGTGAACTCAATTGAAGTTCCGGCTGAATCCAAGATCGATGATGATTTTGCCAAGCGCATTGGCTTTGAAGATTTAGGCAAACTCCAGGACATGGTGAAATCCGGCATCGAGCGCGAATTCGCGCAGATGACCGCGATGAAGCTGAAGCGCGATGTGCTCGACTCGATGGACAAGCAATACACATTTGAGCTGCCGCAAAAATTGGTGGATGCTGAGTTTGAATCGATCTGGGCAGCACTGAGCAATGAAATGCAAAAGGCCGGCAAGAGCTTTGCCGATGAAAACACCACGGAAGACAAGGCCAAGGCCGATTATCGCAAGATCGCCGAACGCCGTGTGCGCCTCGGCCTTGTGCTGGGTACCATTGGCGAAAAGGAAGGTGTGACGATCACCGACCAGGAATTGCAGCAGGCCCTGATCTCACGTGCCCGCCAGTTCCCCGGCCAGGAAAAGCAAGTGTTTGATTACTACCGCAAGAATTCTGGCGCGCTGCTTGAACTTCGTGGCCCGATCTTTGAACAAAAGGTTGTGGACCTGATCGTCGGCAAGGCAAAAGTCTCTGACAAGAACGTGACGCGCGATGCGCTCAAGAAGTTGGTTGAAGAAGAAGAGATGCAAGACAACGCTTGATCTTTTGTTGAGCGTTTGAATTTGAAAGGGCAGCTTCGGCTGCCCTTTTTATTTAGACTTTGATCAAGCCTTTCATCAGTTTTGCGCCGCCTGAATCGGGGAATATATTTTGTGACAGCTGCTGGTCACTCAAGCCAAATTGATCTGCGAGCAGGCCCTTTAGCACGCCGCGTAAATCAGTCGTCGGATTGAGGTCGCGGCCTTGATAGAGATTGGCGGTTTTCAGCCCCGGCCAATCGGCGATGACGCGCCCCCCAGCCACGGCCCCGCCTGCCAAAAAAGCTAAGGTTCCCGTGCCATGATCAGTGCCAATGGTTCCATTGACTTGGGCGGTGCGGCCAAACTCCGTCATCACGACAATTGAGGTTTGGTTCCATGCGGCGCCCAAAGTCTTTTCGAATTCGGCCAAGGCTCCATCCAGCCCGGTCAAAAGATTGAACAAGCGGCCCTTGGCACCGCCTTCATTTTCATGCGTGTCCCAACCATCGAAGGCCATGGCTGCAATGCGGGGGCCATCGTCTGCTGCCATCAATCGCGCCGCGCCGCGTGCTTGTTGCACCATGTCTACCGGATGGTCGGAATTATCCATCCCTGCCATCGCTCCTGTTGCCATCTTTTGGGTGGTGAGGCCCGAGGCCAGGAGTTCGGCCAATTTGGGGTCTTGATGCGTGTAGAGGTCCATCAGGCGGCGGGCGAGGTCATCGCCCGTGTTGGGCAGGTTTGCAGGCGCCCAGCCCAAAGTTTCGGCAGGGCCACGGATCACCAAAGGTGCGATGGCACCGACAGCCAGACTCGATTGTTTGCCAATCCGTTGACCTTGGGGCAGGGCGGCGATGGCGCGGTTGAGCCAGCCTGAATCTGTGCGCCCCGGCCCGGCATAGCCGCTTTCCAAAACGTCTTGGCCATCGAAGTGGCTGCGGTCTCTGTAGCCTGTGGCAGCAGCGTGAATGACGGCCGCTTCGCCCTTGGCATAGAGTCTGGCAAAATTTGTCATGGCGGGGTTGAGACTGAAGAAGGAATCGAGCCGAAGGCCAGCCGCCTCGCCGTCCTTGGTCAGGGCCAATTCACCGTGAAGGGCGGCATAGTCGGGGTCACCTATGGGAGCGACGGCCGACAACCCATCCATCGCCCCGCGAAGAATAATAGTAATGAAGCGCGGGTCTCTGCCATTTGCGGCTCTGGCGAATTTGGGGATGAAGGCAGAGGCGACCAAGCTGCCGCTGAGGCCCAGCAATTTGCGGCGGGAGAGGGAAGGGGTTTCACAGAGTGGCATGACATTCTCCATCCATCAACGGCGTTGGAATTCGGGGGACATGAGCAGCAGGGCGAGGCCCTGTTGCTTTGATTCGGCGCGTGCGATGGCTTGCCTTGTGTCTTGCGAAGCAGCGTCAGCAAGAATGATATTGGTCATGTCCGTCGGGTTGCCCGGCACTTGCGATTGCTTGGCCATGAGGGCGGCATAAGACAGGCGCACCTTCAATCCTTCGGGTGAGGCCCAGGTTGCGGTTTCGTCACTGAAACCATTGGGGCCACTGGGTTTCCACAAGGGTTGGCCCAATTCATTGAGGGCACGCATGACAGGCTGTGGCTTTTCGGGAGGCAGGTTGAGGGCGCGGCTGGCGGCTATCAGAAACTCCTGTGGCGTACGCAGTTTTGTTGGCGGCGTTGACCAGGCTGTGTCGTCGTCGATTAGAGCAACGGTGAGGGCATGAAGATCGCCCCCTGACTCCATGAAGACTTTGACCAGCCTGTCGACAAGCGGTTGTGGCGGTTGATCGGACACAAAGTGCTTTGCAAATTTGAATGCAAGATGTTTGGCCGTTGCGGGACTAGTGGCCAAGTCCCTCAATGCAGCCTCGCCCTGTTCCAGACCTTGCTGGGCATAAATCTTGCCCAGAACTTTGGGGCTTCCGGGTTCATGGGTGTTGGGGTTGAAGGTGAAAACGCCGGGTTCGGCCTTGTTGCTGTTAAGGCCCGGAAATGTCCAGCCCGTGATAATGCGGGCGAGGTTGGTGACATCAGCCTGCGTGTAACCGCCGTTCACGCCCAATGTAT
>JAYUEP010000250.1:0-24891 GCA_043739165.1 Hyphomicrobiales bacterium
ACAGTTTCATCAATAACTGTCACCGAGGGATTGGCTACATCTTTGTAAAATGAGGGCGGCGCAAGTCTTTCCAAGGGCATGCCCGTCATTCTCACCAACCCAGAAGAATGGGACGCGTGGCTGAGCGCCGAATGGAACACTGCTGGCAAACTTCAGGGACCATTACCAGAAGCTACGCTCAGAAATTTCCAATAAGGACTAAAGTGTGGCTCAAATGCGGGATAGCTATAACCCATATAGGGCATTCGCCGTACGCTGTCAAGGAATATGTGCTTATCATAGAATTTTATTCTATAGCGCTGAATCTTGAGAAAATTCCGTTGTTGGTGCAGCTTCAAGTCTCATGAACGTTGCCCAATACAACACCTTCTGTGCCGCGCTGCCGCACACCACAAACGTGGTGCAATGGGGCGGGGCTTCGGTTTGGAAAGTGGGTGGCAAGGTTTTTGCCATTGGCTGGTTTGACAATAGCGTTGACCACGGCATCACCTTCAAATGTTCGGCGATGAGTTTTGAATTGTTGCAAGAATTGGAAGGTTGCAGGCCCGCGCCTTATTTTGCTTCGCGTGGAATGAAATGGATTCAGCGCACAAGGGAGGCCGAACTTTCCGACAAAGAACTCAAATCCTATTTGCACGAAAGCCACCGCCTTGTGGTCTATGGCCTTTCGAAAAAGAAGCAACGCGAGTTGGGGCTTGAGTAGCCGCATGGCAAGTTTATGCTGTGGCCATCAAGGGAGATTCCAATGGCTTATGTTGATGTGATGGTTGTGCCGTTCAAGGCGACGAATTTGAAAGCGTACAAGAAGCTGGTGCGTGACAGTGCCAAAGCCTGGAAGCGTTGTGGTGCGCTTGGTTATCACGAAATGGTCGAAGACGATGTGAAGCCGGGCAAGGTGACCAGCTTTCCGCAATCGGTAAAATTACAGAAGGGTGAGAAAGTGGGGTGCGCCTATATCATCTTCAAAACCAAGGCGCATCGCAATGCCGTGTGGAAGAAGTTCATGAATGACCCATTTGCCGCAGGTTTCGATATGTCGACTGTGCCATTCGATGCCAAGCGCATGTTCTTTGGTGGGTTCAAAACTTTGGTTCAGTTCTGATCGCAAATCCATCACCCAAGCGTGATTTGTAGTTGTTCTGATCTTTCTCCATTTTAGGGGCATGGAGAAACCTGTTTCACGCCGCCGCGTTTTGGGCCTCAGTCTTGCCGGTCTTGCGGCACCCTATATTTTACGATCATCTGCACAAGCTGCCCAAGGCGACGTGCTCGTTGAGTTGTTTACCAGCCAAGGCTGTTCGGATTGCCCGCCAGCAGACCGCTTGGCGGGCGAGCTCAAGAACAGACCGGGCGTTCATGTCGTTTCGCTCAATGTGGATTATTGGGATTATCTCGGCTGGCATGACACTTTGGGCAAGGCGCAATATTCTCAGCGCCAGAGCGAATATGCCAAGGTGCGTGGCGACAATGAGGTCTATACACCGCAGATGGTGATCAATGGTGAGGCCCATGCTGTGGGCTCGAACCGCAGTGCGGTTGATGCCGCGATTGCTGCGGCACAGGCGGCGGCGCGCAACATTCCGATTTCAATTTCCGCGGCTGGGAGTAGCATCGACGTTCATGTGGGCGAAGCCTCTGGTGAGAGCGGCACGCTATGGCTTTACGGTGTGGCCCCGCTGGTCAACGTGGCCATTGGCCGGGGCGAGAATTCAGGCAAGGACGTGGCCTATCACAATGTTGTCCGGCAACTGGTTTCTGCCGGAAGCTGGGATGGCAGCGCCAAGAGTTTCAGCATGGCGCATTCTGCCGTGGTGGGCGCTGATTGCCGCAGCTGCATCGCAGTGTTGCAAAAGGGCCATGTGGGCCGGGTTCTGGGGCTAGCCTCTGCGGCTGTTTGACCGCGCGCACCGATAGATTTGGGCCGAGGCATTCGCTATAGTTCTTCCACCTCTGGGAGCCCATAATGAAAAAAATCTACGAAAACGCCGACAAGGCGCTGGATGGCCTGTTGTTTGACGGCATGTTGATCGCCGCCGGCGGTTTTGGCCTGTGTGGCATTCCGGAATTGCTAATTGCTGCCATCAAGCGGGCGGGCACCAAGGGCCTCACCATCGCCTCCAACAATGCCGGTGTGGATGGCTTTGGCCTTGGCGTCTTGCTGGCAACCCGACAGGTCAAGAAGATGATGTCTTCTTACGTGGGCGAGAACGCTGAATTCATGCGTCAGTTTTTGCAAAAAGAACTGGAAGTGGAATTCAATCCGCAAGGCACTTTGGCGGAGCGCATGCGCGCTGGGGGTGCGGGCATTCCTGGTTTCTACACGCGCACTGGTGTGGGCACGGTGATTGCCGAGGGCAAAGAGCACAAGGATTTTGATGGCAAGACCTATGTTCTCGAACGCGCCATCAATGCTGATCTTTCAATTGTCAAAGCCTGGAAGGCGGACCCTTCGGGCAATCTCGTCTTCCGCAAGACGGCACGGAATTTCAACCCACCTGCAGCAACCTGCGGCAAGGTCTGCGTGGCTGAAGTGGAAGAAATCGTGCCTTTGGGTTCTCTCGATCCTGATACCATTCACCTGCCGGGCATCTATGTGCACCGCCTGATCAAAGGCGAACATGAGAAGCGCATTGAACAACGCACCACACGCAAGAAGGGAGCCGCATGATGGGTTGGGACCGTGACCAGATGGCGGCGCGCGCCGCCAAGGAATTGCAGGATGGCTGGTATGTCAATCTCGGCATCGGCATTCCCACACTTGTGGCCAATCACATTCCAAAAGGCATCGAAGTGACACTGCAATCAGAAAACGGCATGTTGGGTATGGGCCCCTTCCCGTTTGAAGGCGAAGAGGATGCAGACCTGATCAATGCCGGCAAGCAGACAGTGACGGAACTGCCGCAAACGGCGTTTTTTGATTCCGCTCAAAGTTTCGCGATGATCCGGGGTGGCAAGATCGCCATGGCGATTTTGGGTGCGATGGAAGTTTCAGAATCCGGCGACATTGCCAATTGGATGATCCCGGGCAAGCTCGTGAAAGGCATGGGCGGTGCTATGGATCTGGTTGCAGGCGTTGGCCGTGTTGTTGTTGTGATGGAACACACCAACAAGGCCGGCGAGAGCAAGGTTCTCCCCAAATGTGAATTGCCGCTGACCGGCAAAGGCGTGGTCAACCGCATCATCACGGATCTTGGTGTCTTGGACGTGGTGCCCGGTGGATTGAAGATCGTGGAATGTGCGCCCGGTGTTTCAGAAGCTGATTTGCGCAAGGCTACAAGAGCAAAAATTGTGAATTGAAGCTTTGGCGAAGCGTCGGAAAGGTTCGCAATTTGTAATCTTCTTCACACTAAGTTGAACGGCGGTTTTCAAGGGAATAATTTTACGGACGCAATTGTATTTCATCATCAAGCCCCGCCTTGCAATGATGGAGAATACGATGAGCCTGTCCCGCCGCGAATTTGTTGTCAGCGCCATGATGGCAAGCACGCTTGCCGCCTCAACCCGCTTTGTTGTGTCAGAAGCCAAGGCCGAGCAAGTCACGCCCGAGCCAAGCGCGCCTCTTATGCGCTATAACGTGGGCGATGCAAAAGTGACTGCCATCTATGATGGCGTTTGGGAGCGGCCTTACAAGCCCAACCTCATCGCCAATGCCTCAGTTGAAGACGTGAAATCGGCCCTCACCAAGGCCAAGTTGCCGGATGCATTTCTCACCTTGCCATTTACGGTTTCGGTGATCAGCCTTGGCGATGAACTGATCCTTTGCGATGCAGGCACTGGCGGCCAGGTTGTTCCCACCGCTGGGCGCTTCATGGAGAGCTTCGCAGCGGCGGGGTTTGATGCCAAAAAAGTCACCAAGGTTTTGATTTCTCATTGCCACCCAGATCATATCTTTGGCTTGATGGCCAAGGACACTAACGCGCCTGTGTTTCCCAATGCCGAGATCATGATTTCAGATGTCGAATATAAGTGGTGGACGGACCCTGCCGTGATCGACAAGTTGCCGGATGATCGCAAGCCGCTGGCGCGGCGCATTCAGTCCGTCTTCCCGAATTGGAAAAACATCACACAGGTTTCGGGCGAGAAAGAAGTGGCCAAGGGTATCAGCTTTGTGGAAACGCCGGGCCATACGCCGGGCCACCGCGCCTTCCACCTGGCTTCCGGCAACGACCAACACATGTTCAGCAATGACACGATGTATATGCCAGCGCTGAATATTGCCCATCCGGATTGGCTTGGGGTGTTTGATCAAGACGCCGCCACGGCTGTTTTGTCGCGCCGCAAGATGATGGACCGTCTGGTGGCGGATGGAATCAGCGTCAGCGGCTATCATTTCCCGTTCCCCGGATATGGCAAGCTGGTCAAGGATGGTGCTGACACTGTGTTGCAAGTGGCTCAAGGTTGATGGAGATGAGAATGAAAACTGTTTTCACACGTGTTGCTGTTGGCGTCTTTTGCGCGTTTGTTGCTTCGTCGGCGATGGCGGTAGACAATGCAAAGACTGCCACCAAGCCTGATCTTGCTGACGCGCGGGCAAAGATCGACGCAAAGGATTATGCGGCGGCCATTGGGTTGCTCACGCCTTTTTTGACGCAAGTCCAAGACCCTGATGTCTACAATCTCCTCGGTTTCAGCTACCGCAAGAGTGGTGATTTGAAACAGGCGGCGACATTTTATCAAAAAGCATTGGATACTGACCCGAACTTCAAACCCACATTGGAGTATCAAGGCGAAATGTTCCTGATGTCGGGTGATGTTGAAAGCGCCAAAAAGAACCTCGCAAAGCTTGCCATGTTGTGCCCGACGGGTTGCGACGAAAAGAGCGACCTGGAAAAGGCCATTGTGACAGGCGCACCAGTTCAATAGGGCCGCTGCGCTTTAGTTGAACGCCTGCAAGACGCGCTTCAGATTTTGCGCGTGAACTTCTTCATAGGGGTGGAAGTAGTTCACCCAGCCCATTTCGAGCGGGCCGGCGATAAGTTCCTTTAACGGTTTCTCGCGCAGGGCTTCTTCGGTGCGGCAGCGTTTGAGCATGCGGATATATTGCTGTTGCGCCTTGATCAGGCCTTTGCCGTAACCGCCGACGCCGATGATGTCTGGCGAACCGTGATTTGGGAATATGAATTGGGGGTTCAAGGCCCAGAGCCTGTCGAGCTCCTTCAAGTGGATATCAAAATATTGAGGCTCACCGACATAGGTGATGGTGTCTTCCATCGTGTCGCCGACCAGTAACAGGCCTTCGTCTTCAAGCCAAACCAATGACGCATCATCGGAATGGATATTGGCTTCGATGAATTTCAGTTTGCGTTTGCCGAGTGTGAAATGCATTTCACCTTCAAAAATGCGATTGGGCAAGATGAGTGGCTTGATGGCGGGCGGGCCTTCAAATGTTCCATCTTCGATGCCGGCTTCGCGTGTTGTCAGGTGGTGCAGCGTCTTGGCATTGGCGATGATTTCGCAATCGGCGAAGGCTTGCGTACCTGCAACATGGTCCAAATGCCAATGGCTGAGCAACACCGTGAAATGGGTGATGCCGCGCCTTTCCAAATCCGCGCGAATGAATTTCGCATGTTCAACTGATACATGCGTATCATAGATCAAAGCTTTGTTTTCGCTTACTAAAGCATAACTCGCAATGCCCAGCGAAAGTGCCCCGTTATCGACCCAGTTGTCTTCCGCTGCGAAGCGGTAGCCTTCGATACGGCCATCGTAATAGGCGATAAGGCCCAAGGCACATTCGATCACGCGCAGATGTTTCACAGCAAATCCATTTGTTGTTTGGGCACAGGTGGTGGCGTTTCCGGCGTGGGCTTGCCACCACGCGCGATGGTGGTTTTATCCATCACCCAGAAATCTTCCGGCGGCGCATGAAGCAAGTCGCCCACCTTCTCATCCGTTGAAATCCAGCGCGCGAAATTTTCAGGCATCACTACGACTGGCGAGCGACCGTGAATATCGGACACGGGCAATGTTGACGATATCGTCAACATAGCAGCTGTCTCCAATTCCGAACCATCGGGGGCCATCCAATGCTCCCAAATTCCGCCGAATGCGAAGAGTGCCTCGTCCTCGCGGTGGATGAACCAGGCTTGCTTCTGGCCCGGCACATCACCTTGCCATTCAAAAAAACCATCCGCCGGAATGAGGCAGCGGCGGCGGCGAATGGCGTTTTTGAAAGAAGCTTTTTCATAAACGGTTTCGGCTCGCGCATTGATCAACGGGCGGCCCGGTAATATCTCTTTGGTCCAGCTCGGCACAAAGCCCCAGCGGGTGAGGGCGAATTCCGGCTTGCCATCATGCCCGGCGCGGATGATGGCAATGGGGCTTCCCGGTGTCACATAGGGGCGTGGCGGAAACGCCACCTGCTGGATATAGTTGAACAGGTTGCGGGCCTCATCGGCAGGGCGGCGCAGGGAATAGAGCGAACACATGGGCGGACAATAGAGGCATGGCGGGTTTGGAACCAAGGCCAATTTTGGCGGCTTCGGCGGTGGTGTTTCGGGCGCGCGAGGTGCTTTTGGTCAAACGTGGGCGACCACCGGGGCAGGGCTTGTGGAGCTTGCCGGGTGGCAAGGTTCAATTTGGAGAAACGGTTGAGGCGGCAGCCTTACGTGAGGTGCGCGAAGAAACTGCTGTGGTGGCAGAAATCAAAGGTGTTGCAGGCAACTATGAAATCATCACAGCAGAATTTCACTTTGCCATCGCCTGCCATGCGTGTTTTTGGCGCGAAGGCGAGGTGACTGCAGGCAGCGATGCGCAAGAGGCGCGATTTGTGGCGTTGGACGAGATCGGACAGCTCACACTGGCACCCAAGACGGCCAAGGCCATCGCTGATGCACGAATGCTTTTGGGCATTTGATTCAAAGGCCTGCTTTGGCGTTAACCTTGCCTTAAGGATTGACTCCTGTGTGCACATTAAGCTGTTAGGGTAAGGCCCAGACGCCAGAGAGCGCAATCCGGGGCCACTATGCAAAAACTTCCGCTTCTTGACGATGATGATGTTGAAATTCCACCACAGGAAGACAAGCAGGCCGCGCTTCGGTATATTCTCGATGCTTGGGAAGAGGCGGTCTATGATGGGTTGGATCCGGACTGCATCGCCACAGCAGCGATATTCGCGGCTTTGTCGGACCTGATCGCCACCTATGGTGAAGAGCCGGTGGCGACGCTTTGCGAACGCCTGCCGGAGCGGGTTCGCGCCGGTGAATTCACCGTCGGACGCACCAAGCAGTAGCCCAGCTTAACGGTTCACATCCACAACCACGCGCCCGCGCGTTTTTCCTGCGACAATGTCGGATGCCACTTGTGGCACATCGCTGAGGCCCACTGTCGTGGTCAGGCTGTGCAATCTGGCCAAATCCAAATCCCGCGCCAATCGCGCCCAAGTCGCTTCGCGGCGGGGCAAGGGTGTTGTCACGGAGTTGATGCCAATCAGGCGCACACCGCGCAGGATGAAGGGTGCGACAGATGTGGGCAAGTCCATGCCTTGAGCCAAGCCGCAGGCGGCCACGGAACCTTCGGGCACGATTTGGGACAGCACATTTGCCAATGTGGTTGAGCCGACGCTGTCGATGGCTGCGGCCCAGCGGGTTTTAGCCAGAGCTTTGACGGGCGTGTTGAGTTCGGCGGCATCGACGATGGATGTGGCACCGAGGCTCTTGAGGTAGTCCGCTTCATTCGGGCGGCGGGTTGACGCGGCGACTTTGAAGCCGAGCTTGGCCAACAAGACGATGGCGACCGAGCCGACACCACCTGCGGCACCCGTCACCAGCACTTCGCCTTGATCAGGCTTCACACCCTGTTCTTCCAGCGCCATGACGCAGAGCATGGAGGTATAGCCTGCCACGCCGACAGCCATAGCGTCTTCCGGCTTCCAGCCTTTGGACAGGGATACCAGCCAATCGCCCTTCACGCGGGCCACTTGGGCAAAGCCGCCATGGTGGCTTTCGCCCACCCCCCAGCCACCGAGCACCACATCGTCGCCCACCTTCCAACGCGGGTGGGAAGACTTCGTGATCTTGCCTGCGAGATCAATGCCCGGGATCAAGGGGTAATGGCGAATGATGGGGGACTTCCCCGTGACAGCGAGGCCGTCTTTATAGTTCACCGATGAATGGGAGACGCGGATCGTGACATCGCCCGGCATGAGTTGATCTTCCGTCCACTCCGCGAAATCTGCACGTTGGCCTGATTCTGTTTTTGAAACGACGAGGGCGCGAAACGTGTTCATTCAAAACCTCACTGGTTGGCCAAAAGCCTTGGACGCGATTTCACCTTGCCACATGGCGCGGTTGCCGCGCACAAATGTGCCAACTGGCCAGCCCGTCACTTTCACGCCATCATAAGGCGTCCAACCACAGCGGCTTTCAATCCACTTGTTGGTGATGGTTTCCTGGCGCTTCATGTCTACAATGGTGAGATCAGCATCATAGCCTTCGGCGATGCGGCCCTTGTTCTTGATCCCAAAAATGCGCTGCGGCCCGTGCGAGGTGAGATCAACGAAACGCTCCAGCGTGAGGCGGCCTTCATTCACATGGTTGAGCATGATGGGCACTAGGGTTTGAACCCCTGTCATGCCGGAAGGTGATTGAGGATAGGGCTTGGCCTTTTCCTCCAGCGTGTGGGGCGCATGGTCGGAACCCAGCACATCAACCAGGCCGCTGCTGACCGCATGCCACAGCGCTGCGCGGTGACGGGCTTCGCGCACGGGCGGGTTCATCTGCAGCTTCGTGCCGAGATGGGCGTAATCATCCGCACTGAGGGTCAGGTGATGTGGCGTTGCTTCCACCGACACGAGATCGCGCGCGGCTGCCAGCAGCGGCAGTTCTTCAGCAGTGGAAATATGCAGAATGTGAATGCGCTTTTGAAATTTGCGGGCGATGCGGATCAGGCGTTCGGTTGAAAGTCGGGCCGCCTCTTCATCGCGCCAGATCGGATGGGATGCGGGATCGCCCTCACGCTGGAATGATACGCGGGCGCGCAGGCGGGCTTCATCCTCGCTGTGAAAGGCGGCGCGGCGCGATAGATTTGCGATAATGGCTTCAAGACCTGCATCATCCTCCACCAGCAAATTGCCAGTGGATGAACCCGCGAAGACTTTGATTCCTGCGGAGGCTTCAAGCTTTTCGAATGCTGTGATGTCTTTGACATTCTCGCGCGTGCCGCCGACATAAAATGCAAAATCACAGAACATGCGGTGGCGGGCGCGGGTGACCTTGTCTGCCAGGGCCTCCGCTGTGGTTGTGGTCGGATTGGTGTTGGGCATTTCGAAGACGGCTGTCACACCACCCGCCACGGCGGCGCGGCTGCCAGTTTCGAGATCTTCCTTGTGGGTGGGGCCAGGTTCACGGAAGTGAACTTGGCTGTCGATGACGCCGGGCAAGATATGCAGGCCGCGACATTCCAGCGTCTCAGAGGCGTCGAAGCCCGTGATATTGCCAATGGCCACGATCTTGCCTGCGGCCACGGCGACATCACCTTCGCCTATGCCATTCTGGTTGACCAGCGTTCCGCCTTTTAGGATGAGATCAACAGTTTGGGCCAAAGGTTGTTTCCTTGCGTCAGCGTTGGGCATTTCGTAAATGGTTGGGCACGCCATGGCAACCACAATGACATTCGCCCCGCAAGCCCTTCCCAACCGCGCCGTTATCTCGCTCGCGGGCGATGGTGTTTTTTCGTTTCTGCACAATATCTTGACGTGCAATGCTGAGAAAATGCCTGAAGGTGGTTTGGCCTATGGCGCACTGCTCTCGCCGCAGGGAAAAGTCCTGCACGACGTGTTCGTGCAGTGTGTTGGCAATGACGCGTTGATTGATTGCGATGCTGCGGGCCGCGATGATCTCATGCAGAAGCTGAAGTTCTACCGCTTGCGCGCCAAGTTCGATATTACGCCGCGTGATGATCTGGCCGTTGTGGTGGGGGCCAGCGGTGCGGTTGATCCACGTCATGCAGGCCTTGGCCCGCGCGCGATTGTGGCGCGAGATGAATTGTTGCTGGGCACTGGTTATGATGAAGCGCGTTATGCTTTGGGCATCGCCGATTCCGCCGAGATCGGCAGTGGCAAGTTGTTTCCGCATGAAGCGAATTTTGACCAATTCGGTGGGGTGGACTTCAAGAAGGGGTGCTACATCGGGCAAGAGGTGGTCTCGCGCATGCAACACCGAGCTACGGCACGCAGCCGGATATTGCCCGTCACCTTGGCAGATGATCAGCCTACGGATGAAATTCGCAATGGCGAGGTTTTGATTGGCGAGATGTTGGGTCATAGGGGCAGGGCGGGGCTGGCGCTTGTCCGCTTGGACCGCTTGGCAGAAACAGGAGCACCGGAAGGTGTTGTCATTGCAAGACCGGATTGGATGAAGGCATGAGCGCGGTTTTTCATCAAGATGGCGTTTGCCGCTGCGGTTGGTGCGGCACAGACCCGCTTTATGTGCACTATCATGACACCGATTGGGGGGTGCCCGAATATGACTCCCGCGCCCTGTTCGAAAAGCTGATCCTCGATGGCTTTCAGGCGGGCCTGTCGTGGATCACCATCCTGCGCAAGCGCGAGAATTTCCGTGCAGCATTTGATGGCTTCAAGCCCGAGACCATTGTGAACTATCAGCCCGCAAAGATCGAAGCGTTGATGCTGGACGCAGGCATTGTGCGCAATCGGTTGAAGATTGACGGCACGGTGAAAAGTGCCGAGGCCTATCTCAAGATGGAGGATTTCTCTGCCTATCTCTGGGATCATGTAGGAGGCAGACCCATTGATGCGGGCCACGAGACCGGCAAGACCGTACCAGTCAAAACCGCTATCAGCGAGAAGATTTCGAAAGACCTGGTAAAGCGCGGCTTCAAGTTTGTCGGCCCCACCATCGTCTATGCCTTCATGCAGGCCTGCGGGCTTTACAATGATCACATGATCACCTGCCACCGCTATGCGGCGGTGAAGAAGCTGGCGCGTTAGGCCCATGGCGCGGGCTTGGCAACGCATGCTCTCGGGGCGCAGGCTGGACCTGCTGGACCCTTCACCTTTGGATATCGAGATTGAAGACATTGCGCATGGGCTGGCGCGTGTGGCCCGGTGGAATGGGCAGACCATGGGGGACCATGCCTTCAGTGTGGCACAGCATTGCCTGTTGGTGGAAGCGATCTATGACCACACCTTGAAGGCCGCCACCAAGGCGCAACGCCGCGCCGCACTTTTGCATGATGCGGCGGAATATGTGATCGGTGACATGATTTCTCCGTTCAAGGCGGCCTTGGGTGTTGATTACAAGGCCTTTGAATTGCGCTTAATGGCGGCCATTCATGTGCGGTTTGATCTGCCTGCAAAAAATGATGAAGCGTTGGAAGTGGAAATCAAGCAGGCTGATAAGGTTGCCGCCTATCTTGAGGCCACGCAATTGGCTGGATTTGCGCTGGCGGAAGCTGAGAAGTTTTTTGGCCGCCCCAAGGGCTTGAATGGTGCGGGCTTCCAACAGTTCCTGGCCTTGACCCCGCTTCCGGCAGTGGAAGCCAAAGATGCTTATCTCCAACGTTTTGAGGCATTGATATGATCATCATCTGTGGTTTGGCGCGCGCGCAGGAGCAGATTGATCTTTCTGGGGCCAAATCTGTCATCGGCATTCTGGGACCGGAGACACAGCACCCGCGTTACAACGGGATTGACGAAGCACAACACCTGCGCCTCAGTTTCAATGATATTGACGAAGAGACTGATGGCATGACGGCGGCGACTGCCAGTGACGCGCAGCGGCTGGTGAATTTCATTTCGGCTTGGGACCGCAAGGCACCTATGGTCATTCACTGCTGGGCGGGGATCAGCCGCTCAACGGCCACGGGCTTTACCGCGCTCTGCATGTTGAAACCGAAGGAAGATGAAATGGCTTTGGCGCAGATGTTGCGCGCGGCCTCACCCTCGGCCACACCGAACCGTTTGATCACCGCCAAGGTTGATACTGTTCTGGGTCGGAATGGCCGCATGTTGAAAGCTGTTGAAAGCATTGGCCGCGGGGCCAATGCCTATGAGGGGCAGCCGTTCAAGTTGGTGATTTAGCCGGCGCTGCGCGGTGCGTAAAAGATGTGATGGCCGATGCGGATGAGTTTTCGCATGGTGTGTGACCAGCGTGGTGTCACATAATCAGCATGGTAGTTGATGGCGTTGCCGAGCATGGCAATGGCAGGATCATTGTTGATGGCGCGTTCAGCGATCATCTTGGCATGAGCCCATGCGGTGGGCGATTTCACATCATCCGGCAGGCCGTCACAGGCGAACGAGAATTGGCAAGAGTTACGGTTGTTGGAGCCTTGATAGACAACGCCGCAAATGGTCTTGGGGAAATCCGGGTTCTTCACCCGGTTCAAAATCACCTTGGCAACAGCAAGTTGGCCCATGTCTGACTCAGAGCGCGATTCAAAATAGACGGCACGGGCCAGACAGTTTTCTTCGGCAAGGCGCACGCGGCGCTGCGCCACGATCTGTTGCTTCTGAAACGTGCTCACCAGCACTTTTGGCCCAACGGTTGGCAGGGCGGGGTTGGAAACGATGCGTTTGATGGCTACGGGTGCTGCATCTTCTTCCTGCAAATCAACAGAAGCCGGAATGATTTTGACGCCCTTTTGCTGGGAAGCCATATGAACCAGATTGGATGGTTTGGCCTTGGGCAGCGGTGGCGGAACGGCGGGAACGACATCGGCAGCGCTGGAAAGATCACCCTTGCCATCGGCGATGACAGTTTGGCGGCGCAAGGTATCAAGGTTGATGGATTGGAAGGTTTGGCCTTCCGGCAGCAGCGAGCCCTTGGTCGTCAGAGTGCTTGTCGGGGCCACAAACAATGAAGGATCTGCCATGCTGGCCAGTTCTTCGCCGTCGGCATTGTGCGCCGAGGCATTGCGGCCAATGAGGTTTCCGGCAAAGGCAAATGCAACCATCAGCATCAGGCCTGCCACGATCATGGGAAGATTATCGATCAGGCGGTTACGCTTCTGCAACGGCATCTCAAATGCGGTATCGTCGAAGTAGAGCGCCTGTCTGGAATTACGCTGACGGTGATACAATGCTCTCAGGTCCTGTGTTTACAAGGGCAATTGGGCCCGAAATGCAATATACTGCTTTGGCGTTTAGCATAGGTTAACCATGCGGACAACTAAATCTAGCCATAAATCCGCCATTGAAAAGCGCTGTTCGACAACATGGTTAATGCATTGAATTTATTTGTTTTTCTTTGCAATTCTGAGGTGTGCCTGGGCGGCAGCCAGCCTGGCGATGGGCACACGGAAGGGCGAGCAGGAGATATAATCCAGCCCGACGCGCTCAAAGAAGGCAATTGAGTCCGGGTCGCCACCATGTTCACCGCAAATCCCGAGCTTGAGGTCGGCGCGGCCTTGGCGACCACGTTCGACGGCCATGGAGATGAGTTCGCCGACACCTTCCACATCCAAGGATACAAAGGGATCACGCGGGAAAATCTGTCGTGTCGTATATTCGCCGATGAAACGGGCGCTGTCGTCGCGGCTGATGCCATAGGTGGTTTGGGTGAGATCGTTGGTGCCGAAGGAGAAGAATTCTGCCGCCTCTGCAATATCCGCCGCCTTGAGCGCGGCGCGGGGCAGTTCGATCATGGTGCCCACAAGATAATCAAGTTTCTGGCCTGTCTCTCGGGCCACATCCTTGGCCACCGCGTCGATGCGCAAACGCACGGCCGAAAGCTCGGCGCGGGAAGCCACTAATGGCACCATGATCTCGGCAATAGGTGCTTGGCCCGATTGGGCCTGGACATGGGCCGCCGCTTCAAAAATGGCACGGGCCTGCATGTCGGTGATTTCGGGGTATGACAAAAGCAGACGCACACCGCGGTGGCCGAGCATGGGGTTTTGCTCGCGCAGTTCGGCCAAGCGTCGCTTGAAGCTTGCAGGGTTGACGCCCAGGCTCTTGGCCAGTGCTTCAATCTCATCATTTTGCGACGGCAGGAATTCATGCAGGGGTGGGTCGAGCAAGCGGATGGTGACGGGCTTTGCCACCATGATCGAGAAAAGGCCGACAAAATCTTCGCGCAGCATCGGCAGGATTTTGGCCAGCGCGGTACGACGGTCTTTCTCCGTATCCGCCAAGATCATTTCGCGCATGGCGATGATGCGGTCACCCTCGAAGAACATGTGTTCGGTGCGTGAAAGGCCGATGCCTTCAGCGCCGAAGTCGCGCGCCAATTTGGCGTCGTGCAAAGTTTCGGCATTGGCGCGCACTGCCATGCGGCGGGTCTTGTCGGCCCAACCCAAGACGGTGGCGAAATCACCCGAGAGCGAGGGCTTGATCACAGCCACTGGGCCTTTGAGGACTTGGCCGGAACTGCCGTCGATGGTGATCACATCACCCTTGTGCAAGGTCATCCCCGGGGCTTTGAGCACACCTTCGGCAGTGTCGATTTTCAGGCTCGATGCGCCGGAGACGCAGGGCTTGCCCATGCCGCGCGCGATCACGGCGGCGTGGGAGGTCATCCCACCACGGGTGGTGAGAACGCCGTCTGCCAGATGCAGGCCCTTGATATCCTCGGGCGCAGTTTCTGTGCGCACCAGAATGACATGATGGCCCTGGCCAGCCAGCGTCCTGGCCTCATCCGCATCGAAGATGATCATGCCGCTGGCGGCACCGGGTGAAGCGCCTAGCCCCTGCGCCACAACTTCGCGCTTGGCCGTGGGGTCCAATGTCGAGTGGAGCAATTGATCGAGTTGCAAAGGATCGATGCGCAACAAGGCATCGGCTTCGCTGATGCGGCCTTGCGCGACAAGGTCCGTCAAGATTTTGAGATTGGCCGCCGTGGTGCGCCGCGCGGGGCGCAAGTCCAGAAGCCAGGGGCTGCCTTGGGCGATGGTGAAATCCACCTCCACGGCATCGCGGCGTTCATGTTCAAGTTTTTCCAGCGCTGCAACCAGTGTGGCATAGGCTTCCGGCAATGCGGTTTCGAGTGAGGGTACTGGCCCGCTCAAGGGTGTGCTTTGGCGCAGGCGGGCATCAAGATCCGGGCCTTGCGCATCCTCAAGATATTCACCCTGCAAAACGCGCTCGCCGGTTTTCGGATGGCGGGACGCTGCATGGCCCGTGCCGGAGGCTTCATTCTGATTGCCGAAAACCATGGCCTCCACGACAATGGCGAAGCCCGTGTCGTCTTTCAATCCGTGAAGTTTGCGCTGGGCCTTGGCGCGTGGGCCATTCCAGCCACGCACCAGACCGGCGATGGCGTTCCACAATTGCTCACGCACATCTTGTGGAAATATCCGGTCATTGCTCGATTGGATTTGGGCTTTGAAACGCTGGGTCAGTTCCGGCCCGTCAGAACCCTTGATCTCGCGCGATGAGACATAGCCGCGCTCCTCAATGAAAAGGCTGAGCAAGTCTTCGAAGGCGGCGGGATCATCACCCATCACCACATGGGCATAGTTCTGGATGAAGCGGCGGTAGCATTCATGGGCAAAGGTATGATCGCCCGCCGATGTGCCAAGGCCTTCCACCGTTTCATCATTGAGGCCCAGATTGAGCAAAGCCTCCAGTGTGCCGGGCAGCGCGGCGGGCAGGGAAGGGCGCACCGCGAGGAGAAGGAGTTTCCTTCTGTCGCCCAAGGCGCAGCCGGTTTCAGCCTCGATCGCCGCCAGGCCCGAGTTGATTTCGGCCTTGATGGCAGCAAGCGCTGCTGCATCGCCGCCAGCAATGGCGCGGCAGGCGGTGGCGGTCAGCACAAAGCCCGGAGGCACAGGCAAATGCAAATCTGCCATGGTGCAAAGGGCCATTCCGCGTTCACCGAGATCAGCGGCGGACAGGTTTTCGCCTCGGCTGGTCTTGGTGCCGAAACTGACGATGGAACATTGCTGATTGCTGTTCATTGTTGCAGTGCAGAAAAGCCCTTGGCTGCGGTGCGGTCAAGGGTTCATTGAATGTTGAGTGAATGAGGCGACGTTAAAACCGCAGCGCCTTTACCTGCACCACGTTGGGCACTTTCTTCACTTCGTCCATCACCGCCTGCGGCACGACACCATCGGTTTCGATGATGCTGATGGCATCGCCGCCTTCAACAAGGCGGCCCAAATGGAACGTGCCCATGTTGATGCCCGCATTTCCGAGCAACGTGCCGACGCGGCCCACGAAACCCGGCTTGTCGTTGTTGGTGATGTAAAGCATGTGCGGGCCGAAGTTGCATTCCAGCTCAATGCCCTTGATCTGGATGATGCGCGGCTTGCCATCACCAAACACGGTGCCTGCTACCGAGCGTTCGTATTTTTCCGTCTTGATGGTAATGCGGATGTAGGTCTCGTAGGCACCGCGCCTTGTTTGCTTGACTTCATCCACCTTGATGCCGCGTTCCTTGGCGATCACCGGGGCTGAGACCATGTTGATGGTGCCGAGCTGTTCTTTCAAAATGCCGGCCACCGCAGCCGAAGTGAGGGCCTTGGTGTTCAACTCTCCCACATCACCGGCATATTCGATCACGATGCCATTGATGTCTGAATCAGTGAGCTGGCCCGCGAAAGAGCCCAGCTTTTCGGCCAATGCAACATAGGGCTTGAGGCGCGGCGCTTCTTCGGCGCTGATCGACGGCATGTTGAGGGCGTTGGTGACGGCGCCCTTAACCAAGTAGTCGGCCATTTGCTCGGCCACCTGCAAGGCCACGTTTTCCTGTGCTTCGTCAGTTGATGCGCCCAGATGCGGCGTGCATACAACGTTTTCCAGCCCGAACAATTTGTGTTCTGTCGCCGGTTCAACCTCAAACACATCGAGCGCCGCACCCGCCACATGTTTGGTTATCAGCGCTTGATAAAGCGCCTCTTCGTCCACCAATCCACCACGGGCGCAATTGATGATGCGCACGCCCTTTTTCATTTTTGAAATAGCGGCCGCACCAATGACGTTGCGCGTCTTGTCGGTCAGCGGCGTGTGAAGCGTGATGAAGTCAGACCGCGCGATCAAATCGAGCAATTCGACTTTTTCGACGCCCAGTGCCAAGGCGCGTTCTGGCGAGAGGAAAGGATCATAGGCAATCACTTTCATTTTAAGGCCAAGGGCGCGGTCTGCCACGATGGAGCCGATGTTGCCACAGCCGATGACACCCAAGGTCTTGGCGTAAAGCTCCACGCCCATGAAGCGGTTCTTCTCCCACTTGCCGGCATGGGTGGAGGCATTGGCTTCGGGGATTTGGCGTGCCAGGGCCATCATCATTGAAATGGCATGTTCTGCCGTAGTGATGGCATTGCCGAACGGTGTGTTCATCACCACGATGCCCTTGGCCGTAGCAGCCGGGATATCGACGTTATCCACACCGATGCCAGCACGGCCGACCACTTTGAGTCGGGTCGCGGCTTCAAGAATTTTGGGTGTCACCTTGGTGGCGGAGCGAATGGCGAGACCATCATAGTTGGGGATGGCTGCCAGCAGTGCATCCTTGTCTTTGCCAAGGTCTGGCTTGTAATCCACTTCAACGCCACGATCCTTGAAGATCTGAACAGCGGCAGCAGAAAGCTTGTCTGAAATCAAAACGCGGGGGGCCATATGAAGCTCCTATGAGTTTGTGAAAAAGGGGAATGAATTAGGCGGCGGTGGCTTGCGCATAGGCCCAGTCGAGCCAATGCGTCAGCGCTTCAACGTCTTTGGTTTCAACCGTGGCGCCACACCAGATGCGCAGGCCCGGAGGGGCATCGCGGTAGGCGCCCAGATCGTAGGCAACCTTTTCAGCTTCCAGCAGTTTTACCATTTTCTTTGGCACATCTTCTGCACCATCAAGTGTGAGGCAGACGGAGGTGTTGGAACGCGTGGCCGGAACTTTGGCGAGGTGATGTGCAAACTTGGATTTGGAAATCCATGCGTCGATTATGGTGGCATTGGCATCAGCACGGGCGCGCAAGGCCTTGAGGCCGCCAAGATTCTTGGCCCATTCGAGAGCCAGCAAATAATCTTCAACACAAAGCATGGAAGGCGTGTTGATTGTTTCACCTTCAAAAATGCCAGCGATTAATTTGCCACCGGAGGTGAGGCGGAAGATTTTCGGCATCGGCCATGCAGGTGTGTAGGATTCCAACCGCGCCACAGCGCGGGGTGAGAGAATGAGAACACCATGCGCACCTTCGCCGCCCAGAACTTTCTGCCACGAGAAAGTGACAACATCGAGTTTCGCAAAATCCATGTCCTGCGCGAAGGCGGAGGAGGTGGCATCACAAATCGTCAAGCCCTCGCGGTTCGCGGGGATGAAATCAGCATTGGGCACGCGCACGCCAGAGGTGGTGCCATTCCAGGTGAAGACTACATCATGGGCGAAATTGATTTGTGAGAGGTCTGGCAAATCGCCATAGCCGCTGACGATCTTGCGGGCGTCTTTCAGCTTCAGTTGCTTGAGAATGTCAGACACCCAGCCATCGCCGAATGATTCCCACGCCACCACGTCAACGGGGCGCTCACCGAGCAGAGACCATAAGGCCATTTCCACAGCGCCGGTATCTGATGCAGGCACGATGCCGATCTTGTAATCGGCCGGAACCTGCAAAACCTCGCGGGTCAAGTCGATCGCTTTTTTCAAGCGCGCCTTGCCCAGCGATGAGCGGTGGGAGCGGCCCACAACAGCGTCTTTGAGTTTTTCAGGGGTCCAGCCGGGGAACTTTGCACAAGGGCCGGAAGAAAAGTTAGCGCAAGCCGGACGCAATGCCGGTTTCGTATCTGTCATTTTGATCTCCATCCTTACAGATGGGTAGAGCCACGTTGGGGTGGCCTAGCCCGAGGACGCAAATGGCAGAAATGTTGTCGCTTCGCAACTCAAATCGCAAATTTGATCTTCAAAGTGTTAATCTTCAAGTTTAGTGTCGGTTTCTAATATTTTTTGAAGCAGTGGCCGCCGCCGATAGTTTCTAACATCTTGCAGTCAAGAATTTGACTGTCGCCCCCAGGATGAACGCTGACCGAAAAACTCTTCCCATTGGAACATTTGACGCTCCAAATAGCGTCATGCTCGTGTCCTGGCAGTATTGGTGCGTCTTGCGGGCTGGATGTATGGTCGCCAACGCTTCCTTGATAAAATGCTACTTTTCCAATGCATCCTTCGCCGACAGCCTTGCCCAGCATTTGTGCTTGGCCCTTTGGAGTCAGTGTCATCAAGTAGTCTTGCGCACCATTGTCAGAAGCTAAAACTATCGTAGGTGCTAATATCAGTGCGATAAAGCCAATGATAATTCCTTTGTATTGAATGGCCTCCATCTTGCCCCCTCGGATTTGCGTTTGCTGTTTAGAAGTGATCGCAACCATCATCCAATATTTTGTTTCAAAAAGCCTAATAACCTTCCCCAAGCTTGCTCCGCCGCCGCGCGATCATGAACGGGGCGCTGCTCGTTCATGAAGGCGTGAGACGCGTCATAGCGGAAGACTTCGGCCTTGAGGCCGGAGGCCTTGAAATCCTTCTCCATCGCGTCGGCTTGCGCGGGCGACGGGTAATCATCCGTGTTGGAGAAATGGCACTGCAGTGGCACGCGTACTTTTGAAGCGCTGAACAACGAAGCGGGCGGCATTCCATAGAAAGGTGCCGCGCAGGAAAGTTCGGGCACGTCTTGCGCTGACAGCAGCGTCACAGCGCCGCCCATGCAAAACCCCGTCATGCCCACTTTGGGCGAAGATTTCTTGAGATAGAGCACCGCGCCGCGCACCACATTGTCGGCTACGTCCTTGAAGTTGAGCGAGCTCATCTCAGCAGTGGCCGCTGCCGAGTCATGATAGGGCACCACGCGGCCGGCATAAAGATCAGGTGCCAGCGCGTCATAGCCGGCGAGAGCGAGACGGTCGCAGATGGAAGTGATGTTGCCATTCATGCCCCACCATTCCTGAATGACGATCACGCCGGGCGCATGGTCACGTCCGGCCTTGGCGAGATAGCCTTCGGTTGGTTTGCCATCGGTGCGTGGAAAGGAAATGCGTGTGCCCATTTTGAGTGCTCCTGTTTCCTCAAACTAAAACGCGCCCCTGCATGATGCAAGGACGCGTTTTGGATGATCACCCGCGATTGGGGATCAGAACTTGAAGCGCAAGCCCACGGTGGCCTGATGTTCCGGAACCGTAGTGCCGGACGAAAGGATGTCGTGGAAGTGATAGCCCACGTCCAGCGCCAGATTGTTGGTCATGTCATAGGCCACACCAGCTGCAAGGCCGACAGCGAGGCCCTGATTGCTGGCCTGCGTGCCATTGTTATCCCATTCCCAACCATAGCCGAGGCCGGCGCCAATATAGGGCGTGATGGGAGACTCATTCTTCCAGTCATAGTAGACATTGCCGAGCACCGTGCTGGTGCTGATCGATGCGCCGGGCGCAACTGTGAAGTTGCCCGAGCGATCCCAAGTCAAATCCGTGCGGAGGTTCTGGTCAAATTGATAGCCAATGCCCGCGCCGCCAGTGAACCCCCAGGGTGAGGTTGCGGTGCCCCAATCCAGATAAGATGTGCCCACATCACCGCGCAGATAAATGCCGCTGGTGGATGCCGAGTCTTGCGGAATGGCTGGGGCCATGTCACTGGCTTTGGCGGATACCGCCATTGGAATGGCCAAAATGCTGGCCAGAATTACGCTTTTGAACACTTTCATCACACACCTCGATTGTATTACAGTTCCGATTTTTTCAGCATGCCAGCGGCTTGTGTTTCAAGGCTGGCAAGAAGATGGCTGGAATGTGACAGTGGCAGAGCGTTGTATTTTTGCATCAGTGGTTGGTGCAGAATGAAACAGTCGCTCAGGACAGGGGCAAATTCCAATCAATTTGTTACGCGGCGGCTTTTGAAATGACACCGCAAAGTTCGGCAACGATTTTTCGCACCACGGATTCGTCTTGACCCTCGGCCATCACGCGGATCAGGGGCTCGGTGCCCGAGGGGCGAATGACGAGGCGGCCTGATTTGCCGAGCTGGGATTCGGCGTCCTTGATGGCGGAAATCACCTTCACATCATCCAGCGGCTTGCCACCCTTGAATTTCACATTTTGCAAAATCTGCGGCAGCGGCGTGAATAAATTGCACACCTCGCTGACTGGCTTTTTTTGGCGGACAACTTCGGCCAAAACTTGCAATGCGGCGAGCAGACCATCGCCTGTTGTGGCATAGTCAGACATCACGATATGGCCGGATTGTTCACCGCCGATGTTGAAGCCATGCTGGCGCATGTGTTCTACGACGTAACGATCGCCCACCTTGGTGCGCGCCAGTGTCAGGCCTTGTGACTGAATATAACGCTCAAGGCCCAGGTTGCTCATGATGGTTGTGACAAGGCCGCCGCCTTTCAACACGCCGCGCTTGGCCCAGGATGTGGCGATCAATGCCATGATCTGGTCGCCATCAATCACCTTGCCGTTTTCATCGGCGATGATCACGCGGTCTGCATCGCCGTCCAAAGCAATGCCAATGTCGGCCCGCGTTTCACGCACGCGCTGGCACATGGCTTCAGGATGGGTGGAGCCGCATTTTTCATTGATGTTGGTGCCATTGGGTGTGTCGCCCATGGTGATGATCTCGGCACCCAATTCCCAAAGCGCAGGCGGCGCTGAATTATATGCAGCACCATTGGCGGTGTCGATGACGATGCGCAGACCATCAAGCGGTGTGTCAGCCGTGTAAGTGCGTTTGGCGAATTCAATGTAACGGGCCCCTGCATCTTGAATGCGCTTGGCGCGGCCCACTTGTTCGGAAGGGGCGAGGCGCAGTTGTGATGGATTGTCGATCAACTCTTCAATTTTTTGTTCCATGTCATCGGAGAGCTTGTAACCATCGGGGCCGAATATTTTGATGCCATTGTCATAGAAAGGATTATGCGAGGCCGAGATCATCACACCCAAATCAGCACGCATGGATTTGGTGAGCATGGCAACGGCAGGTGTTGGAACAGGGCCAAAAAGAAACACATCCATGCCCGCCGAAAGAAAGCCAGCAGTGAGGGCCTGTTCAATCATATAGCCGGAGAGGCGCGTGTCCTTGCCCACCACCACGCGGTGGCGGTGGCCGCCGCGGCGGTGCAATTGGCCAGCGGCCATGCCAACACGCATCACGGCTTCCGGTGCCATGGAGCCTTCATTGGCCTTGCCGCGCACACCGTCTGTGCCAAAATATTTGCGTGACATCTTAATGTCCCCCTAGCAATTTCATTCGAATTTTTAGGCGCGAAGATTAAACAGCGGTTGAAGCCGGGTCCTGCGCTGCGTTGAAAACCGAGATCGCGCTTAATGTTTCCTTAACATCGTGAACCCGCAGAACATGGGCACCCATCATGGTGGCATGCAAGGCCCCGCCGATTGAACCACTCAAGCGGTCTGCAGCTTTTTTCTCACCGGTGATCGCACCAATGAAACCCTTCCTCGAGAGGCCGATCAACAGACCAACGCCGAGGCCATGGAAAACTGTGAGTTGTTGCAGCAGTTCCAAATTCTGCTTGAAGGTTTTTCCAAAGCCGATGCCGGGGTCAACCATGATCTTGCTGCGATGGATGCCAGCGGCTTCGGCTTTGCTGATCAATGCGGCCAATTGGTCATAAACGTCGAGCACCACATCATCATATTTCGGCTGAAGCTGCATGGTGCGCGGCTCGCCCTGGGCATGCATGAGGATGACGGGGGCTTTCATTGCAGCCAGCGTGGAGGCGCTCGCAGCGTCATATTGTAAAGCGGAGACATCATTGATCATCGCCGCACTTGCGGTGAGGACCTCTTTCATCAAGACGGATTTGCGGGTGTCGACGGAGATGGTGTGTTCTTTGGCCAAGGCTGCAATCACTGGCATGATGCGAGCGCGCTCGTCCTCTGTGGTGACGGGGTCAGAGCCAGGTCTGGTGGATTCGCCACCCACGTCGAGAATGGATGCGCCGTCTTCTGCCATCTGACGCGCGTTGGCGATGGCAGTCTCCGTTTGGAAATTCTGCCCACCGTCGGAGAAACTGTCCGGTGTCACATTCACAATGCCCATGATGTGACATTGATTGAGAACCAAGGGGCCAAAGTTGGGGCGGGGCATGGTAATGGCGGCGAAGGCTGGATGTTTTGCCGCTTCGTCCAAACCGATCAAGTGGCGCGAAATCACACCGCCATCACGCGTGATCAGTTCTGCTTGGGTGAAGCCGATATGGCCAAGGCCGCCCAGCGGGGCGGCCTTGCCAGATTGGATCATGGTTCTGGCATCAGCCCCATAGACCAAAGCCAGCGGGCGCAGATATTGCGTCATGCCAAACGAAAGCCGATCTCAGCTCTGGGTCTGCGGCTCAAGCGAGACGGGCCGACGTGGCTGGGTGCGCGGCACAACGGGTGTCGGCGGCTCAGCTGTTGGGGCCTTGGGCGCATCATCACGCTTTAGCTTCTTGCCGGAGAGGATGAGCTTCACTTCGTCGCCCGACAGCGTTTCAAACTCAATCAGCGCTTTGGCCAAAGTGTGCAGGCCGTTGCGTTGCTTGGCCAGAATGCGCTTGGCCTTGGCTTCGCCCGCATGGATGAGCTTGCGGGTTTCATCATCGATCAAGCGTGCGGTTTCTTCCGAAATGTTCTTGCTCTGCGTCACGCTGTGACCAAGGAACACCTCTTGGTCATTGGTGCCATAGCGCACGCGGCCCAGTTTTTCGCTCATGCCCCATTCCATCACCATGGTGCGGGCCAGAGACGTCGCCATTTGAATGTCACCCGTGGCGCCATTGGTCACGTTCTTGTCGCCGCCGAGAATAAGTTCAGCCTCGCGGCCACCGAAGAGAACGGCCAAGCGGCTCTCACACCATTCGCGGGTGCGGCTGTAACGATCACCGTCCGGCAGGTTCATGGTGACGCCAAGCGCGCGGCCGCGCGGAATGATGGTCACCTTGTGCAAAGGATCATAAGGCACCGCGAGGCCCACAATGGAATGGCCGGCTTCGTGGTAGGCGGTGTTGCGGCGTTCTTCGTCGCTCATCACGAGTGAACGACGCTCAGCCCCCATCATCACCTTATCCTTGGCGTCTTCGAACTCGGCCTGCGTTACCATGCGCTTGTTGCGGCGCGCGGCAAGGAGAGCGGCTTCGTTCACAAGATTGGCCAAATCAGCGCCAGAGAAGCCGGGCGTACCACGCGCCAGAATCTTGGCATCAACATCCGGAGCCATCGGCACATTCTTCATATGCACGGCAAGGATTTGTTCGCGGCCCTTCACATCGGGGTTGCCGACAGTGATCTGGCGGTCAAAACGGCCCGGACGCAGAAGGGCAGGGTCGAGCACGTCGGGGCGGTTGGTGGCCGCGACGATGATCACACCTTCATTGGCTTCAAAGCCGTCCATCTCTACCAGTAATTGGTTGAGCGTTTGTTCACGTTCATCATTACCACCGCCAAGACCTGCGCCACGATGGCGGCCGACAGCGTCAATTTCGTCGATGAAGATGATGCAGGGTGCGTTCTTCTTGGCTTGTTCAAACATGTCGCGCACGCGGCTTGCACCCACGCCCACAAACATTTCAACAAAGTCAGAACCAGAAATAGTGAAGAATGGCACACCAGCTTCGCCGGCAATGGCGCGGGCCAGCAGGGTTTTACCGGTGCCGGGCGGGCCCACGAGGAGCGCGCCGCGCGGAATTTTGCCGCCGAGGCGTTGAAACTTCTGCGGGTCTTTCAGGAATTCGACGATCTCTTGCAGATCATCCTTGGCTTCATCGACGCCAGCGACATCGGCAAAGGTGACCTTGCCTTGCTTTTCGGTGAGGAGCTTGGCCTTCGATTTGCCAAAACCCATGGCCTTGCCAGAGCCATTTTGCATCTGGCGCATGAAGAACAGCCAGACACCGCCGATGATGATCAACGGCAGCCAGCCAATGGCGGCATTGGTCCAAAAGTTTTCGCTTTGCTGCGGACGGAAGGTGATGTCGATGTTCTTGTTGCGCAGCTTTTCAAGATCGGCGTCAATC